>JANXSG010000122.1 GCA_025352825.1 Chthonomonadaceae bacterium | reverse complement strand
TTTCATCTGGATCGCTGGTGGAATCCGGCAATAGAAGATCAGGCTGAGAGCCGCTCACACAGAATGGGGCAGATTTACCCAGTGACAGTATTTCGATATATATGTTCGAATACGATTGAAGAACGTATCGATGAAAAGCTGAGAATGAAACGGCAAATTTTCAGTGAAATAATTGATGATGTGAGTATTGATCTTCAAAGTTCGCTCAGTGAAGACGAGTTATTCGATTTGTTCGGGTTAAAATCTCCCAAAAAGAGTTCTAGTATCCGAATGATCATATGAAACGGATATCACTTCATACTAGAATCTGCTTCATAGGTTCGACCCATTTTGCGAAGCGCCGTTGCCAGCAGACGCTTAGCTTTCATATCGTGAGGGAGAAGCCGAACGGCCTCGTGAAGCTCCCATTCGGCATGAACCAGGTTGTTCTGTTCCAGAAGCAGTTTGCCATACGCATACCGGGCTCGGCCATTGTTGGGATGCGTTTCCGCTTCCTGACCCAGTGAACGGGCACGATCCCTCATTGACTGCGATTTCTGATAAACCTCCAGCAATCTATTGCCCTCGGTTTCCTGAGAACCTCCACTGTTTCTGAGCGCATGGGCAAGTGCAAGCTGAGTCGTCGGCTGACCTGGATCAAGCGCGTACGATTTTCGCCAATGAGCTATTGCTTCAGCCTTCTTTCCATCTTGATTTGCGATTAACCCTTGTAGATATTCTGCTAATGCCCTTTCGGCTGAAGTAAATGGAGTCGCGCCGCCATTACTCCCGAGTGAAGAGGCTCGCTCTAGAACTGTCTTCATCTCTGCTCGATTCTCTGGATGTGGCGAATCTGCGAGAATGCGAGCCAGAAACAGTGCATAGCGCGGGACATCTGGAGCTAGAGCGTAGGCAGCCCGAATGGCACTCTCCGCTTCCGCTCGCTTACCTCTATCTAACTCAATGGATGCAAGATTAGCATGAATCGCCGCGGAACGTGGATTAAGCGAGATAGCACGCTTAAGGATCGTAATAGCAGTATCATAGTTGAAATATGCGAACTCTGAGCTAGCAAGCGCTACCAGGACTTCTGAAGAGCGGGGTTGGAAAACGGCAGCTCGCTTAAATGCTCTTTCGGCTTCATCAAACCTGCCCATCGGCAGTAATACATATCCCAGCTTGATCCACTCACCAACTAAATCTGGTTTAGCTATCAGCACATGTTTGTACGCATCCGCGGCTATATCCAGCCAAGACTGTTGTTCTGCAGCCAGAGCGAGATTGTGCCATGCAGCTGTCAAATTCGGGTCGAGTACTACTGCGCGGCGAAGGAAAACTATTCCTTCGCGTCTTTTGCCTGATTCCACGAGTGCGGAACCATATCTCGCCTGTGACCTGGCATCTTTAGAATGAGATTTTGCTGCTCGCTCCAGATTGCGAAGCTCTTCATTCAGGATGACATTCCGTGCATTCCCCGCAGAAGGGTTATCTTTTTGGTTCTGAATCGAAGTTTTTGGTGTTGGATCAGCGTTTGGTGACAATGGAGCCGTGGTTGTCTTGCCAGAACTGGTGGAGGATATAGTGGAGGATTTATGAGGAGCACAAGATAAAACCAGGACCCCCAGCGCCAACAGCGTCAGGAGTCCTGGAAAGTGTCGCAGCAGTTTCACTGTCAGCGTATCTACTGAATACTCCACATCGAGTTCGGGTTATCGTCTCGTGGTTCCTGGTCGTTAGCATGTGCGACTTTCTGCCGCACAAATTTAGTGTGGCCATCGCAGAATGCCACGGGTGCTCCGCCGTTATGGATATCTGAAATTGGTGCATAGAAGTCAGAACCAGCAGAATCTGGCAGCCACTCAATGAACCAGCCAACACCCCATGTTGCGCCTCTTGTGCCCAGGCTGTGTGCCAGCATGATGGTATTGGAGGATTTATTTATTGCAGCAAGCGGGCGGCGGTTGACACCTTGTGAAGGCCATGTAGGAATACCCTGGGCGTTGGGCGTACCCTGGTAGCCGTTGTAAGCATAGCACTCACCCCAACCCCAGGCTGCTTTCCAGCCGTTATATACGGATGACCAGCCTGGTGTAAGAGCCGGGGCTAAACCATTGATATTATTGGGATCTACCCACTGAGCACGATCGCTTTCATCTGGGCAGGTAAGCATGCCAAAGTTTTTGTAGTAGGGATAGACAAGTCCGTTCGAGTTGCCTGGAGTGGGATCGACGCCAGGGTTCGGTCCGTCGCCATTATCCCGGCGAGGGAAAATCTCATCAAAATCTTGAACATACATCAGATAGGCTAGAGAGAGCTGCTTCAGGTTATTGATGCAGGTAGTCTTACGGGCCTGCTCACGTGCCTGAGCGAATACTGGGAAAAGAATTGCCGCAAGAATTGCTATAATAGCGATTACCACTAGCAGTTCAATAAGAGTGAAACCGGTATGAGGGCGTCTCATTCGATTACGAGAGAGGTTATACATCATTGATTCCTTTCTGAGTGAGTGATACATTCGTCTTTCATGGGTGCCGAAAAGCAATGGAAATATATAAATGTCAAGACAGCGAAGTCGATCCCGACTTTCGTGGATCAAGGTTTCACTTTAGCGCCAGGTGGCAAACTGGGCATATTTGATCCCGGACTGCCTGCACTCCCGGGGAAAGGATGATTCAACTTTTCCTTTACTGAAGCCGACAGTGGTTCACCCGTGATCGTATTGATGCCTGAACCTCCTGGTGGAGGGGTATCAAAACCAGCACCATCTTTTGGCAGTCCGTATGGACTGGCAACGGCAGAATCAACAGACCTAGAACCGCCGCCAACAAATTTATAATATAATCCGCCTACTATAATCAGTGCGATAACTATCACAATCGTTAACGCAGCCGGAGAAACATTCTTTTTCAAGCCGCCTCCAGATCAAATTTAAAAGTTTAGAGCCAACGAAAATCGAACTGTACTTTTTTAACGATATTAATATAAAATAGTTTAATAACTATTACGCGGCAAATATGATTAATATACCATTGTAACTCAAACTAGAGTTACAATGGTATATTAACATATATTTTTAACGATGTCTTGCCTTAAAATGGTGTTTTCTTGTACTAGAATGATATTTTAAAATGTGAGAGCAAATTTTCATCTTCGCAAGTTTTCCTGAAATCACTCTTAATTGACTTGCGAGTTTCATGAATATGCGATTAATAGCTGTTTTTACATCTGTGGCTTTTTACATGAAATATTGCATTTAGTAAAACTAATAGGTTCGCACTCCAATCCGCAGCGTGTTATCCCAGCGATGTGTACATAGGGCTGCAATGGCTGCCGAAAGACTGGAATCAGTATTCTGCCTGAGCAGGCATTCACTGCCGAATCCAGTGACATAACCACAGGAGTCGTTCAGAGATTTGATGATTACCTGGGTGGTGTCCTCTGATTTCCAGCCAAGTCTAAGTAATGCCATCATGGCATTCATTCGAACCTGATCCTGTGCACTCCACTCCCGCATTATCGAAGTCTCCCATTCTGGATTGTCTTCCAGAAGCAGTTTCTGAATGGCTGGCAGAGCTTCACTCTCCTCCGCCCCGATTTGACCGATTGCATTCAATGCAGTTCTTACGACTGCATGAGAGGAATCTGCGAGACAGGCGATCAAGTCTGCACTGGAGGATCGTGCCATTGTGCCCATCTCACCGAGTGCGAAAATGGCATTAATACGTATCCATTCGTTCTCTAAATGCAGAAGATCTCGCAGAGCAGGAATGGCTGGTGCACCGATAGCCGCAAGAGTATAGGCAGCGTTTTCCATTACTGTTGCTCCTTCAGACCATCGGTTTGTGTCCTGAAGCAGCAGGTTTTCTATCAACGGCCCAACAGCTGTTTCTCCGATCTCGGCGAGTGAATAGATTGCGTTCTGGCGAACTGCCTCTTCACAGTTCATAGAATTAATGAGTTTGAGAATGACATTTGGTTCTTCCTGCGATTTGGGTAACGATGCCTCCGAAACTCTCGAAGAGCTGATTCTGCCTCGGCCAGACATCCAGTTCCAAAGATGACTCCACACAACGGTGGAATCAGTGGGAGACTGATGGTCTGGCGGAGTTTCCCAAGCAATTCGAGAGCAGTTCCAGGATGAGGTTGTTGGCTCTTCTGCTCTGGCAAACACGAATTTTACCATGTGCCGGGTATGGTCGGATAGATTAAGGGAGCCTCCATGTGCTAGATCGAACTGAACAAGTACACAAGTTCCGGCAGGGCCGCTGGTCTGAAAACCTCGCATACGATCAGTATCTGATAAAGATCGATGGAGGTGTGTGGCAGGAATTATCTGTGTCGGCCCCATCTCGACAGGAGTGTCTTGTGGATAGTAGAGAATCATCGCATACCGGGGATAGTGATGCCGAGGCTGCGAGAGTGGGCTGTGATCATCCTGATGCCAGCCGATGAAACTGTGCGAGCCTTTTCCCACTCGCTCGCCTTCCGAGGTTCTCTCACCTGGCTCATTGTTGTGGCAGTATCTGTGCGGATGGAGAATATAGTTCTGCCCCAGAATGCTTTCGAGTGCGCCTCGGACAGTTGGGCTGTCCAGCACATTCTGCAGCTCGGGCACCGCGGGCAGAATATTGTTCCCGGGGTTGCCTTCTTCGTGCAAAACATACTGCAGCCTCTTATAGATAGCTTGATTCACGTCCTCCAGAACTCCTGAATCTAGAACAAGGTACCCATCCGTGATAAATCGGGACACCTGATCATCGTTAAGCAGAACACGATGAATAGCAGCTTTGCTATCCATATCTATATTGACCCGCGCTTCTTCCAGAGTATCGGCCTGTGTATTTGCTCCGGGAAGTTCCTCTACGAAGCCAATGTAGCCTTCTGGAACTTTCTGAAATACTGCGGTAAGTTGTATTTTCATAGTGTATGTTCTCCTGTTTTCATTTTAGCACAAGCTGCCAAAACCGACAAGATAGATCAAGGATTCATGGTTAGAATCGAAGATGGTGTGAGAACTGTTTGATGGAAGGTAAATCAACGATCACTGAAGAATATTCGACTGTCGTTACATTAATCTCAAACTATTTCAGGATGTGAATATATGGCTTTTCAGGGGTTCGATCTCACTGGCCGAGTTGCACTGGTTACAGGCGGTACCAGCGGTTTGGGGAGAGCTATTGCGATCGGTCTGGCTCAGGCTGGCGCAAAAGTAGTTGTCGGTTCGCGTAATCCGGACAAAATACAGGCGACTGTGGAGGAACTGCTTTCTATATCGGATGGGCACTCCGGACTCAATCTGGATGTTGCTAATATCGCTTCAATCGAAGCGGTATTCTGTAATCTTCGAAGCGAGCAGCCTCAGCTCGATATACTGGTCAATTCGGCAGGCACCACCCAGAAAAAGGATCCCCTCGAACTTACGCTTGCTGAATGGGAGCATGTTTTAAGGGTTAATCTCACTGGTACATTCCTCTGTTGCCAGGCTGCTGGCAGCTGGATGAAAGAGAAACAGTCGGGTTCTATCATCAATATTGCCAGCCTCGCAAGTTATGTTGGCCTTTCTGAAGTCAGCGCGTACGGAGCCAGCAAGGCCGCGGTGGCTCAGCTTACTCAGTCTCTCGCAAACGACTGGGCTCAGTTCGGAATTCGTGTCAACGCGATTGCTCCGGGAGTTTTCCCCACCGATCTTAACCGGGCGCTGCTATCAGGAACTCCACGCGGTGAGTGGTTCAAGAATCATACCCCTATGAGGCGTTTTGGGGAGGCGAGTGAGATCGCCGGTGCCGCTATCTACCTGGCAAGCCCCGCAGCGAGCTACACAACGGGCGAGGTCATGGTGGTAGACGGAGGCTTCCTTGCCAGCGGCGTCGGCCCTCATCCCTAACTAACAGCGATCACCCCGTCCCCTCTCCCAAAAACAGGAGAGGGGACTTCTGAATTAATGATTTTCAATTTAACATAATTCCGTGGGAGTCTGTGCGCAATATAAAAGTCTGAAATAAAACGGTTGAAACTATATTAAAGTCACCCCTCTCCTGTTTTTTGGGAGAGGGGCCGGGGGTGAGGGCGATCTATGCGAACTATCATACTGAATGAACCTGGGAAATTTGAACGGATTGAAACCGATGCACCTGGAGAACCCAATGTTGGGGAAGCAACTGTTCGCGTACGACGAATAGGAATCTGCGGTACCGACCTCCATGCGTTCTGGGGAAATCAGCCCTTCTTTACTTATCCTCGCATTTTAGGTCACGAACTCGGTGTTGAGGTAGTCGCGGTTGGAGATGGCGTCGAGGGACTAAGGCCGGGTGATCGATGTGTAGTCGAACCCTATCTGAACTGCGGTGTCTGTATCGCCTGTCATCGCGGTAAGACCAACTGCTGCGCTTCTCTCAAAGTCCTGGGTGTACATACCGATGGCGGTATGCGTGAACTCATCAATGTGCCTGCTATCAAACTCCACAAGTCCGAAACTCTATCACTGGAACAACTGGCTCTTGTGGAGACACTGGGTATTGGAGCACACGCAGTTCAGCGGAGTCAGGCAGAAAAGGGTGAGTTTGCCCTTGTGATTGGTGCGGGGCCAATCGGGCTCGCTGTAATGCAGTTCGCACTCGCCGCAGGCACTCAGGTGATTGCAATGGATGTCAATACCAGGAGACTTGAGTTCTGCCAGAAACAGATGGGTGTTCCAATGCTGGTACACGCCGGTGACGACGAAACAAACGCGAATAGACTTCGTGAATTAACGAATGGCGATATGCCCACCATTGTATTCGATGCAACCGGGCATCCGGATTCGATGGCGAAGGCGTTTCGATATGTGGCGCCGGGCGGCAAGTTTGTATTTGTGGGGCTGTATCAGGGAGACTATACGTTCAACGATCCTGATTTCCACCGTCGTGAGCTTACCCTGTTGGCTACTCGCAACTCAACACCTCAGGATTTTCGCAATATTATCGCCTTGATGGAGCACGAAACGATAGATACCACTCCCTGGATCACACATCGCGCGGCTTTTGATGAGATGCCAGATCAGTTTCCGAGCTGGCTTAATGCCGAAACCGGAGTTATAAAGGCAGTAATAGACTGTGATTGATCAGTGAAAATTTGTAAGTGGGAAACGATAATTCTTTTTTTCCTCACCCCCGGCCCCCTCTCCCGAAGCTTCGGGAGAGGGGGCAGGGGGTGATGGTTTGACGATGCTATGAATATTGAAACTATTGGCAACTGGAATCCGAGGGGCGAGGGCTGTTCGATGATATAATAAAAGCATTGATAGAAATTGATTAGATAGATGATTTGCATTAACGTAAAATATGTGGTAACAGATTGGCTTAATGGACTGTTTTACCCCCTGTGAATTGTTTTATTCCCATATCAATATAATCATGCAGGTTTTTGGCATTCGCCTGACGTAAAGTAAATATTAATAAATTGATATCAACAGGGAACCTGTCAAACTATAAATTTATATGATTTGGCAGCATTCTCAATTCGCTTTCACACCACACAATTTTGCTCCGTTAAATAAATGACTACTATACATGCAGGCTGAGATTCTCATACCATCTATAGCAGCGGCAACCTGCCTCCAGTACTCCATCTTCTTCCTGGCTCTCTGGTTGAGGCATAGCGATCAAACGCCTCTTCGTACTTTTAGTGTGTTAACGGCCTGGATGAGCGTCATGGTTTTAGGCGCACTATTCACTCAGAAAGCAAGCGGTTCCAGTGCACCATTTATCGCGCTGTTAGCCTATCGTGTCCAGATGATCGGTATCTGCGGAACAATTGCCTCGCTAATTCTCTTCTCCTCCCAGATCACGGATATAGCGCTTCCTAATTTTCTGCAACGCAATAGGTTATGGATAGCTGCTCTATTTCTCGCCAGTCTTGCGTTCACTCCTTTAGTCCTGCATCTCCCGAGCGCTGGCACCCTCGTCTGAGACTATGATGAAAAGGACCAAGGAAGGTTGTTTCTAGCCTATACCTCCATTGTGTTCTTGGGAGTGGGCTATGCAGTTTATATTTTGTGGCGAGGAATTTGGAAACAGCGCCAGTCCCCAGATGAAGTAATACCAGGAAGTTCCTATTTTGGCGATATTCGCCTGTTTCTAATTGCGTTATTCAGTTTTTTCCGGCGGGTGTATTCGAGATGATTGAGGCTACGGGACGGATCAAACAGTATTACGATGGCCCAGGTGCGCGCTCCTTGTCCGTAATCGTGTTGTGCGTCCTGACAGGTCGGATGCTCGTCAATGGTATTTTCGAAAATAATCGCCGTAAGCAGAAAGCCGAGACACAATCCAAGGTCTATCTGGATACCATGAGTTATGCGGCGCATCAGGTACGCGGCAATGTAGACAGCATTCTCTGGGATCTTCGTTCCAGTATAAAAATGCTTCAGCAACGTGAGGCAACTTCACTGGAACAAGAGGGAGTGAAGGACGCGATCGACGAGGCAAACGAACTTCTTCGGATATTCAATTCCATACTCCTTTCCGCCCGGGACTCTACAGGAAAATCTATGAATCTTGGGCCGAAACGAATCGGTAATCTGTCAGAGTTCGTGGAGAATTTCTGCCGGCATCGGGTTGCTCAAGCCAATAAGTCACACGGCTGGGAAGGAACAGGCGACCCGCCGTATCCGCTTCGTTTCAATTCCGAGTTGATAGAGCCCGTGGTGTTTTCTCGTGATGCTGTCCAGCATATCCTCGCCATCCTGATAGACAATAGCGTTAAATACTCCGATAAAAGCGGAGATATAGAGCTGCGGCTATGGCTGGATAAAGATTGGGTGTATCTCACTGTCCGCGATTATGGTATGGGTATCACCACTGGGAATGAAGAGCTTATCTTCACCCCATATAGTCGTGGAAACATCGCGGAGCGCAGCGTTATCCCTGGAAACGGCATCGGGCTGCCGTTGCCCAGGCGATTAGCAGAATCGCAAGGGGGTACACTGCGCGCAGAAAGTGCCAGCGAAAATCTTGGCAGCACATTTCTTCTATCCCTCCCTCTAGAAACTGACGATTAGCCATTTACACAGAAATATGTCTGCATCCTAACTATTACTCCGGGACTTATACGTGAGTATATTTACCTGAATACTGCACTATCAGCCAGTTGGAGGCTGGATAAAAAAAGAGGAATTCTAGCAATGTTTCGAATTCTCGTAGTAGATGATGACCGGCAAACCGCCGATGGAATCTCCGATAGTTTTCGCCTTGAGCCAGATATGGAAGTAATTGGAACAGTCTATGATGGTCGCGACGCGATCACTTTCGCGCGAGAGAACCTGCCAGTCTTTATCCTGATGGACCTTAGCATGGGGGTGATGGGTGGTATTGAAGCCACCAGGCATATCCGCCAGGAACTGCCTTCGGTCGAGGTGATCGTTGTGACCAGTTATGACGATGATGAGCACCTTTTCGGCGCCTTCAAGGCAGGAGCAACCGGTTATGTGGTGAAGGGGGCGCCTCCTGAAGAGATCGCGCAGTGCATTAGAGATAGGAGCCGCCAGATTGTGTTCCTACCGCCCACTCTATCTATCCGGGTGATGGGTGAGTTCAATCGAGTAACTAATCAGAATGATAGCAAGAAGTCGCACTATATCAATCTGATCCCGCAGGAGATTGCGGTACTGAAGCTGATTGCCGCCGGCAAGACGAACAAGCAGATCGCTGCGGAGCTATTCATTGAACCTGTCACAGTACGGAATCACGTAACGAATATCTTACACAAACTCGTTGCGAATAACAGAATGGAGGCTGCAAAAATCGCTCAGGATCGCGGCATTATTGAACACTAATTTGTCCATTAGATTGTGTCGTATTACACACTTGTGTTACTCAAGATTTTAGAGAACACTTGTCTAGTATTATGATTGTTTATTACCTTTACTATTATTCTTTACAGGGCTTTCCAGTGTATGTCCAATTAAACGGTTTGGCGCGATCTCGAGTATAGGTTTGAACATACAACATTATCTGTTTCACTAACTGTTCCCGGGAGGTCCATACGCC
>JANXSG010000090.1 GCA_025352825.1 Chthonomonadaceae bacterium | reverse complement strand
TCTTTCGGACTGTAAATGGGCTAAAAGTCGCTATTTTTCAATGGCAGATCAGCGTCAAAAAAATCTTCGTCGCTTGTATGGGCATTGTAGAGCGATTTTTTTTCAATCGAAAATTTCAGAAAGACTTTTGACCCGCCCTCCCGGGGGGTTAGGCAGAGCAGTAATCAAATATGTACAAATTTTGAGTTTTGCAATTACCTCGATTGTGAATTATTCTACTGTATCCATCCTGGCACGATTGTTGCTGTTTTTCAAATCTTTTTTATCTTACGAACTTTTTATCGTGTTGATGCATTAACTCTGCGGAGGATGCACATCGTGATAAGATATGCCCAAAATAACCCTCCATCCACATCCGCATCGCAACGATTAAAGGAGACCGGAAAACCAATGAATATGATGAGTATGTTCAAATTGACCAGGAAATCTTGGCTAAGAGTGAATTCCATCCCTATGATGACTGCACTTCTTACCAGCGCCATGATCGCAACAGCCTTGCAGGCTAACGCCCAAATGGGAGACGTATTTACTACTACAAACTCTGCCAGTAACAACAGCGTTGTCATGTTCCATCGCGCTGTGAATGGCATGTTGACTCCGGTGGGTACTTACTTCACTGGCGGAACTGGTGCAGGTACCGGGCTGGGCAGCGCGGGAGCAGTAATTGTAAGCCCGAATCACAAATTCTTGTACGCCGTGGATGCAGGGAGCAATGATATCGCCGCTTTCAAAATCCTGCCAAACCGCCTGCAGTGGCTAAGTAATACCGCCTCTGGCGGGAGTAAGCCAGTGAGTATCACCGTGCATCATGATCTGATGTATGTGTTAAACACAGGTTCAGACAGCATCAGCGGATTTACCATCAACAGCGACGGCACACTGGCTTCGCTTGCAGGCTCGACCACTCCGCTTAGCGGTTCTGGTGTTGGAGGCGCGCAGGTCGAGTTCAGTCCGAGCGGTGAAGAGCTGGTAGTCACTGAAAAAGGCACGAACAAGATCGATGTATTTGCGGTGAATTTGAGTGGTCTGGTGAGTGCACCCATTGTCACCCAGTCGGTGGGAATGACGCCCTTTGGTTTCGAGTTCGATCCTGCAGGCCATCTTATTGTATCGGAAGCGTTCGGTGGAGCGCCTGGCGCGTCTGCAGTATCCTCCTATTTTGTTTCCGGATACGGCAGCCTGCCAATCACTGGTTCGGCAGCTGATGGTCAGGGAGCCGCGTGCTGGATGGCGGTGAGCAAGTATGGAGAGTACACCTGGACGACTAATACTGGAAGCGGCACAGTATCAGCCTATAGTATCTCAAAAACCGGAAGACTGACTCTATTTGCAGGAACTGGTATCGTAGCAAACATCGGAGCTGGCAGCAAGCCAGCCGACATGGCGATGGATGTGCATAAAAAGTATCTATATGTGCTTGCAGGTGGCCTGGGTTCCGTGGCTGCATTCGCCATTGAGCACGACGGCACATTGACTTCTTTAGGCGTTTCAGGCAATTTAGGCGCAGGGCTAACCGGCCTGGCCGCCAGATAGTAGTTCATTAACACTACGCACATGGTTAAAAGATCCACGATGTTTTGATATTTAATCTCAGCTGGCATAGCCAGAACCAAAAATATCGTTCTATAAAAGATCATGCCGTAATCAATTGTCCAGCCCTCCCCCCGGCCCCTCTCCCGAATCTTCGGGAGAGGGGGGTGAGGGCTGATTATTATTTTAACGAATATTGACGTTCCAATATCACTCATCTTGCGTTCATTTTGAACGCAATCTTATTTTTCCCCGACGACGGGATTTAGGGAATATGAAAGTGATCTAAAGTAATCCCCCGCACATTGCCAGGCACTGAAGTACCCGTCTGGTAGGCCTGCGGCTAACCGCCCTGTAGGCGGAAACGCGTCTGCAAGATGTCTGTTTTTTGATGCCGGGAGTTTTCAACTCCCGGAAATAGCCGTATTTGCTATTACTTTCACGTCCTCTTTAGTCTTTGCCAAATGCTTACGTTCTCTTTAAATATTTTCCATGAACAGCTACTGCTGGTCATGGATTTATTTTGTATTTCCATTTCCGGTTCTTGACATTTGGCGATGAGGGGGTTACAATATAGTAGAATAATGTACACTATATTAGCGATACTGAGGAAGAGGTAAAAATGAATCGTTTATCATTGGAGACGAATCAGATGGCGGGATATCCCTGCGCGCAGAAACCACGAGAAATCCCCTGCGAAGAAGCGCTGGAGATGGCGGCGGACGTGCTGCTGAACGCTCAGCCTAAAGACCCCCACTATCCCGCCTACACCGAACGGCAGCTCGCCCGGCATGGTGAAGGGTTCATGATGGGCAGCGTGGAAGCGATGGAGGCAATGCTCGCCGCAGTTCGGCCGGCACAGACTGCACTGGACGAGCTGAGTTTCCTCATGTCGGTTACCAGTCTGTCTCGGCGGGAGAGGGTCTGTCTGCGCGCGTGGATACTCGGCTGGACTCAAAAAGAGCTCAGCGATCACTGGGGGAAGTTCGTTCGCATGGTATCCCAACAGAGTGTGTCGCGGTGGCTTCGCTCCGCGCTCATCAAGTGCTACCATGCGAGCGGAATTAGCTTTCACGCGTTCAGCAGGCATGCGATCTATCGGGCTCCCATGAAGCGGCGAGAAGTCCCACGCGTGCGAATCTGCCCGTACTGCCACGAGATCTACCCCTTCGGCCTGGGATCTGGGCGATACTGTTCTCCCGGCTGCTTCGATGCGACCCAGTATCAGTATCGGCGGAGAGTTTAGGGTGATAGGGGGATAGGGTTTAGAGGATAGGGTGTAGGGTTTAGATTAAGGAGTGAAAAAATTGAATAAGCGGACAGTATTGAATGCTGGTGTCAGTGTAGTTAGAAGCGCGGTTGGAAGTCAGGATTTTAGCAGGTACAGGCACGATCCGGTTGGGTTTGCGAGGGAGATTTTGGGGTCTCGCTGGTGGAGTGCGCAGGAGAATATTGCGCGGCTGCTGGCGCGGAATCGGCGGGTTGCGGTGAAGGCGGCAAACGGAGTGGGTAAAACCTATCTCGCGGCCGATCTGGCGCTGTGGTTTCTTTATAGCAATCCAGATAGTGTGGTGCTCACGACAGCGCCGACCTGGCGTCAGGTAGAAACACTCTTATGGAATGAAATCCGAAGGCGGCATAGCAGTGTGAACGGGCTGGCGGAGCGTGAACCGGGCAGGCCGGCTCTGGAGGGAAGCTTGCTGCAGACTCGCCTCAAGATCAGTGAAGCGCATTTTGCTATGGGGCTTTCGACGGACGAGCCGGTACGTTTCCAGGGTTTCCATGCTGAGAACCTGCTGGTGGTGCTGGACGAGGCTTGCGGCGTGGAGGATGAGATATGGGATGCTGTGGAAGGAATATGTGTGGGCGCGAATAACCGCGTGCTCGCGATATCGAACCCGCTGGCGCCAAATGGCCGGTTTTACAGCCTGTTTCGGGGTTCGCGGTGGAAGACGGTGACTATCTCTGCGCTGGAGCATCCGAATGTGATCTGCCAGAAGGTCTGCGAGAAGAGCCATCACGGGAAGCGGAAAGAACCTGCTCGAACGATACCGGGGGCTATCACCAGGCTGAGTGTGGTGGATAGAGTGAAGGAGTGGTGCGAACAGATTGAGGAGATGGAGGAGGCAGAAAAACCGAGCGGCCATTCCGGGCTGATTTTGAGGTGGGAGGGCAAAATATATAGGCCTAACGCGCTCTTCCGCGCACGAGTGATGGGTGAGTTCCCGGAATCGGCGGAGGACAGCCTGCTGGAAATCGATCAGATCGAGGCGGCGATGAACAGATCGGTATCGGAAAGACCAGAGGAGAGAGATGATCTGTGTGTGCTGGCGGTGGATGTCGCGCGGTTCGGAACGGATGAGACGGTGTTTGCATTGAGGCAGGGGGATAGCGTGCTCTGGCTGCGATCTGTACAGGGGATGGATACGATGCAGGTGGCGGGGCGTGTGTTGGCAATGGCGCAGGAAGCGCGGGCGGAAGTGATAGCTATCGATGAGATTGGAGTGGGCGCGGGGGTAGTCGACCGCCTGAAGGAGCGGAATGTGGCCGGGGTGCAGGCGGTGAATTTTGCGAAACGGCCAGAGTTCAACTCGGATATTGAGCTCTACCTTAATCAGCGTGCGCAGACCTACTGGAAGCTTCGGGAGAGGTTTATTCAGGGGCGTATATGCCTGCCTGTAGACGATGTGTTGAAAGCTCAGCTTAGCAATATCCGCTACAGCTACACATCCTCGGGACATATCAAGATTGAGAGTAAGGATGACATGCGCAGAAGGGGGTTATCTTCGCCGGACAGGGCGGACGCGGTGGCGATGCTTTTCGGGGCAGATATTGGGATTGGGTATTTTGCCTCCATCGTAGGCCAATTTCCGCAAGATTTGGAAAAATCGGAATCGGTGATGCCAGCGCCGTGGGAAACGGTGAAGCACTGGTGAAAGCCCTCACCCCCGGCCCCTCTCCTTGTGATTCCCTCGCAAGCTCGGAGGAGAGGGGAGGCTGACCTCACCCCCGGCCCCTCTCCTTCTGATTCCCTCGCGATCTCGGAGGAGAGGGGGAACCTTGATCGTCCGTTTTCACCTGAATTAGCATAATCAGAACTCAAAAGAAATTATCATGGAGTTCTTGATTCGCGAAGGGCTATAGCCCTTCGCTGGAAAGAGCAAGTGTCTCGAGGACACGAATACATATTCGACAGGATATTGTACTTTACAGCAATGGGCTATTGCAGTTGTAAACACAATTAGTTCAGCACGAACGTATTATGGTTTATCCGCGACGTGTTTTAATCTGAAGCAATATTCTTGTGTACCGTCCTTTTCATCGATATGCACTGTTTACTCGGCAGCGTCCGGCGGCGTTTTGAGAACCCAGGGAGTTGCTTTGTTCGATCTAGAGCTGCCATTCGTAATCTCCCATTCTGAACTGAATCAAAGATTTCTGATGCTCGATCAAACTCAGCGGATGAATGTTGTTGTGCGATTCCTCAATCTCTAGTAATACTCTTGGAAGTCACAACTTTATGCCTGTTTACAAGCTATTTTCGTGCAGATGATGATACCTGTCGACCAGTCTAATTTTGTTATCTGTAAATCACTTCGCGCTTCAAGTGTCTTAATTAACTTCAAAACTTTTGGTGGATGGTCGGCTGGCCAATTTGGCTGTGGCAGCATATCATCGATTATATATAATGCGCCCCGTTTGAGCATGGCTAGTGCCTGCTCTAAATGACTGTATTTTCCCGGCCAGGTATCAGCGAAGATAAAGTCAAAAGTTTGACCCTCTAAGCTTTGTAAGAACTCGCCGCCATCGGCTGTGTGGAAAGAAACGCGATGGTCCGTTCCTAAATTCTCTCTTGCAATTCCGGTCATTGCCGCATCATTATCGACAGTTACTAATGTGGAGTTTTGGCTCATTCCGTCCAGAATCCACGCGGCGGAAAGCCCAGTCCCTGTCCCAAGTTCCAGAAACGCACCTGATGGCTTTGTCGCGGCAAGCATACGTAGGAGTGATCCAGTTTTCGAGTCGGATGCCATTGTAAAACCACATTTTACGGTTAATTTCTCAATTTCCGCAACTATGTTAGGCGGCTGTAAACACTCAGTATCATTCATGTAAATTCTGTCTCTCTTGGCACACAGGGCTTCGACACTGCCAGTCTAGTTCCATTATACTCTCGACTAATGTAAATGGGCTGTATCATTTCTCTACTTTTTAATGCAGAGATATTGGCCTTCGAAATAGTGGAGAGTTAGTTAAGAGGGTATTGCAGCTTGGGCAGGCTATTCACATCCCAAAAGCGGTAACACAATGGCAGTCAGACAATCGTACACTCAAGTATTCAAGCTGGAATCTGTTAGGCTTATCAAGGAACGAGACAGCTTCACAGACAGCTCTTTACACCCTCTTCCATTATGACAGGGCTGCCCGAGAATTCAAGCACAAATTCCTCAAGCACAAAATCCTAAATCCAGTCGAATGCATGACTCCGAGACTGTAATTATGCTGATCCTCCGAGGGATTTCCAAAGACTATACTGACGTATCAATTATGTTTGTACTAGGAATAACTGTTCAAGTCGGCTGTGGTATAATAGTGCTTCAGAATTCATAGTACAAGTACAGCTTACCGAGAAGTCTTCATGATTAAACAGAATCTTGAAATAAGCCCGAATACTTACTATACCACTGAAGAGGCAGCAGCGATGCTGCGCGTTTCTCGCCGAAGTGTACAAAACATGCTGGAAACCGGCCTGGCACGCGGTATCAAGATCGGACGTAACTGGCGCATCCTCGGGCAGGATCTGCTTCAACTACCACACACTGCCGATATCGCCGACACTGAACTGACTGACTCCCTCATGCGTCTCTCAGAGCCTGCTTTTATGTCGGTATGGGATAATGACGAAGACTCGGTTTACGATGAGTTATAAGTGTAGTGATATTGTCGTATTGCCATTTCCCTATACTAATCAGTCCGGCTCAAAACGCCGCCCTGCGCTAATCCTCAGTACCGATGATTACAGTTCCCGCCGTGCAGATATAATTGTAGCTCCTATTACAAGTAACCTCGCCACCAAACAACCAGACGACACTCCTCTATCAGATTGGGCAGCTGCCGGGCTTCTTAAACCCTCTGTAGTGAAAAGTATTCTCGGAACAGTCCATCAATCCTTAGTTGTTCGCGTGCTGGGAACTCTTTCCGCCGCCGACCTTAATAAAGTCGAACAAACCTTCGCCAACACGCTAAATCTATAAAATGGCTCCATTTCTGAAATAGTAATCTGCGCTCATCTGCTTAATCTGCGGATAAATACACCAGGTTAATCTGTGTCAGATATAAATTTTGAAGCAACTCTTTCAACTCGGCCGAGTGCGTGAACCATTGATGGTGATCTGCATCGGGGATCAAGTGGAATATGGCATTAGGCATAAGTGATACGACCTGCTCGACGGGCCAAGAGGGGCGGATGTCCTCCGCACCTTAAAGGAACAGCCCTCGAATGTGCAGTTCAGATATTTCTTTAAATAATGTGGGTCGTTGAACGCAGCTCTTCCAGGATAGATTTCCCTGCCGATTGACTTCCATGTTATGCGGGTATACAAACGTCGGCAGCTTATCGGTGGACTCGGGAAATTCGGAATCGGCAATTCCCATCCTGATAAAACGCGGATATCTGATGCGATTCAGGCGATGGCAAACGCAGGAGTTGATAAGTATACATTTCTGCTTCTTGCAATTTGAGACCACAATCGGTTAGAATAGGATCAATAGAGATTCCAATCAACGCAAAATTTCCAGGAGGTACCTACATTGCGGCTCCACTATTCTCTCTTAACCTTGATCTTTATATTCTCAACCTCCTTCGGAATCAAAGCTCAAAATACACCGACTGGTACAAGTTCCATTTCTAAGTCGAAGCGTCACAAGTCAGCATCTATTTCACCTAATGTTAAATCTGGGGAAATCATAGCTATCGACACCTCCAAGATGGAGATAGTTCTTAAAGAGAAGAGCGATATCAGGAACACATACAACCTAACCAATTCTACACAATGGATTCGGAGTAGAAATCCAGAAAAAATTGAATCATTCAAACCGGGTGATAAAATAGTACTTCATCTGCGTAAAATTAGAGGTGAAAAAGCCAGGTCTGTATCTGAAGTAACCGATGCGGAGACATGGAAATGGCTCACATCTATCCGCAAAGAGATTCAATCAGGGTTACTGAAAGCGATAACAGAAGATAGCATAGAAACACTGTTGACGCCGGAAAACTCCCCTTTCACATATTCTATCAGCGACAAAACCCTCTACTATCGTGATGGTAAATCAGTGTCGGCAAAAAGTTTCAAAGCTGGCGACCATATCGCTATATTGCCTCGGGCACTCCCATCAGGCAAAGTGATGGCTCGCGGTGTTGCCGATACTCCTTCTGGCGCTGCCCTACTGAAAGAGCGGTTAAAAACCACCATTTCAGGCAGCCTGATAAGTATCGATTCGAACACACACAAGCTGAAAATCTCAACTTCATCTGGTGACCATCGTGAACTCTCATTCGCAGATACTGTGAATATATGGATTGGGACAAAGCCTGCCACTTTTGCCGATCTTCAGCCAGGAAATCACCTTAAACTTCGCATTCATAGCGACGACACTGGTGAAGAGATTATCTCTGAAATTAAAAAAGATGTGAAACTGCCTAAACGAAGTCAGCATATACCAAAAAAGCGCTGACAACCCAATTTAAATCAGCCGTTATCTACGGTATTTGTGCGAATAAGAGCATTTGAAATTAGTTGGCGATGTCGGTACTCACATCCTCATTTTGTGTCATTGATTGTGTTTCGTGTTCAATATATTTTATGGATACCCAAGCTTCCGAGGAACCAGCAGAATCTTCTCCCACTCTCAAACGCAACTTGAGCCGCTGGATATGGGTGATCGATATCATTCTTTTTTTATTACTGACATTCGCAGCATATCCTGCGAGAATTCAGAATGCGAAGGGTGATCTCTGGGGCGATGAGGGAGATTATGCGCTCGCCAGTGTCAGGAGTTTTCACGCGCATCGCTGGGACTTATCAGACGACCCCAATAAGCCCCTGGATTTGATTGAGCTGCGGCACTACCATCCACCACTCTTATCTTATATCCTCAAAATTGCACACCACTACGGCACTCAAGAGCAGAATTTACGCCTTCCGTTTGTTCTCGCGGGCTGTATTTCAGTAGGCCTCACCTACCTATGCGGAGTAACTCTCTTCGGAGGGCGCCGAGAGATCGCTATCGGCGCGGCGCTTCTTGCTCTCCTTATGCCTATTCACATTCGATCCTCAGCGCATGCAATTCCGTGGCCATTCATCGGACTCTTTTTCATATCTATTACATGGACTCTGCTGAAATATGTCGAGACGAAGTGTGCTGCCTGGCTCACTGAAACGGTAACTGTTCTTGGTCTGCTGTTTACGCATTCAGAGATGTTTTATCCGGCTTTAGTAATGGTTGCACTGACTTTACCACTCCTTTTCTTGCCCGATATCAGGGAGAAAAAAACATGCACCGATATTTTGAAAGCGGTGGGAATCGGGATCGTAATATCGCTTGTGCTCATTGGTGTTCTCTGGCCGGTGGGTCCCATCGGGGGCTCATTTCGAATGCTGACACACTATATCGGTGTATCGAAGGAGCAGATTCCGGTGGTGCTTTCTGGTGTGATGTACCCGGTTGCTCCGAAGTGGGCTTATATATTCTGGCTTTGGCGCGACTACAAGCCGTATGCTATCCTGTATTCTGGAGGATTTGTGGGAGCTATTCTGCTGTTAGTATTTCGAAAAGGGTCAAGGCAGCTTGGAATTGTGGTTGTGGCATGCCTTCTTCTGATAGCTGTGGCCCATAGGGCACATATAATCGGGCCAGAGTATCTGGCACACATCACACCGTTTCTAGCGCTGATAGTTGGCCTGGGATTTCAGGCGGTGATCATGCTTTGGAGGCCCTTAGGTTGGGTTGTGATGATCTACTGCTGCGGCGCTGCACTCTACTGGAAGCCCGATCTGCAATCGAGTAACATCGATCCCAGAACTTTGGATTCGCGCTGGCCGGCTGCGTCTGCCTATTTGAAGCAGCACTGGAAGCCTGGTGATAATTTGGTGATAGGGCCGCAGACTGTGGGAGTGGGGCGCTGGTATATAAGATATGTAGCTGGGATAGATGCAGACGATGCCCACATTCTGCCTTTGCAGGTGATAAAGCCGGGAAGAAAAATGATGTCGAAAATTGCCTCGGGCCAGATTCGATATATCCAGATTAGCAGTGTGTTTGTTGATAGACCCGAAATTGACCCGATCTTGATGCCAGTTATGAAGAGGTGGAATCTGGTGTATAGAAGCAATGAGGGCTCTGATTATTATCCGCGAATGAGGCTGTACGAAGTACCTGCAGAAATCCGAAAACGGTATTTAACAACACATTCCAATTCGAGTTTAAATTCTCAAAACGAGTCTGCGAAAGAAAAAGCCCGTCCTTAAATATTTCAGGACGGGCTTTGAGATTGAATGAACCGGCTGTACTAGCCGCCGGTCATATAGTTATCTATAGGGATCAGGCCCAGGCGAGCTGCGCGTCGGAACGCCTGCACCCGGTTGGTAACCTGAAGTTTATCGTAAATATTTGCAAGATGGAAATCCACAGTTCGCTTGCTGACATAG
>JANXSG010000089.1 GCA_025352825.1 Chthonomonadaceae bacterium | reverse complement strand
TCTTTCGGACTGTAAATGGGCTAAAAGTCGCTATTTTTCAATGGCAGATCAGCGTCAAAAAAATCTTCGTCGCTTGTATGGGCATTGTAGAGCGTTTTTTTTCAATCGAAAATTTCAGAAAGACTTTTGACCCGCCCTCCTAACCCCCTTCCCTGATTCCCTGATTCCCTCATACCTCGGAGGGAAGGGGGAATCTTTGGCATTGATTCTCCCCCTTCCCTAACGCAAACTGCTTTATCGTTTGCGTGTGCAGGGAAGGGGGCTGGGGGGTTAGGCAAAAGAAGCCTCGATTCTGTTGGGTTCATGACTTTTGCAATTACCTCTAACGTGTATAGAATTGCAAAATTGTCTGTTTGGATACGAATAAACTACTGACTACCACTCGACAAAGTTTCGTAATATCTGAAGCCCGACACGGCCACTTTTTTCTGGATGGAACTGTGTGGCTGCAATATTACCTTTTTCGATCGCACAGCAGAACGGCCCGCCATAATCACTGGTGGCAGAGATAATAGAAGCATCTTGCGGAACAGGGTAGAAGGAGTGGACGAAATACACACGGTCGCCAGGCAATACACCACTAAGAAGTTTGGAGTTTGGAGATGGAGTGAGTTCGTTCCAGCCGATCTGAGGCACTTTAAGATCTTCGGTGCCTGCGGGTCGCCCATGTTCGAAAAATTTAACTACTTTACCTGCAAAAAGACCCAGGCCAGGGCTGTCCCCCATCTCGCTGCTCTCATCAAACAGCATCTGAAGCCCCACACAAATTCCTAAGAATGGTTTGCCAGTCTGAGTGAAATCACGCACAGCATGCTGTAAGCAGCTTCTTTTCAAGTTGTTCATAGAGGCACAGAATGCACCCACTCCAGGCAACACAACCTTATCGGCCCTTGCAATCACTTTGGAATCAGAAGTAATTATAGGGTCGCCACCTACAAAAGCAAGCGCTTTCTCCACACTGCGGAGATTAGCCATGCCATAGTCTACAATTGCGATCATAGCTGCGTCTATCTAGCCTCATAAGAATAATCGGCAGCCAAACCATTTAATGTGCCTGGGAGCCTACTGGATCGATACTCGGCCCAGGTATTTTTGTTGTTGGCTTGGGTCGGGGAATGGCGGCTGATTTTTTCGGATTCAACGGAGATACATCTGTAGTTGGATCAGAAATGTGGCTCTGAATCTGCACGATATTATCTGAGATGTGGCGGGCATTTGTATTTGTAATATTTATCGCCCATCGCATTGCACTTACCAGTGTAAGTGTCAAAGCTGCCACCATTACCACCCGTGCGATTACTGCTGCATCATGCTTTTTGGGTGGAGCGTTCTCATCTCTTAACCACGATGACTTAATTCGTTCGCTAGTCTGTGCCATTTACATTCTCCTAAAAAGTGCGTTTCGAGTTCACTCTTCCAGGATATGGATACTCAAATCATATAAAAATAAACACAAAACAATTGTATTACAATGTCCCTTTTGTGGAAGGGATACCCAACACTCTGGGATCAAGGGCCACCGCCTGCCGGGCTGCTCTTCCAAATGCTTTAAATGCTGATTCCAATATATGATGCGTATTTGCGCCTGCCATTTGTCGGATATGAACTGTCCAGCCCGCGTTTACAGCAAAGGCACGAAAAAATTCAGGTGCAAGCTCTGTCGTAAAGTCGCCCAGGATTGCAATCGGGTGATTAAGACAATATTCTAAATGCCCTCTGCCACTGATGTCGATCGCACAAAAAACCAGGGCTTCATCCATAGGTACCGCTATATTGCCGACCCGTGTAATCCCAGATTTATCTCCAAGAGCCTCTTTGAATGCCATTCCAAGTACGATACCCACATCTTCCACCGTGTGATGATCGTCGATATGCAGATCACCCTCAGCAGCTACCTTTAGATTAAAAAGACCATGTTTCGCAATATGCGTCAGCATATGATCGAAAAAACCAATTCCTGTGGAGATATCACTTTCACCGGATCCGTCAATATCAAGAGATATCTGAATATCGGTTTCACTTGTTTTTCGAGCAATAACAGATTTCCGAGTTGGTGGCAATTTCATGCTCCACAAATTGATTCCAGGTTAGTTCTTTACAAGACGCGCTTCCACTGCGGCAGCGTGCGCTTCAAACCCTTCTGCTCGGGCGAAAGCAGTAATAGGAGATGCCAGCTCAGCGAGAGCATCTTTGGTGTAGTAGATAAAACTTGATTTTTTCAGAAAGGTATCAACATTTAGCGGGGAAGCAAATCGTGCAGTCCCGCTGGTTGGAAGCGTATGACTGGGGCCAGCCATATAGTCGCCAAGCGACTGCGGTGAATAGTCGCCCATGAGCACGGCTCCCGCATTTTTGATCTTCCCCAATGCAGCGAGAGGATCGCGTACCATCAGCGCCAGGTGCTCCGGCGCAGCCAAGTTAGCAAGCTCATACGCCTGATCCATCGATTCTGTAACAATGATAACTCCGCTGCTTTCAAGAGCCTCTCGCAATATCTCTCTTCGGGGTAGAGACTGAAGCTGAAGCTCGATCTCAGCTTGAATAGCATATGCTAGTTCCAGCGAAGGTGTGATTAAATAGGCAGCGCTATCAGTATCATGTTCCGCTTGAGTGAGCATATCCAGCGCTGCAAAGCGAGGGTTTGCGCCATCGTCTGCAACTACACATACCTCACTCGGGCCAGCCAGCATATCGATATCCACCACTCCCCACAGAAGCTTTTTAGCAATGTTGACGTAGAGATTTCCCGGGCCTACTATCTTATCTACGGATGGCACTGTCTCGGTGCCAAAAGCCATAGCCGCAACTGCCTGTGCGCCGCCAACGGTAACTATTCTTGATACTCCGGAGACTTTGGCAGCAAAGAGCACGAGGGGATGAACGGTACCATCTTTACGAGCGGGCGTACAAAGGACTATCTCGCGGACTCCAGCCACAAATGCCGGAATTACTGTCATTAAAACCGTGCTTGGATACGAAGCGGTTCCACCTGGAACATATACTCCCACTCTATCCAATGGCCGCACAATCTGACCAAGCACTTTATCGGGTTGAGAATCCAGCCAGCTTGTCTTTTTCTGTTTTTCGTGAAACGAAGCAATATTTTCTGACGCCATCGTGATGGCTTTTTTTAATTCCTGCGGGATTTGATCTTCAGCCTTATTCCAAGCATCTGCAGTCACCTCAATCCCGGTTAATTCTGATGAATCAAATCGCCTGGAGAGCTCTAACAGAGCATGATCACCTCTGGCACGTACATCCGCAATGATCTCACGGACAATCCGTTCAATATCAGGGTTATCTTGAATATTACTGCGGCGAAGCGCGAGGGCAGCCTCTTCGAATCCAATTTCGATTGTTCGTATAACACGCAAATTACAGATCCTAAATAGTGTGAGAGGACGGAGAGATTATTCACATGAGCAACCACCCATATCGCTCTGTCATTATACGGTTATTCTAGTAGCAAAGTCAACCTGTGGATCACCCGTCATGCAGACTAGATTCCAATTGAGGCGCCAGCATAGTGGAGCTGATGGCAATGGTATTATTGGACTCCTTCAAAATACCGCGTTTACGGTTCGATTTCTCCGTATACATACGCTGATCTGCAGCAGAGACTAACTGATTGAGATCGCTGCCATCCTGAGGAAAAGATGCCGTACCTATGCTCACATCCAGGCGTAACTGAGCGCCATTGGATTGCACCAACCCTGACTCATACTCCTGCACCGCTCTGCGAATACGATTGGCAACTCTCAATGCACTTTCGCTATCAGTCTGATGCAGTACCACGAGGAACTCATCTCCCCCATAACGGACCACCAGATCTTTAGGTCGCAGCTCCCGTTGAAACAGCCGGGCTACATTTTGCAGAACGACATTCCCATGCTGATGGCCAAACTGATCGTTTATTGGCTTGAAATTATCTAGATCCAGATAAAGAAATGTCAATGAATTCGGGACTTCACTCGCAGCCAAATCCTTCAGCATCGGAGAAACAGACTGATCAAGATAGCGTGAATTGTAGAGACCTGTAAGTGAATCCGTTATCGAATCGCTGAGTGTCCTATCGAACAAAATATCATGGTAGAGCGCGCTCTGGACTTGTACCGCTATCATCTGCAGCAGATGCTCATCATCTTGAGTAAATGCTTCTTGTGTGGGATGGAACATGTTGATACTGCCCAATGTTTTCCCCATATGAATGAGCGGCACTATGAGCGAGGAGTTACTGAAGGAGTTCCGACTGCTTATCAACTGAGACAGCACTCCTTCTCTTTGGCAGGGACCTAGATAGGGTAGTTGATCTCGAGTGACAAGGGCCGCAATACTTCCCGATTTTATGACACAAGGAGTATGTACTAGCTCTGCATGATTTGAATACTCTCCGTACGACCAAATTTCTGCCAGCCCAGAGACTGATCCAATCGATGTCATAAGATTCGAATGCGGAGAGCTCCCCTCAATAGTTGCACTAGGATTAAGCAGCAGATAAGAGCATTCTGCGCCCGGGAATATTGCTTTGATTCTGTTTCCTAACTGTTTTAGCCTGTCTTCCATTCCCAGATTTGCATTCAGTACCTGCGAGATTTCGTATAATGCCCAAAGCTCAGCTCCTGAACGTCGGATACTCTGTGCAGTATTGGCTCCGATGAGACTCTGTTCCTCACTTCCCAAGCTGGTTACTGAATCATCGAGTAAGTCAGCTGTTGCGAGGAATGCATCCACTACGTCTGGGTCGAACTGGCTGCCTGCCCCTGCTTGAATAAAAGCTTGCGCTCGTGAAATGCTCCACGCAGGTCGATAAGGCCGGTCCGAAGTCAGCGCATCATACACATCCGCAACCGCGAGAATGCGAGCCCCTCTAGGAATATCGGCGCCTGTGAGTTTATCCGGATATCCCGTGCCATCCCAACGTTCGTGATGATGCAAAACAAGAGTAGATACAGGCCATGGAAAAGGAACCTGCTCCAAAATTGCTGCGCCGATATTGGTGTGCCGTTTCATCTTTTCGAATTCATCTGGTGAGAGAGCGCTTGGCTTTAGCAGCACATAATCCGGCACGCCAAGTTTACCAATATCATGAAGAAGGGCGCCTGTGCGTATCGCCTCGAGCTCATCTCCCTCCACCTTCATATGCTCGGCGATGGAGACAGCGAAGCGGTGCACCCTCTGAATGTGCGCATGTGTGCTCTGATCTTTTGCATCGATTGCTGTAGCGAGAGATCGTACTGTGGATAGATATAGCTCTGCCAGCAGCTGTTTGCCTTTTTCGAGCGCAAGAATGTGCTTTTCTTTCTCTTCAGCCTTGTCGGCATACATTCGAAAGGTCTGATAGAAAAAGCCAAATACTGGAAGCAAAAGAAGAATATCATAGAGACCATTATTCACCTGAAGAACAATAGCAGAAACGGATGCGCCTGCCAGATTGCTTGGCGCCGTCCATGCAAAACTCGACCACCAAAGTTTCCAAATGGACTGATCCGCACAGAGGGCCATCGCGGTGGCTACCAGGATGGTATTTACTAGAAAATATATCGTTGCCGAAATCAGCAATGAGATGATAAACATCTTATCCAAAGAAGTGGTCTGCTCGAGATTCAGAAAATGGTAGGACAAGCCAGCGGCCGATGCGCTTAATGCTATGGTGGATACATTATGAATTAGTTGAAAAAGTGGCTGACGGCGAGGATAGAGTGATGCACTGAGAGACGAAACAATTCCCGCAAGCAGACAGGCATGAACGCCAGAGTAGATCAGGGCGTAGAAAGTGATCATTGCGCCCAAAGATACGCTGCTCGATTTCTCAAAGCGCGATGAACGAGTCAAACGTACTTTATGGGCTCCAAAAATCGCGGCGAGGATTACTATTAAAGCATTCTGGAATAAACTTACGTGTTTCTGAGGCGAGAATTCTGGATTAAGAAGCAGTCGAGTACTCACAACTATTGCCATTATCCAGACAATAATCATAAAGAACCAGGCTGAGGATTTGTATATTTTCATGTACTGCACTCCAACGCTCAGGGCTATCCAGTGTCGTATCAGCAGTATGCAGCAGCAAAGGTAGAGGGAAAGTCCTGGGGCAAAACTTAATTTCGGGATCAAATTCGAGCTTGATACAGTTATATCGGCTAATTGACACAATTACTTTAGTGTCAATTTTGCATTATTCTGCTCCTCTCAGAAAATAAATAAAAGTTCTCAAAAAAACTATTATAAAAACCTGATAAAATTACCGATAATTATTTCATGACGTGCTTTGCGTACGTCATATAGTCTGCCGTCACTATTTTTTGGTATTTCAAGTTCTAAAAGGCGCTTCACCACCCACCACATCGCGCCTAACAAACAGCAACTAACATGGATGTTTCCACAGTTGGCTGTATACCGCGCCCCATGCGCGCTACAAGGAGCACACAGATGTATCCAGATACAATCCACAAATCAAAAGCTATGTTTTCACTCCCACAGATAACCAATGATTCTTTTGATCATGCCTCCTCGAAGAAGCTCATCTGTACGTTGATTTTGCTTTTCACCCTACTCCTGCACAAAGTACCCACATTGGCAGAACAGAATTCAGATGTTCCCTCTACATCTGCAAAGCTCGCTCCGGATTTACAGAAAAAACTTCATTCATCAGGTAATTTCCAACAGTTTCGAGTAATTGTTCAAATCCCTGAATCTATGGATGATTCTCACCAATCAAAAAATACTTGCTCATTCATCAGAAACTCTCTTTTTCCTGCATCCTCTGCCTTCAGACAGCTTGGTACTTCCGATAGTTACGTAACGATACTTTCTGCAAAGCAAATTAATGAACTTACGGCTAAATCGGAAGTTGCCCATATCAGTATTGATCTGCCAGTGAATTCCTGTCAGGACTTTGTAGTCTCGACAGTGGGAGCGGATCAAGCCTGGGCAATGTATGGAGTCACTGGTAAAAAAATTGGGATAGCCGTTTTGGATACCGGACTGATGCTGCACCCCGACTTGATCTCAGCAGGAGGGCGAGTAAGCGCCTGGAAAGATCTGGTGAACTTCAAACCATTGCCATACGACGATAATGGACATGGTACGCATGTTGCTGGAATTGCAGCTGGCGACGGTTATTCCTCTGCACAATATCATTATAACACGACTATTAAATTCATAGCTCCTCAATCACAAATTATCGCTGTCAAAGTACTGGATCAGAATGGTGCAGGCAATGTGAGCACCGTAATCGCTGGGATTGACTGGTGTATCGCCTACAAAGGCGTGTTCAATATTCGGATTATCAATCTCAGTCTAGGCCATCCTATTACTGAAAGCTACAAAACTGATCCCCTTTGTCTGGCATGCGAACGGGCTTTAAAAGCAGGAATTGTGGTGGTATGCGCTGCTGGTAACATGGGGCGAAGTGTTCCTACGGATCCGGAAAGCCCCACACAATACGGATCTATAGTTTCCCCTGGCAACGATCCTGGCGTGATTACGGTAGGGGCTCAAAATACTATGGGCACTAAATCCTTAACGGATGATACGGTCGCAACTTATAGCAGCCGCGGCCCAAGCATGATCGATCTGGTACTTAAACCAGATATTATCGCTCCTGGAAACCACATTACAAGCCTGGCATCTGTTACTAGTATGCTGTTTTCACGCTATCCAGACAATCAGATATTGCCTTCTCAATATTCCGGCATTGGGCCGGTGCAATATTTTGAGTTGTCTGGCACTTCCATGGCGGCTCCTGTAGTTGCTGGTGCAGCAGCCCTCATGCTTCAGGCAGAAAGTACACTTTCTCCAGCAGTGGTTAAGGCAAGAATGATGACATCAGCCACAAAAAGCCTCTCACAGAATCCTCTTTCAATCGGAGCTGGTGAATTAAATATTCCTGCTGCTATAGCATCTCGCACTGGTGCGCCCCTAGGGGCTGCCAGCCCAACAACCTATCTTACCTCCGACGGTTATGTGAACATCAACTTTACTGCCTTTAAAGGCAATGTGATCTGGGGAAACAATATTATCTGGGGTGATAATTTGCGAGGGTGTAAAGCTATCTACGGCGCATCGAAATGGAATGGGAATGTAATCTGGGGCAATGGGCTCTGGAACGGAATACTGTGTGATACGGGCAGTGTTTCGATCAGTGATCAAACACTCATTATGCTTCAGGGAGAGTAACATTTAGCCCAAGGAGGGTGATAGATGTTCTCAGATTGTGAAATGTGGGGTTTGGAATCGATTTCCGAACCCCACATTTTCGTTTCGATGAGTTCTCTCCTTATCAAAGATTTTATCACGCCTTTATCTATTCTTAAGATTGTGGAGAAGTGCTGATAACCAGGAAATTCGGACAGTCTGTTACGCTCAGTTCTACCGTTACACTGTTTTTAGAATATCCTACTACGTTTACGTTCCTCCATATCTGCTTCACAGGATCTCCATACTGAATATTTATAGGGGGGCCGTTTAAGTTACCAATTGTAAGCCGGTATTTCATATCCGGCGTCGGCGCTAGAATGTCGTACGTCATGGTGTACAGCGCCATTAAGAACTTACTCTGATTGATCTGAAAGGGCAGCGCCGTGAAGACATCCCGCGCCCCCAACGCTGGGTGTGTGGCATCCCCTTCGAATATATTAAACTGATCTCCCAGACCCACGACCTTGATTGATAGCTGCTGTGGATTTGCTATAGGTACACTTTCGCTAAACCAGCTGGTCATTGTCTGGATCGATCGAAGCGGCTGCGAATAGATATTCTGTGGCGAAGTGCTGGAAGGCAAAGTATCCGTATTTGCTGGCATCAGTCCGTATCCCAGCGGATTTTTGTCAAAAGCCGAGAACAGATCGACATGTTCTATCCCTTTGTTCAGCCAAAAGCAGAGTGATCTAATAGCTACCTTGCTCTTAAGTTCCCAGGCGGTGGCTTCATCTGTCACTCCACAATCGGCAGGAAGCACTCCATGCTCAGTAATATAGTGATGAAAGCTTGTCGACCATTGTGGCTTTGCACTGCGAGTGACAGGATTGAGCAGACGCATCAGGCTTTCGGTCTGCTGGAAGTCCGAAGCCCATCCTTCCGGGCGTCTCATGTGAACCGCTGGCACAAAGGCTGTCCCTACACTTCTGCCTTGATACAAACTTGGGAAGCTTCGCAATCCTGTTCCGTAAGGATGATAACTCTGTCCATCAATTCCAGGTGGCAGACTAAGTTGTGGAGTTCGAAAGTAGCTCGTATTCGAAAAACCCCAGATAACACGTGCTCCAGAATAGTGCCATTTGACAGCCTGCACAGTGCGGTTAGCAACATCCCAAAGATGTCCGCCCTGTTTAAAGAAATCTGTACTCGGATAGACAACTGCTGGTGGTGAGTAATAGTTATTCACATTTAAAAAGGCAGAGCCGAAATTGAGCTCATTCCACATCTCTAAGTCAAATTCAGTAATCCCGGCATCGGAAAGCTGCTTAGCTATAAGCATGGCATACTTCACCCAGCCGTTGGCAGTATCCTCGTATTCGTTTGATCCCAATGCACTGAATGGCATATATTTCAGATTATTCAGCTGCACATGAGTCCCCGAAGTGAGGGCGACTGGCAGTGGTTTGCTGAGGGTACAATATCCCGAAGAATCGATGCTTGTGATTATCACCTCCGCTGCTGTATAACCTGTAAGATAGCCCAGCCCAGTGTGCCATGGCACCACTCCAGACGGATCTGTAAGCTGCAGCATGCGTGCTCCCTTGGCTGCATCCAGTTCAATGGTTTTATTCAGGTTGATCATCGGGCACGGCCGTCCCTGATGTCCATTCAGCAGAATATTAGGCCGTATACCATACTGTTTAAAAAGATGAAACAGATGTGTAATTCGATTTTGATTTACCAGCCCGGTCTCTTCCCAATTCACGCTGCCCCATCCAATTTCAAATCGCATAGACTTGAAACCTGCGTTGGCAAGCGCTGCCACGGCAAGATCGTCATTGCCTGGAAGATTGTAGTTTATTCCAATACCCTGTAGAAAATCGTAGCCACTTTTTGTTTCCATATAAGCACGCCATGGCTGTTTATAGAAATCTATGGAACCCCAGGGTACGTTAAGTTGTGATGGGTCGACATAGGGTTCTACAGGATGCTCCTGTAGTGGAGAATCTGCCCGACAGATTCCAAACGATAATATAGTTAGCCCTGTTAAGAGCATCTGACGGAAGAGTTTCATGCGTGCCTCCGATGCTGGTAGCACCGGCATTAATCCTAGTTGCCGGCAATGAATTTCTTCCACGCATGAAGGAGCAGGGATACTGGTAATCCAACCGGGAAACCCGGTACAGTTGCAGTAATATTAAAAAACTAGTATTTGTACTGAGGAGACTTCGAACCTCACCCCAACCCCTCTCCTTCTGATTCCCTCGCA
>JANXSG010000087.1 GCA_025352825.1 Chthonomonadaceae bacterium | reverse complement strand
GAGTGTGCGAACGGGCGGTCATCATCTGCCTCTTCATACTTCCAATTTTTAGCTGGTATGAAGAGCGATTTGTCGAGAAACATAGGTTTTAGCAGTTTCGCGCCTTCCGGCAATTTCGGTTTCTTGGCGGCATCAAGTAGTTCTTGTGAAGCCTCCTTTTCTTGCACTCCCGTTCTGGCTGCGTAAGATGGCTTAATGGAGAATGAGAGAAAAATTGCCAACGCTGCACAGTAAACGGTTAGAATTTTAGTATTACGAAACATTACTTCGATCCTTCTTCTTTGACTAAATTAGATTTCAATTTCAGTTGTTCGGCGCTTTATAGAGCGCTACAATCGCCTGATATTTGCCGGGAGTAAACTTAACATGGCCGTCTACATAGCAGATATTCTGCGCGCCAGTCTTATTTTGCGTATAGACTATGTTCGTGGTCACACCCAGATGCTCGCCAATTCCGTCGCACATGATCATCGGTTTTTCCGAGACACGCCCGATACTGGACATAGGATGGCTGCAGACCCCTTGTGCATCATTATTAAAGTCTGGGAAATAGAGACTCCATCCATGAACACAAAGGAAGGTATAGTCGGTAGGATATTGTGCGGCTCGATTAGGCTGTGCACGCATGGTAGGGCATAGAAAAACGCCATCATTCTTTACATATGGCCGCAGTGTATCAGTAAGATAGATTGGGGAGCCAGATCCGTCCAAATGTACATTTGGTGGAAACCCGGTGCTCGTATCACTAAAATTACAGACCGGAAAAACATCATCATAGTCCTGAATATACATGGTCATCGCCTGGCCAAGCTGTCGTAAATTAGAAGTGCAGGTAGTTTTTCGAGCAGATTCGCGTGCCTGGGCAAACACTGGAAACAGAATGGCGGCAAGAATCGCTATAATCGCGATGACAACGAGCAGCTCTATAAGAGTAAAGCCACGACGGGTTGAAGATAACAACATCTTGTATACTCACTTTCTTTCTTTTACTGCAATACAAATTTGGTATTCTACTCCACAATATTCCAGAAAGCATATGCGTTTGGATTTACCTGGTCTGGGCAGCCAGGGCAAGGATGAAGCGGATCATCATCTCGTTGCATGGGACTAACTGCACTTGGCGCTAATGTCTTGACATGGCCATCGAGCATAATATAGTTACCCAGGCCACCATGGCGAATCGCCTGTGTATGGTCGCTATGGCGGGTGTAAAACTGCTCTCCAATAAGTGCGCCTCCAATAGCTGTATTGTTCTCAATATTTGTTCCGTCGCTTGCATCTCCATCACGAGCCAGAATAGTCTGAGCCACGCGCGAAACGGAAGCTATCGAAGTTCCATCACCGGTGGTAGTCTCCGCGACTCCATCCACTTGTGTTCCCGTTAGAAAAAGACTTAGATGGTAACTCGTAGCGTTGGCCAGACAAAGCGACCCATTAGTATTCAAAGTCTTACCATCGAAAGTGATAGTATCTTCCGGACAGCGCCACACAGGTTCACTTTTAATATATGAGTACAGAAATCCTGTCTGTCGCCCAACACTGGGTTCTGCGGTGGAAAAAGCGTTGTCACCAGCAAGCGATGGGGAGATCGGTATAGCTAGATGGGGACTACTGGAGGCATTATTTACAGCACGAGGAGTGCGTTCATCGTAATCTTGAAAATACATCAATATTCCGGTAGATATCTGCTTTTCGTTGCTCATACATACTGCCTTGTGAGCAGCTGCTCGCACCTGTGCGAAAACCGGAAACAAGATTGATGCTAAGATTGATATAATCGCGATCACAACAAGCAGTTCAATAAGAGTATAAGCTAACTTTAAAGGTGTTTTTCAATAGTTGCGGCTCCGTTAAATATTGATAGTTTTAATTCGATTTATTAAGAACGATTTCGATAATGGGTTTGTAACGAATCAGAAGCAGAGGTAACAGCTTATTCGCACAACCTAATCAGCATACTGTGCATAATATGTGCCAAATAGTCTTAGAGTGAAGTAATTCACACAAAATATTAGATTAATTTTAAATATCTCCTGCAATCTAATAGACACCAAGACCAACACAATGATAAAAGCTTGCGATTATTTATCACAAGCTTCGATGATAAAGTGGTTGTATTCGCTTTTGTTATGCATGAGATATCAATCAATTGTGATTTAGCTGCACAAATCTGAAAGCGTATTTTATGCGATGATCTCGGGTATCACGGTTCCGTAGACGTCTGTAAGGCGGAAGTCCCGGCCTGCATATCGGTAAGTCAGCTTGGTATGGTCAAACCCGAGCAGGCGGAGTATGGTTGCATGCAAATCGTGGACATGCACAGGCTTATCCTGCGCCTTGAACCCAAAATCGTCGGTAGCGCCATAGACCTGGCCGCCTTTCACACCACCGCCTGCCATCCAGGTAGTAAAGCCGTAGTGATTATGGTCTCGGCCGTTCTGCTTTCCAGCATTTGCGCCTGGTGTCGGCAGTTCGACAGTAGGAGTCCGTCCGAATTCACCGCCGCATATTACCAGAGTATCTTCCAGCATGCCTCGCTGCTTGAGATCCTTTAGGAGAGCCGCAATTGCCTGGTCACACTCCATTCCTAACTTTTTATGTTCGGTAGCAATATCGTCGTGATTATCCCAAGGCTGGCCAGCACCGTGATAAAGCTGAATGTAGCGCACTCCTTTTTCAAGCAGCCTCCTGGCAACCAACACCTGCCGTGCATACGTGCCATCGCCATACATTTTTCGAATGCTTTCCGGCTCTTTAGAAATGTCGAAGGCATCGGTGGCATCCATCTGCATACGGTAAGCAAGCTCAAAGGACTGAATTCTCGATTCGAGTTGGATATCATCGCTGCGCTGATGCAGGTGCTGCTCGTTCAACTGATGAAGCAAGTCTAACTGCTCCCGCTGCTCTTTAGGTGATTCAAAGCTGTTTTTGATGTGCTCGATAATCTTTTGAATGTCAGTCTGTGCTGAGTCGATATAAGTTCCCTGATATATTCCTGGCAGGAACCCGGACTGCCAGTTCTGAGTATCCTGAATGGGGTAGCCATGGGGGCACATGGCAATAAAACCGGGCAGATTCTGATTCTCGGAACCAAGCCCGTAGGTAACCCAAGAGCCCATACTGGGCCGGATGAGCCGCGCATCACCACAGTTCATAAGGAGCAGAGATGGTTCGTGGTTAGGTACATCGGCATGCATTGAGCGAATCACCGCAATATCGTCTATACACTCTCCCACATGCGGAAAAACATCACTTACTTCAATGCCACTCTTACCATATTTTTTGAACTCAAATGGAGAACGAAAGCAGGTGCCTGTTTTGCGCTCAGTAGCAAGATTGCTGTAAGGAAGCGGTTGTCCGTGGTACTTCGTGAGCATGGGTTTCGGATCGAATGTGTCGACATGCGATGGTCCGCCATTCAGAAACAGAAAAATGACTCGTTTGGCTTTACCCGGCAGTGGAGAAAGTTTCGGCGAAAGTGGATTTATCGATTTTGGAAGCGTTTCTACCGCGGCATTAGCCGATTCAGAAGATAACAAGCCAGCCAGACCGATGCCAGCGAAGCCGTTCCCCATTTTGGAAAGCAGCTGCCGCCGAGTCAGGAATCTGTCTTCCCACTTATTTCTATGCTGTTCAGGATCCATTGTGCCCTCACCACTCTTTCCAGCCCAGTTTTTTTACCTAACCCCCCTTCCCTGATTCCCTCGTACCTCGGAGGGAAGGGGGAATCTTGATTGTTGAATCTCCCCCTTCCCTAACGCAAACAGCTTTATCGTTTGCGAGTGCAGGGAAGGGGGTCAGGAGGGCGGGTCAAAAGTCTTTCTGAAATTTTCGATTGAAAAAAAACGCTCTACAATGCCCATACAAGCGACGAAGATTTTTTTGACGCTGATCTGCCATTGAAAAATAGCGACTTTTAGCCCATTTACAGTCCGAAAGA
>JANXSG010000067.1 GCA_025352825.1 Chthonomonadaceae bacterium | reverse complement strand
AGAATGACTCTGTTTTTCCACGGATCGTCTTTAAGATGGGCACGTGTTGCCATTCCAAAATTGGCTCGGGCTAAGCTGAATACTTCTCTTGCGAATGGCGGGGCTACCCCGTCTTCTAACTGGCGCGCCTGAGTGCGAGACATCCTTGGCAGCACACCAATAACAGTACCTTGTGCCAGTCTGCGTACTTCTGATGAGTTTCTTGTAAGGCCGTTCGTCCCTTCCAGAAGCAGGGCTAATGGTATTGCAATCGTGAGCCCAAGAATGCCGCCTAAAAGCAAATTTCGAGATTTGATCGGATAGTATGGCTGGTCTGGGGCTACTGCAGGCGATGTAATTCGCACATTACCATCGACAGCATCTTTATTGAGCTTTACTGCATTTAACGATGACTGCAATGAAGAGGAGAGCTGCCGGGCCATATCCGCCTTCCGGGCGACTCGGGCATACTCCATACTCGTCTCCGGAATACTGGAAAGCGGTCGCTTATATTGATCACGCAGTGCAACCGCTGCGACTAATTTAGCCTGTGTGAAAGCCATCGTCACTTGAGACTGTTTGTAGTTCTGATTGAGTTCGTTCTGCGCCTGCAGGGAGGGGCGCTTATTATCGAGAGTACCAGATATCGCCTTGGAGAGACGTGTCTGCACATCTTTAATACGAGCATTCAGGTCGGGAAGTATTCCTGGATATTCCGGAGTATATTTAAGTTCAGCATCCGCCTTTTCGATCTCCAGATCGTTGAGCTGCTTCTGCAGTCCCTGAACGAGAGAGTCATCCCGAATGCCTGTACCGCTGCGGATAGCCCCGTTGATATCCTTGAGCTGGCTTTCAAGAGCTTTTGAACGCTCGCCCTCCGAACCTAACTCCTGCTTTAGCCCTACTACTTCCACATCGTGCTGCAGATACTGATCAAGCGCCACCTTCAACTGTGAGGGCACATCTACGAGCTGCCGGTTGTGCTTGAAGTTAGTTTCTGCCTGTTCGGCATCCAGCATCTGCTGGTTAGCGCGCTTGGCACGTTCATCAAGATTATTCACCATCTCACGCACACTCGCCTGAGCGATATCTTTCTTCCACTCAACAAAAGCCTTACAAGTTGCGTTAGCGAGCATAGTGGCTTGCTCTGCTGTAGGTCCCGTCGCATTCAATACGAGTAAGTTCGTATCTTTGGGAACAGTCACCGTGAGAAGTGTTGGGAACTGACTCTCTAACTCGTTTACATCGGTGATTCCGAGTTGTTCCAATGTCTGCCGCTTATTGAAGGATTCATTACGCAGCCAGTCCATAGTACGCTGCAGCATGCTTCCAGTCTGAATCATTTCAACCTGGGTATCTGCAGACTCTACCAGCGGAGCAGTATAACTTGCTTCAGTCGAGCTGGTGATAGTGGCTGCCCGTTGAATCACAATCATCTGGGCAGTTGCTTTCCAGCGGGTTTTCATTTTAGTGTTTGCGTAGTATGCGATGCATAAACTGGCAATAAAGATAAGTACAATCATTACCTTACGGCGCCATAAAGCGTTAGCAATATCCTTGAAACCTAATTCGGGAGCAAACTGTTGAGCATGAATCTGTTGCATATTACAAACTAATCCTAATTCCTATTAACCTATTGCGATATTGATTTGCAGTTCGGAATGTGATAATCGGCAATAATCCGGCGCTAACTGATTTAGAGTATATTCAATAATTACTGTCTTGCACAATTCGTGCCAACTGTTAACTTAGCAAAACATCCATCAGCTGCGTGTTATTTCCATCCCAGTATTCGAAATAGTGATATCCACAAAACGAGCTCGTGAGTTAGGTGGATTTGCGATAAGCTGCTCACGAATGCGTTCCGCTGCTAGCGCATCTTTTGCAAACATGAGCAGATATCCCCCACCGCCAGCGCCTAAAAGTTTACATGCCGAAAGATAGTCAGCAACCGGATTCAGTATTGCCTGTACTTCTGGTGGGTTAGTTCCAGAATCCAGTCTCTGATTGAGGTTCCAGCTTCTCTCGACTGCTTCGCAGAGGGTATCCCATCGGGCGTTCTGGATCGCATTATGAGCAAAGACCGCATTTGCTTTAATATCTTCTAGAATACTTAAATGATTCCCAGCATTGAGGAACATCCCACGCACTATCTCTTGTAAGATGCTCTTAGCCAGCCTGGTCAAACCTGTGTAGTAAAGAATCACAACCTGGTTTGAGAATGCGCTTGTGAAGAGATGGTCGGGGAGCCAGCGCACCATAGCATCCTGGGTAAGACCAGGAGCGGTCTCTACCAGCTTTATACCGCGCAGAATACCCCCTGCCTGATCCTGCCATCCGCCCCCTGTAGTCAGCATCTGTTCCAACGCCAGTGTCTTTCGGATGACGGCGCTGCTGTCCCAGCCAAGCCCACAAAGCTCGCTCAATGTTCCTAGAAGTGTTGCCGCCAAAATACTGCTTGTCCCTAGCCCCGAACCCTGCGGGATGGCGGCGAGAAGAGAGATCTCGATCCCCCCTCCGAAAGCTTTTAACTGCTGCTCAAGTGAACCAAATCCGCCTTGATAATTGTATCGTGGCAAAAAACCTGCCAGCGCAAGAGCCGCTTTGCCGAGAGCGAATGCATTCCCAGGCTGTGCATACTGATCAATCTGATCATAGGAACTGATGCGTTCTTCCGCTCCAAAATCTATCGAACGGATAACTATCTCGTGTCGTTTGCTAAGTTTGGCAAATACCTGGATAGGAGGCTGCCCGTTCAAATTCACTGCCAGATTGGTCACCTTGCCGCCATGAAGAAGGCAGTAAGGCGGCGTATCCGTCCACCCGCCCGCGAGGTCGAGTCTGGCTGGAGATCGCCCCCATATTATCTGATCCTGCAGTACATGGCAGACCGGTGAGACAGGGTTCGCCTGCTCGTGCTCTAGAATGGCGCTTCGCAGGCTGGTAAATGCTATTTGCTCTTCAGTCTCCCAGTGATTCTGATCACGCAGCCGATGCACTGCCCCGCGCCACATAGTATCATGAATTTGAGCAAGAGGGCCATTTTCATGATCATCCGGTGGCAAGGTTTCGTCCGAATTTGCGAATATTCGCGCAGTAGATTGCAAATCGAGCCGGTAGAATACACTATTGGAACGGTGGGAATAGAGCGTTTTGACAGAGTGAAGCTGGTTCTTTTTTCGCTGCGCGAAAAGTCGAGATAAATTCAACTGATCGGTGATTTCGGCTGCGGATAGGCGAGGCGAATCGCACCAGAACCGCGCAAAATCGCTTTTGGTGTCTGGTGAGTCTGCAAATAACCATTCCAGAAATCGCGAGTCAATTTTAGCATGACATATGGCCGGGAAAAGTTTCGCGAGCTGTATGTCGCATTCCGGATCGATTCCTGCCTGCTCCCAGGAAATGCCACGTGAGGCGAACCAATGAGAGGCTTCGCTGCCGAGCCACTGCGTTTTTCCCTGACCGACTGCTCCCTGAAATGAGTCGTCTATTCCGTAAGTACGCACACAGAACTCGGATTCTCCAATCGGAGCAAAATCCAAACAAACCTTCGGATGGAGAGTGATATCCCATTCATTTTCGGGAACACCGGTCAGCACATGATCGTGTGCTATACGCCAGGTAGCGGGGATGCAGGAGTTCTCTATCCAGAGGGTGTGATTAGCACCACGACGAGTTGGAGGATCGAACACGGAATTCTGGACGATTTGATCTGGGTGGCCGCGCATGAGGACTGCACTATGGGAAGAGTTGGGTCTGTTCTGCAAAGCAGCGATCGATTCGATGAGCTGTCGGCTAGTTCCTAGATGAAGAAATTCTGTCTGAGGAAGAGTGACAATGGCACAAGTGAGAGAATTAATACGAGCATCTTTCACTGTAGGCGATGCACCTAGCGCTAACCCGAACTGTGCATAAAGTTCGTATTTGTCCGGAATTCCGTTGCGAAACTGCTGGTGCTCGTCGTCCCATGCGCAACAGTTCATTAGAACGCCTACCGCCCGCTCGCTAAGAATCCATAATCCAGAATCGACAAGAAATGGATGCGTTTCAGAATGCTCGCGAATAGTCGCAGCAGAAGGTTTTTGCAGCATATATCGAAGACTATCAGACTGCTTGCTTTCCAGAAAGAACACTCCGAAATGCTGTGCGATATCTGCATCCACGCGCATCCCCACACACACAATATCGGCTTCAGGAAAAAGAGGAAGTTCAACGCCAAACCGAAGAAGGACGTCACCACTGGCAACAAGAACAGCCGCGTTGGGAGCCGCCCGCGAAAATACCCTTTCGTAGTCTGGCATCTGCAGAGAAAGGAGATTCTGATCAAGCCGCTGCCCGTACGACCACCGCATGACCGGAATGGGTATCAACGATTTACCGACGGCGGCATAGGCTGGCAGGCGTCGGCTCTGGCCGCCCGCATGAACAATCAGCTTACGGTTCTTACATAACCATGCCTGAAAAGGGATATTTGCATCATCAGTTCGCCAAGCTTCTGCCAAGAGATTTGCAGTGCCACCACCCGAACCCAATGTAGATCCAGGCGGGTCTGTAGCTGTAAACCAATCGGGGGTAGTCAGTCCTGTGACGGCAGCAAACGAAGCTGCCATATTCTTCGGCAGTGAAAAAAGTTTAGAAATTGATTTTAACATTTGAGGAGCAATTGAAAAGACAAACTATATATGGAAGTATCCATCAAATCGGGAATCACGGTGATTATATGAGACGATGCTTTTGACAAGAATTATTTGCATAATCAAATTTGCTAAAAAATATTATCATAAGTATACCACTTCTTACCAGCCTGGATTACATAATATAGTTAATCTCGATCATATTCTCTAATTGCTTATCACATCTATTTGCCGTGCTATAAAAATTGTATTATTAAAAGGAGAAAAACTCATGACACAGGCGCAAGTATATAGCGGAACACCCGAACAGCTTGTCTGTCAATTAAAGAAACTTCCACGAACTCAGAAATACAAGATGAGCGTTTCTGTCGAAGAACCAGAAGAGAATAAAAAGCCTGATAGCATAATCACATTTGGAATGTTCCACCAATTAAATACACTCATAGAAGATGATTTCAAGAGTGCCGAATGGAAGAGTGAGGATATCGAGCTTCAATTAATAGAGATTCTAACCTCTGCCTGGCCAAACTGCCTGTGAAAAGAGGTCAATATATAATCGCCCAGGCAGCGCGACACTTACGCGGCATTTGAGATCACGTTTTGCACAGCCTGCCCGCACAGCCTTCACAATCTCATCATCGGTATACCTTTTCGAGATGTGGTAAAGAGCCAATCTTTCGACGTCTGCTAGCAGTGCCAGATCAAGCACTTCGCTCAGGTAAGAGTGTTCGTGCCCCCTATCCTTCGCTTCCGTAACTCTTTCCTCATCCACATCCAAAAAAGTGCACTCATGCAGCAGAAAACGACAGCCTCCCAAATCTTGAGGAGTCATTGCGGCGGTATCTCCTGTTATGGTGAAAAGTATCTCCTCTTCACGAACAGTAATCGCCTCCCGCCCTCCAGCATTCCGAAGAGTATCGAGTTCGGCCTGAGGCAGATTGCGAAGTTCGGGTTTGAGGCGCTCCACGTGCCGGCCTATCTGGTATCCCAGGCTGCGGTTCCTCGCCGGATCGGGGCATGCGACATGCCGAGTAGCATACGAACGCAAAAATCTTCCATCATCAAGAGCCATCTGACTGCCAGGCTTCCAATGCTGCCATTTTACTTTTCCTGAAGTCATCTGATCAAAATGTGAGAGGAAGCGTGCTATCGCCATAAAAGAGCCACTGCCATCTGGGTGAATCACTCGCAGAGGTTCACCGTTTTCAGCAGCGGTACCACCTCGCAGATTCAGTATCTGTGGAAGGCCAGCTATATGATCTCGATGGGCATGTGTGAGGGCAATGGTGTTTGCTTTGTGAATCTTCCCTTCCAGCATCGCCGAAACTCCATCGCCAGCATCAAAAAGCACTCTATGAGTCTCATCGAGCACCCATGTTGAGATCAGCGGAGTGGAAAAAACTGTTAGTCGTGGTGGATCCATTCAGGTCACAATCTGGTATGGCAAATTAGTAAATGTTTCAAAATTACCAGGGTATTGTACCACGAATGGGGAGTGCATGGAGGCAATAGATGTTAATGTCAGGCAAACATCATCAGAAATCTAGGAAGATACGCATATCCCAGGAGTGCAACGTATGCTCCGACTCCGACTTTGAGCGCCTTTTGCACGAATATGGGATTTTTTTTACGTGCTAACTCAACTACGATCAGTGGTATCGCTAGCATTAGCGCTTTGAAGATCACAAATCCAATTGGCCCGGAATTGTCGAGGATACCTGCCATGAGAGGATTTGCTTCAGAAGCCTGTTCTGTCGAGATGAAGTATACCGTTGCTAATAGATCGACACATCCTATCGCAGCCAGTGCGCGGGTTTCAGGCAGGACATGGTTTTTGCCGATAGTCGATTCAGCTTGTATCACGGATTCAATCATCTGCGCCCCCTTAAAACTAACTTACGCTTACTCAGCTTTAAACCTTAGGATAATAATATATACGCAGCAGAGATGTAATAATGTTACACTATTTTGGAGTTAATGAAATACTGCTTTTAATTCTCCCGGAAGGCCCTGCTGAAGAGACTAACTCAGTAGTTCTCCATCCCTCAGGTGGATCCTGCCATCTTCCATCAAGCTTGATGAGCGATATAAGTTCAGAAACCCCGTCCTCCTGGGCAATCCCGGACTTCACCTCATCACGTTTGCGGTACAACGAAATCTTACCGCCGGCTTTTCCCACATATCCGTAGTCGGCATCCGCCATCTCTCCAGGGCCATTTACAATACATCCCATGACAGCCACATTCAGCCCTGGAAGATGATCCGTCGCAGATTTCACCTGAGCGAGCACTGTGGGCAAATCGAACTTTGTCCGGCCGCAGGAAGGGCACGCTATAAACTCCGTCTTGGTGCGCCGAAGACCGAGTGCTTGGAGAATATCGTAACAGACTGGCAGTTCGTTGATAGGATCTTCGGCAAGTGATACTCGAATGGTATCTCCAATTCCTTCCGCCAGAAGAGTTCCGATGCCAGTGGTGCTTTTGATGCGCGCATACTGCCCGTCGCCAGCCTCCGTAACTCCTAGATGCAATGGATAGTCCATTCCTAACTCAGCCATACGCTGAGCCATCAGCCTATTGGCCTGCAGCATGACCGCCACACGAGAAGCTTTCAGCGATATCACTATATTCCTAAATTCGTTGCGCTCACATATTTGTATGTACTCTATAGCGCTTTCGACCATGCCTTGCGGAGTGTCGCCGTACATCACCGTGAGGCGTTCAGCGAGGGAGCCGTGGTTCACTCCGATACGCATGGCTCTATTCCGCTCTTTGCAGGCAATAAGAACAGGCACAAGTCCTTTTTCAATCGCTTCGATCTCTTCTTCGACTTCGGTTCGAGTGTAGTCGACACTCCGTTCCACACGCTTGCGAAAAACAAACAGCCCGGGATTAATACGAACTTTATCAACATATTTCGCGACTTCCACCGCAATATCACTGCCCTGGTGATGCACATCGGCCACCAGAGGGACATCTCTGTACTGTTTTTTTAACTGTAGCTTGATCTCTTCGAGGCAGCGCGCCTCCGCCATATTCGGTGTGGTAACTCGTACAATTTCCGAACCAGCTTTGTGCATCGCGATGATCTGTTCTACAGCAGCAGGGACGTTGTGAGTCTCTTCCGTAATCATCGACTGCACGACAACCAGATTATCGCCGCCAATTACGATCTCACCAACCTGCACAGGTCTGGTTTTGCGGCGGGAGTACGATACATCGGGTAAGGCCATAAACTTTAGCTCCTTAGCATTCTTAAGAATTCTCAATGATACATAAAGTATAGCATATCGCGCTTCTCTGCAGTTTTGGCACCACCCTAAAAAGTGTATATGTTATTCAAGCAGAAAGCAGGAACAAAGAAAATCAGCAGTATAGAAATTCTTATGTCATTTCTACAGTTCCTGTTCTTCGTTTCCAGTCTTCCTTTGTTCCTGCCTTCCTGCTTGAATCATATGCAAATTACTGAACAAATTCAATACGAGATTAATCTTAATATTCCCTAATTCCGAGTTCAGAAATTAGGCTATACAAAGGTGGTTACTTAGCGGTATAATACCTTCGGTCTTCAGTCAATAAGCGTGCAATGAGCACGATGCCAGTGCAGTATCGGAAGAACAATATTCGCGATGTCTAACGATTCCAGTCATAGTACACACGGCCTTCCTTCTCTGGCAGGTGCAGTAAGGAACTGGCAGCTGTTTCGCCGCTAATCCTCGTTTCTGATCGAATGGGATAGCGGCGATCTTGCCCATTCCAGTTCTTCTCCAAACTCACTTGTCCAGGTTGGTTGGCCGTCTTACCGGAGCAAAGCATTTAGCGCCCTGCTCTGATTTGTCATGCCTGCCAATCACACCAAGTGAAAGTGAGATGATGCTCCGAAAGTCTGCTCGACGCCTGATGCGCCAAAGCCGGATCTGGGTGTTTTTTAGCATCCTGGGACCGGGGATAATTGCTGCTAACGCCGATAACGACGCCAGCGGCATTTTTGGCTATTCCCAGGCTGGAGCACAGTATCAGTACAGCATGATCTGGGTTTTGATTCTCTCGACAATAGCGCTTGGAGTGGCGCAGGAGATGTGCGCTCGTATGGGCGTGGTGACGGGTAAAGGGCTCGCGGATCTCATTCGAGAAGAGTTTGGAGTAAAAATCACTCTTTTTGCGATGACCGTCCTTCTAATAGCCAACTTCGCCACCACTGTCTCGGAATTTGCGGGAATTCTGGCTGCAGTTCAGCTCTATCTAGGGGATCGGGCAAGATTCTGGGTGCTTCCATTGGTGGCTGTGGGCGTGTGGCTATTGGTGGCTAGAGGATCGTACAAGAAATTAGAGAGGGTACTGCTGGGTGCCTCCACCATATATCTTCTCTATATTCTTAGCGCTGTTCTGGCGCATCCAAACTGGGCTCAGGTAGTAAAGCAGTCATTTTTACCGGATATGAGTTCCATTAAGCCGATACATGCCTACATCCTCATGATCATCAGTGTGGTGGGAACTACGATCACCCCCTGGGGCCAGTTCTACATCCAATCCAGCGTTCGTGATAAGGGAATCAGGGTAGAAGCGTATAGAAATACACGGATCGATGTGTTATTTGGGGCGTTTTTCACAAACTTCATAGCGTTCTTCATTGTGGTGAGCTGTGGGGCAACGCTTTACACACATGGTGTCCGCGATATTCAGGATATCTCGCAGGCGGCGCAGGCGTTACGGCCGCTGGCTGGCCCCCTGGCGACTGGACTTTTTGCGCTCGGGCTTTTCAATGCATCTTGTTTTGGAGCAATCACAGTACCGCTTTCTTCTGCTTATGCAGTCTCGGAGGCTCTGGGATGGGAATCCGGTGTGGGGAGAAGAGCTCGTGAAGCGCCGTTGTTTATCAGCACATTCACCTTTTTGATTATAGCTTCCGTGCTTGTAGTGATGCGATTTCCGGATCACCTTGCTATGCTTATCATACTTCCGAATATCGTGGGGGCTGTGCTGCTTCCCATCATTCTTGTGCTCATGCTGCGCCTGGTGAACAACAGACGGCTGATGGGAAACTTCATCAACACCCGTTCGTTTAACATCGTTGCCTGGACTACCACCATTGTATTAATCGCGCTCTCTGCAATTCTTTTCGTGACGACGATTCAACAGATATTACATCCTTTGTGAACTACTTTTCAATAACTATTGCCTGATATTGAAAATTGAATGAGTGGTTTGAAGACTGCAACATTTAAAGAATTTTAAACAGGATTTACAGGATTTACAGGATTAGAATGTTGAAGCCGTGGGTCACATCGTTGCTGCAATGTTCTATTCTTGATTTTAAACTTAATCCTGTTAATCCTGTTAATCCTGTCTAAAAAAGATTTCCTGATAGAGGTGCCAAGATTACATTTTACTAAAATCATCTACCCAGCTTTTGCGATGCGAGTGTAGAAAATCTGTTATGGATACTCAGGTCGAACGATATAGGTAATCGGGTCAGGAATACCGGCACGCAGGAAACCGCGCAGGCGGAGTGCACAGCTGTCGCAGACTCCACAGGCTTCATCCTCGGCTTTGTAACAGCTCCAGGTCAGGTGTAATGGTGCGTCTAAATCAATTCCTAAATCGATTATCTGCTCCTTTTTAAGGTGTACTATAGGAGTTTCTATCTTGATATCCCCTGCGGCCGTCCCTACCCGAATCACTTCATTAAAAGCTGCATAGTACTCCGGCCTGCAGTCCGGATAGCCGCTGCTGTCCTCATACACTGCGCCTATAAATATCCTTTTGGCTTCGATCACTTCTGCCCACGAAACCGCTATACTCAGGAGATGTGTATTTCGGAAAGGGACATAGGAGCTAGGAATATCTGTGCTTTCAAGATCAGCATCGGTGACCTCCATACTCGTATCCGTGAGGCTGCTCCCACCTAACTGGGTCAGATGCGCTATCGAGACCACCAGACGATCCTCTAACGGAACCATATAATGATCTGCTAAATTGTGAAAAGCCTGCAGCTCTCGATTTTCAGTTCGCTGGCCATAGTTCACGTGCAGAAAGCAGAGATCGTATCCATGCTTTTTCGCAACCGCAGAAGTCACGCAGGAATCCATCCCGCCTGAAACAAGTACAATGCCTTTTCCCCTCGCTAACACACTCATTTCCCACCTCAAATAATCCGAATCAACACAGCCAAAGTACCGAAATGAATATCACAAATGCATCCAGGAGCTACTTATTTGGCCGATATATCTGCCCATTGCGGACTACTGGAATGGCATTTGCGATACTTCTGTTTTTCTCTCCTAGATCGAGATTATCCCGCCGTGTATAGTTATATATAATGCCAGTGCGCGAGCTATTCGAAGAGTTTTCTCCAGCCTTATGAAGAATTCTTGCCAGGAAAAACATAGCGTCACCTGCTTTGAAATCGAAAGTTATTCCTGCAGTATCATACCCCCTTTTATTCTCTACTTCAAGATGTTTCGACGACATTCCTTCATCTGGAATCCTATGTGGCAAAGTACCTTGCGTATGGCTGCCAGGCACTACCCTGGTAGCGCCTGAACTCTCATCCATGTCATCCAGATAGATAATTACAGCGCAGTTTCGGTCATTAGTCTGTGGATCGAAATAGGCAGAATCCTGATGCCAGTCGCGGTAGGTGCCGGGAAAGAAAGGCGGCTTGGTGACAAAACAGGTCTCGAAAAAATTGATATCTGGCCCAATTAAGGCATCCATCGTGAGTGCAATTCGTTCGTGGAAGATGAGGTCATAAAACCTATCGTCAAAGAGAGGCAGATCGAAACCGTTCCAGATCGCGTGGGGATTCATCATGTCCCGTCTATCTTCGGGTATATCGCAAGTCATGAGTCTTTCAGCATAGGGATGATCTCGCGGCACCAGGAAGAGTTTCTTCATAGCTTCCTGATAGGAGCTTAACTCTTCAGAAGTCAAAGCCTGCCGCATCACATGAAAACCGTTCTCATCAAAGGCTCTCTTTTCGTCAGGTGTCAACATGTCGCTACTCGTCAGCATTGATTTCCTCCAGGCATTATTATAGAACAAAACACATTCATATTTCCAAAGTAATGGGGTACGTTCTTTGGTTAATTTGCTTCCCAAAATGAGCGATAAATATAAGTATATAGATTACACTTTAGTTATTATATATTGCATGGTGTAATTAATCAAGCAGTATGTTTGAGTGAGAGGTATTATTAACTCTCGAACTCAAGTTTTTTTTTACAAATGAGTATTACAGGAGCTTCTTACTGGGTAATATTAATTCGTGTTGGAGTATAATCAGTAATCAAATCGAACGGTACCGCGACTTCTGTAGTTCAGAATGTAGGTCGCTTCCATCCTTCACCGATCTGAACTGCAGTATACCAATAAATTTATGCTGAAGGAGCAAATTAGTGAGTCAAATAATGCCGATGCAGGCTTTCGGACCTGAACGCATTCCTGTATCACGAATGGCACTTGGATGCATGGGGCTTGCTGGCAACTGGAATCCCGCAGAAGTTGGCGCCGAACATCCAAGAAAAGCAATCGCATCTTTTGAAGCAGCGTTGGAAGCGGGGATTACATTCTTCGATCATGCAGATATCTATGGCGGCACTGCCTGTGAATCGATTTTCAAAGACTGTCTGGCTGCTGTGCCGAACAGCCGCGAAAAAATATTTATTGCTACAAAAGTAGGCATCCGCAAGGGGTACTACGATCATTCGCCGGACTATATCAAAGAAAGTCTCCAGGGGTCTCTGGATCGGATGGGAATTGACTATGTAGATATGTACCAACTGCACCGCCCAGATCCGCTCACGCATCCAGGGGAAACAGCCGCGGCACTTGACGAGATGGTAGAATCGGGGCAAGTTAGAATGATTGGTGTCTCCAACTACTATCCTCAACAAACTCTAGCTCTGAAGAGATATCTGCAAGCTCCGATTGTATCGAACCAAATTGCCATCTCTCTGCTGCGTCTCGACCCGATATATGAAGGTGCAGCGGGAGGTAATGGAGACGGAGTTTTGGATCAGTGTCTGGAACTGGGTATCACTCCACTTGCCTATAGCCCAGTTGGGGGAGGTTGGCTGTCCGGTAAGCGATCGATCCCTTCCGATCATCCCCACCGTGAGAAAATTGAGCGCATATTGGCAATATTTGCAGAACTCGCCCCCGTATATAACGACGCAACTCCCACCCAGCTTGCCCTTGCTTGGCTATTGAGTCACCCGGCAAATATCATACCACTGGTGGGCTCAAACAATCCTGAACATATTCGCGAGGCGGCAGAAGCAGGTTCAATTTCATTGTCAAGAATAGACTGGTACAAAATCTGGGTAGCATCCCGCGGTAACGCTGTGCCTTAATAGGTTCGCTGGAATGACGACGACCTAATTTATTGATATTCGTAGATTGATAGCAGTGGACATTCTATTTTGTAGTCGAAAGATATATTTAGAAATCCCAGTCGACGCCGCCTTCGGGTATCCATTTGCGAAGGTATTTCGAGCTCTCGGTGAGTTCGGTGAGTAGTACTTTTTCATGTTTTGTTGAACCTGGGATGATCTCCGCGACAAGCCAGTTTGTGCTCACAGGAGGCAGAACTGCCGCATGTGGCTGCTCATCGTGATGCTCATGGCTGTAGCGAATAGCTTCCAGCGTCTTGTCGATATCCACATGTCCCTTGGCATTATAGTCTGGAGTGAATGGCCAATGGTGCGACGCATCCGGAGTGGTCTGTTGTAGGTGGATCACTTCAGAGACCGAAGCGAACCGGCGCAGCCATTCCAGATAGTCCAGATCGGCGCCTTCCAGCCCATAGTGCATTCCAGCCTGATGCCCCACATCGAGGGTCGTGAGCACCGTAATGCCACCTTCGTTATCCCGATTCACATCTATTAGAAAGTCCTCGCACTCCTGAAGGGTATGTGGCTTTTCACTCGGGATATACATCTGTTCCTGCATCAGGCAGCGAATTCCAAGGGGTTTCAGTTCGTGCGAAAGCTCACGGAAAGTCGTAATTAAACGTGCATTCGCCTCTGCTAACAGTTTCGGATCCTCCAGCACTTCACAGGAGAAAGCATCCCAGTGGCCACCGAGTGTATCGGTTCCCATGGCCACTGCCAGCTTCGAAGCGTCATATAGCCACTGCTTCATTCTCTGCCGGGCTCGCGGGTCGCTATGCGAAAGGCCATGAAAACGGTGCGTAGCGACTCCGGTGTAGAGATCACAGATAGTGACCCCATATTTTTTCGCGGCTTCCCCAGTTTCCTGTGCCTGCTCTAACTGGAACGAGGCATCACCTGAAAAAAAAGGATCGATCACATCCCCACAAAACGAGTGTACTGAGTATCCGCACTCTTTTGTGAGGCGCATCCAGTTATCCGGCTGCTCCCAACGCCGCGTCAGAAACGCCCCATTGACTCCAATGTCGAGATGAACTTTACGAGTTGACATAGCTCCCTTTCATAATTCAAATTGATATTCTAGATACTTCAAAACAGGAACACAACACGCCCGCACCCCCACTTCTTACCCAAAAACATGAGAAGAGGGCTGGTATGTTTAGTTTAGGGATTGGTGAAGATTCTGATACTGCAAAAGTATTCATCCCCTTGGTGTCTATGTGCCTTGGTGGTTCATAATTTGTATTTCAGATCAATCTAAATCTAGCAAATCATTATTATAAAGACAAATTTAACCACCAAGACACAAAGATACCATCATTAGATATTCTCACTAATTTCCTACTATCTTACTACAACTATTCGTAAACCCTTAACCGAACGCCTATGGGGGACGGGGGGGTGAGGGCGCTCATTACCTGAAGGCATCCGCAGAGATTACAATAAGGCCATCGTGGTGGGAATCGGCAGTTTTAAGCAGTGCACAGAGATCCAGCAATATCTCATCGTCTGCTGAAATTGGCACAATTAGCTGACGTGCAAAGTCTGCACCTGCACCCAAGAGCCCGCCTCGCGCCACCAGGCGTCTCCGTTCTGGGTTTCCCGTAGCCCCAAGCCTCGACCGCATAGGCTGTGAATCATGCAGGCAATGCAGTAATTTAAGCTCTTCTGGTTTCAGATATCCGGTGATACCGGAATCACCTGCAAGCCAGGCCTCTCTATTTTTACCACCTTCAATTAGTTCGCTGAGCACATCTGCTGCATCCTCAAACCCTTTACGGCGGGCGAGCCCAGCAACAAATCTTGCAAAACCAGTATCGATCGGCATCGGATCTCCAACTAGGCACTTCGAAAAGAGAAACTTATTTCTCGCTGTCTCGATGGAAATTGACCGATGCAGCAGATCCTCCACGATTTCGAGTGTTTCGGGACAGTCTGCTAGTGTAGCAAATGCGGCCGGGGTAATAGCAGATCGTAATGCGGGGCGAATAATGGTGTAAACGGCAAAATCAAATTGATAGATATACCAGCAAGTCGCCATACGCTTTTCTAATCGAACCTTTCTGCTTCTTAAAACTAATCAATGATTAACTCCAGCTAGAGGCAAAACGACATATCCACTCTGTCAAACGATCTCCCGATGAATTGCACACCTTCAGCTCTTAAAAGCTCTAACTGAAGCATTTTAATCTGAGGATCTCGTTTTCCCACAGGCAGGCGACCCCCTGCACCAACGACACGATGCCAGGGAACATCGGCAGGCGCCCATCGCATGGCTGATCCAACCTGTCTTGCTGTCAGGTTAGCTCTGGTAATTAAATCAGCCGCCTGGCCGTAGGTTACCACTTTTCCAGGTGGAATTAACCGAACAAATTGGTAAACCAGTTCAAAATAGTCCAAAGCAACGGCATCAGAAGATGAACTCATGACCCTGCTTGCCGGCACTGTAACATCCTTCAAGAAGCTGCACTAAATTCCAGCCGTCGTAGATACTCACCGTGCAGCTCGTGCCGCTCTTGATAGAGGATACCCACTGTTCCATGAGTGAAGGAAGGGCTGCAGGGAGATTCGTGGGCAGTACATACCCTTGTATATCCCCACTCGATAGACGATTACTAATGAGCTGTATGCGAGGGCCGTTAGGCGCTGCTTCGATACCGAGATAGCCCTCTGTGCCGTAGATTTCAAGTGGATTCGGGCCATGTCGATGCACCCACGAGACATCGATAATGCCAAGAGCCTTATTTCGAAACTTAATGACCGCCACCATGTTATCATCAATAGAGTAGTTGTTTGAGAAGTTATTCATCTGGGCTGTCGCTGATTCCGGTTCACCAAGGAACCACCGCATCACATCCACCCTGTGGCAGCCGAGATCGAAAAATGCGCCGCCGCCTGATTTCTCTTCATCGCCAAACCAGAGTGACCCACCGCTAAACCATTTGTCGAGTGCAGCGCTGTGGGCAATCCGAGTCCGCATCAGAGTAACATCACCTAGAAGTCCCTTATCCAGCACCTGTTTCGCAAAAAGTATTTCGGGGCGCACACGTGAAGGCAGGGATATCATGAATTTCACACCGGATATCTCCACTTCCCTGAGTACATCGGTAGCATCTGAGAGGGTTATCGTCAAGGATTTTTCAGTGAATATATGTTTTCCAGCTTTAGCAGCAGCGATAAGCACCTCTTTGTGCATGGATGTCGGGGCGTTACAAACCACCGCTTCTACTTCACTCAGCGCCAGAAGTGAGTCGAGAGTATGGTAAAAAGGAACCCCTCTATTGTCAGCCTGAGTTTTTCCACGATCACTGTCCTCATCCCAAATGGCCACTAGTTCACAGTCGGATAAACTTTTCACCTGATCGGCATATCCATTCGCGTGGACATGTGCAAACGAGAGCAATGCTATGCCTATTTTGCCGTCACTGTTCATATCGTACCCCTCTGTCGGAACCAGAATATCACAAAATTATAAACTAAAACATAGTTCGATAACGTGGTCTGCTAATCCTTCCAAATGAGATTCGAAAAATCATAAAATTATCCTTGATGGGTACAATACTGCACGGTCGCCTTTTTAAAATATATAAATTATATACTTCGTCCACTGCTAAAGATGCGGTAAATATGGAAAAACTACGTGATCATTCAATATTAAGCTTTGGCAAGAGAGGTAATTGCAAAACTCAAAATTTGTACATATTTGATTACTGCTCTGCCTAACCCCACCGGCCCCCTTCCCTGCACACACAAACGATAAAGCTGTTTGTGTTAGGGAAGGGGGAGATTCAACGATAAAGATTCCCCCTTCCCTCCGAGGTACGAGGGAATCTGGGAAGGGGGTTAGGGGGTTAGGCAAAAAAATTGTATTTCCATAGGTTTTGCAATCACCTCAAGATAAAGAATATTATTGAATGGAACTATGTTAACGTGATAATCGCGCAGTTATAACGGGATAAACAACAGATAATGATTCGAAAACAGATACACAATCTGATCTGCTCCCCCGAAGGAGAGAACCTATTGCCTGCTCAAGCGTTGATGGATACCTCGAAACACTCTGCGAATCATCTTGAGCTTTCATATATACTGCGCCACATGGCTGCTCGGCTCACTGGTGAGCTGGATATTGATACGCTTCTCAAACTAATTTCCGACGAGGTAACCGCGCTTGGTTATGAAGGAGCCTGTGTCTGTCTTGCGGAACTGGATGAAAATGGGACACGATACTTGGCTGGACATACTTCAAATTTCCATGAGCTTGAGGACATCAAGGAGTATAGACTTTCTGAAAATTTACCTCTCGTGGCTAAAATTTTCAAAGGGGAACGCGTGAGGCTGACACAGCCTTTTATTTCTGAAATACATTCCGAAAAATTGAAAACATTCTATCCAAACGATGGGATTACTGATTCTATTACGCTGCCGATATCCTTTCAGGGTGAAGTTTTAGGATCACTCGCCGTCATGGCTACTAAAACTTCGTGGGGGCAGTCTATTAACTGCATATCTTACGATGTAGTAAGTACGGATACAGCACAAAGGATACAGGATCCATTTAATGCAACCGCGGTAGAAACTCTAGCCTCTTTTGCAGACCATGCGGCTCTGGCTCTAAGCAGCGCCATGCTGCATCGGAATCTGCGAATAGCACACACCAGGCTTGAAGAAGAGAAAATTGCGGTGCAGCTACAGGCTGAGGAACTTATACAGAAAAACGAAGAACTGACAGCAGTACAGCAGCAGTTGGAAGCACAATATCGCACCATAGAAGTGGTAAATGCTCAGCTGGCTTCCCTTGCGACGACCGATGGAATGACCAAACTGGCAAATCACCGGGCATTTCAGGAGGAGCTAACACGCGAACTATCTCGTATTCAAAGATCACAGACCAGCCTATCCCTAATTCTCCTGGATGTGGATAAATTTAAGCAGTACAACGATCAGTTCGGACATCCTGCAGGAGATGAAGTATTAAAAATGATCGCATCACTTTTAAAAATTTCCGTGCGTGAAGGGGATTTCCCTGCTCGCTACGGCGGTGAAGAGTTTGCAGTAATTCTGCCCGATACTGAACTAGAAACAGCGGCTTCAGTAGCCGAACGCATAAGGCTTACTGTAGAAAAACATGAGTTCGCTCACCGAAGTATCACGGTATCTATTGGACTTACACAACATGCCCTTGCTGAAAACGGGACACAGCTTGTGCAACGAGCAGATGTGGCGTTATACGAAGCTAAATCCGGAGGCAGAAACTGTGTTCGACTTCTGCCTGCCCAATTGCAGACTGTTTCTGATTTTTCTGCGAAAGCTGCCGATGGAGAAGCAAATACTATTTTCCTGCCTGGTATAAATCCGAATCTAGTGCACGAAAAGCCAGTGAAAAATCGAAGGAGCAGATCAGACAGAAGACTTTCCACAGTCATGAAAAGAAAAATACCAGTTGATCCTGAGATGAGTGTATCCACTTTAGAAATCGAGATGAAGCTCGAACGGCAGGCAAAAGATGGTGGATTAGAGGGCATGCTTCAGGAGCCTATGGCGCTTGTGCTCTCAGAAATTATGGGAGCATTGGATCGAAGAGGCGGAGAAGAAGCTGGCCATTCGCACAGACTGGTTCGCTATATGTTGCGCCTGGGAGAAGAAGTATCCGTGATGTACGAGGAACAGAGGGTTTTCAGACCGCTGCTGCCCCGGCTAAATGCCAGTGATTTCAATGCGTTTGCATATGGAGCCCTGCTGCACGATATTGGAAAAATTGGCATTCCTACATCTACTCTGCTTAAGAGGGGTAAACTCGACGAAGAGGAGTGGAGGCAGATAAGGCGTCATCCACTTTCTGGAGTGGAGCTTATTAGTGGATTTCCGATACTATCACGAGCCGTTGAAATTGTACGCTCGCACCATGAAAGATGGGATGGAGACGGCTACCCGCAGGGTCTTAGTGGAAATGCAATTCCACTGGGTGCTAGAATATTTGCACTTTGCGATACTTTCGATATTCTAATGCACGGGAAACAGTATAGAGATGCTAAGACCTACTCAATGGTTTGCAAAGAGATTTCTTTAGGGGCAGGAAGCCAGTTCGATCCGGAGATTGTGGAAGCATTTATGAGAATTTCTCAGCGAGAGTGGATTCTACTGGGTGGATATTCTCTGGATAAATATGATGGCGAAGCCGAGGATTCTTCTTCTGATATTCATCTAGCTGCATAATCCCGTTTTTCGCTAAATTCGCAGGATAAATGCTAGAATTAACACAAGTGAAATAGCTTCACTTCACTGCTTCCACATCTTATCCTAATGAATCAAACAGCCAAACATATTGACGATAAGATAAAGCAGTTTGGAGCAGGCGAGTTGTTGCTTCTTCTGCTTTGCCTCTTCCTGTTTTTCTGGCGACTTGGAATTCCTCCGCTATTTGATCTCGATGAAGCCCTCTATGTGAGCTGCGCCAGACAGATGGTACTCCGTGGTGATATGGTCACTCCCCGATTGAACTCTCACCCACTGGGCCGCCCAAACGAAGTGACTTCTCCTTTCTACGAGAAGCCGATTATGGTGTATTGGGCTCCCGCTTTTTCGATGAAAATTTTTGGAATTTCGGAACTTGCCGCCAGGATTCCATCGGCGATGGCAGCGCTGCTGACCACGCTGATTGTATACTTAGCTGGAAGGCGATGGTTCTCAAGAAACGCCGGTCTTTTTGCCGCGGCAGTGTATGCCTCCTGCCCGATGACGATTGCTGACGCACGCCAGATGACCACGGATGGACTTCTCACTTTGTGGTTTTCTCTTGCAATGTTCTCATTTTGGGAAATCACACAGCCATCAAAAAATACTCCAGCACAACAAAGCGTCCTTCCTACGCTTCTCTTCTGGATTTCATGCGGACTTGCTATGCTTTCGAAAGGTGTGGTTGGGATTCTTCTTCCGTCTATCGTGATTATCATTTATGGAATTGCGAATCACAAATTAAATCCTGAATATAAGCTCGATTGGCAGCACATAATTTCACGCTTAAAAATTCCCATCGGAATATTGATTCTCATCGCTCTTGTACTTCCCTGGCATATCCTAATATGGAAGGCAGGCGGGCACGATGCACAGGGGCGCACTTTCGTTCAGGAATATCTACTAAGGCAGCACATCGGCAGATTTCGTGGCTTGGATACTGTGCATAATGCCCCATCTTATACATTTTTTGCGTATTTCCTGATTGGTTTTTTCCCATGGAGCTGCTTTACTTCTGCTGCTTTTAAAGCCAGTAAATATCTTTATTCAGGCGGCGACGAATCCATATCTGGGAGAAAATTCCATTTTTTCCTGCTGGTATGGTTCTGGACCATATTTATATTTTTCTCTCTGGGAGCCGCTAAACTACCCACCTATATCGTTCCGTTATACCCTGCAGCAGCATTAATGGTAGGGAAGTGGGCAGAAATGATTCTGTTGAATCAAAAGGAACAAAGCTTATTTCAAAACGCTTTGAAGTTAGCCCGTCAAGGTGGTTTTGCAGTTGTGATCTGTTCACTTCTTTTGAGTATCGCAGTATTTTTCGCTCCACGGCTCACACCTGCTGCCTCTCCCATCCCAAATTCTGTGCTGAGCCTGATTCAAATTCTTACCATGTTGTTGTTGTTCTGCTCCAGTATAGCCTGGTTACTCTCCTTATTTGGCAAAGCTCCCATGCTTCGTATCGCTGCTCTCGTGCATGTACTGATGATAACTGCCCTCACCGGAATCGGATGTACTTATGGATATACAATTGCGAAGAGTGAGATTATGGGGCCGTATCAAAGGCTGGCAAAGCTTGCTGGAAATGATGCTGCATTAGGCGTTCCTGTGGTCTACTATCATATCATTCCGCGACGCCCGAGTATGCTTTTCTATTCAGAATATTCGCCCTTTGAAATGAAAGATTATCCACTGCTTCCATCTCTTCCATCAGGCAGCCTTGATTGCGATGTCATCACTTCTTGCTCGGTGTATCGGGAGCTGCTTTTGCCGGAACTCTCCAAACAAATTAAGTGGGAAGTGAATTCAATATCAAATGATGGTGATCCCGATAAGGGCTGGGTGCTTCTTCATCTCAAACGAAATAATTCGAATTAAAAAAGTGAAGCCATTCCCATTCTCACTTCGTAATTCTATAGAGATTTCCAGTAAATTTTTTTTCAATGCAGCGAGGTAGTCGAATGAGCCTCTGGACTTTGTCTATATTTTTTGTGCTAGAAGGGCTGTTATTCATCGTTCTCTCTATACCACTTATCAATCGCAGAATAAAACCTAATCCATGGTATGGATTCCGTACTCCAAAGACACGGCGAAGTCCGGATATCTGGTATCCAGCAAATGTATATATGGGAAAACAGCTTCACAAGGCGGGGGCGATAATAGCTGTTGCTGCTATTGTGATGCCTGCCTTGCCGGGCTTAAGCTTTACCACGTATGCGATTGTGGAAGTCGTTATAATAATACTGGTTCTATTCGGAGCCCTCATCAAAAGCTTTATTTACCTCAGTAAACTATAATACTCTCAGAGAAGGGGAAATTTATTTGAAACCATTACGCTGTTTACTGCAAACATGCTTGTATGTGATTGGAGCCGGGATGCTTAAC
>JANXSG010000042.1 GCA_025352825.1 Chthonomonadaceae bacterium | reverse complement strand
CAGGAGCTCCGTCTCCTGCCGAAAAGTTCATTCGATATATTATTCGGCAAGGGACGGAGCCCTTGCCCTACATAATTCGGTAAGCTGGGGATCATTTTCTGGTCATTCATAAGCTGGTAAGTAGTTTTGCAATTACCTCTATCTGTTTGATATATTTTCGGTGAGGAAGGAAGTAAAGGCTGCCAATGCATACTGGAACACAAACCGTACCCGTTTCCAAAAAATCTAAAATGGCTGGAAATATTATCAGTGGTCTCGTAGTAGTGTTTATGCTGTTCGACGGAATCGGGAAATTAATGAGGATAGCTCCTGTGGTGGATGCATTCAATAAGCTTGGACTGCCTCAAGACCTTGCTGTTCCTATCGGAATACTCGGGCTGGTCTGTACAGCGATCTATGCAATTCCGAACACAGCGATACTGGGCGCGGTACTTTTAACCGCGTATTTCGGCGGTGCGACAGCCACTCATGTTCGCGCAGGCCAGGTATTTATATTTCCAGTTATTTTCGGTATTCTGACATGGGGAGGGCTCTATTTACGGGACAACAGGCTGCATGCACTAATGCCATTAAGAAGCCTCAATTCTGAATAGCCGGTATTCCTGAACAGGAGGAATTGTCCTGGCTATTCGGTGAACAACACAAACACAAAATAATCTTACTCCGATGAATAATTCGGTGAGTATATTCGTTCATACCTGAAAAAGAGCCTCTAATTCCTCCACATGGTGGATATCGAAATCTCAAAGCATATCAAAGTGCGGAGATAATTCATGACGCTACGGTAGTGTTTTGCCGCCGTTTCTTTCGAGTGACCGATCGCACTGTCGATCAGATGGTGCAGGCGGCACGAAGCGGCAAACAGAACAATGCTGAAGGCAGTTCCATGAGTGGAACATCCAAGTCGACCGAACTCAAGCTGATTGGAGTAGCGAGAGGCAGCCTCGAAGAACTACTGGTGGACTATCAGGATTTCCTGCGTCAGCGTGATCTCACGGTATGGCCTAAAGAACATGAGAAGGCGCTTTTTATTCGCAAGCTGGCCTACCCGGAGGAACGATCCTACAAAACTTATGCGATCTACATCGAGAGTAAGACACCGCAAACTGCTGCCAATACCATGTTATGCCTGATAAACCAGACGTGCTTCCTACTGGACAGGTTAAAAATAGAACTCGGCGAACTCCTCGTTGAAGAGGGCGGCATGAACGAGCGTATCTACCGTGAACGAAAGAAACGTCGCGGGTTTTAGGCAAATCAGAATGGGTCTAATGGGTCGAATTGGACTCATGCGACCCATTAGACCCATTCTGATTTGCAAACTGGAGAATAACCCATATGCTGCAAGTGACAATGAATAGTCGCTACCTTCAAACCTGTGATAGCAAGCCTTTTTTCTATCTTGGGGGATACTGCCTGGGAACTGCTTCATCGGCTCACTCTAGATGAGACAAAAGAGTATCTCAGCATTAGGGCGGAGCAGCAGTTCAATGTTATCCAGACAGTTGCACTGGCAGAGTTCGACGACCTCAAGGAACCCAACAGAAATGGCGATCTTCCGCTGATCGATCTTGACCCTGAATGTCCTAATGAAGCCTATTTTGCGCATCTGGATGCTGTCATTCAGGAAGCTAATTCACTTGGATTGTTTGTTGGACTGCTTCCTACATGGGGCGAAAAGTGGTTAAAGCGTGGGCGGAAGGACCGGAAATCTTCAACCCACAAAATGCTTACATATATGGAAAATGGATCGGGCAGCGGTATAAGGATGTGGAAAACCTCTTCTGGATAAATGGCGGTGATCGTTTAATGGATACTCCGGAACAGAAGGAGACTTTCCGAGCGCGCGCGAGGCCTCCGAGCTGGCGATGATGGAAGGCATTTGATTACGTTTCATCCGCAGGTTGGTCATTCATCGTTGGAAGATTTTCATAATGAGGACTGGCTTGCATTCAATCTAATCCAGTCCGGGCATCATGCAAGAGGTGTCGACAACGCGAAAATGGTGGAACATGACTACGCACTCCTGCCGATAAAACCAACTCTTGATGATGAGTTCAACTATGAGAACCACGCCATCAACTGGAAAAATGACACCGGCAGGTTTCGTGACTACGATGTGCGGCTATCGGCTTACAGCAGCGTGTTTGCCGGGGGATTTGGAGTTTGCTACGGGTGTCAGGATATATGGCAGTATTTCGATTCATCTCGTCATACTCCGATCGCATTCTCAGACACACCCTGGCGAGATGCGCTGCAGTTTGCAGGTGCATGGCAGATGCGGCATTTGAGAAAGTTGATGGAAACGCATTCGTTTATAACCGGTGTACCATCACAGTCGCGAATTGTGGTGGATCCGGAAAAAACACGAGTTACGGCTGGAGAGGGGTATCTGTTAGCCTACCTTCCTGTAGGGGGGAGCGTGCATCTAAACCTGGATGGGCTTGGATTTGACAAGGCTGGGGCTTCTTGGTTCGATCCACGAACCGGTACAGCATTCCGCAAGGCAGCATTTCGACTAATGGCGTGAAATCCTTCAATGCTCCGAGCAGCGGTATCCACAACGACTGGGTTCTTGTCTTAGACTCAGCATAAACAAAGTTTACATATTTTTACGGAGTTTTAGATTTTGGAACAGCAAATTGTTGAATTTCAAAACTCATCATTTTCATTGGTATGGTGGCAAGTGTGGGTTCCTGAAACAAGAAATGAGGCTGTAGGAAAAATTATATTCGATGCCGAATAGATCCCTAAAATCTAACTAAAAATCCGGAATATGCGAATAATTAAGATGGCTGGCGATGATAGGAGATAATCTATGAGTGCGGAAGAGATCGTTGAAGAACTGAGAGGGTTTGGCAAGGAATCTATTAAAAAGGTGCTTCTGAATCACGGTATCAAAGAGCCCTTTTTCGGTGTGAAAATCGAAGATATGAAGAAGATTCAAAAGCGAGTTAAGAAAGATTACCAACTGTCGCTCGATCTCTACAACACCGGAATTTACGATGCAATGTATCTGGCTGGGCTGATCGCAGACGATATGAAGATGACCAAGAGCGACCTGCAGAACTGGGTGGTAAAAGCAAATAACTCCGGGCTCAGTGAAAGCACTGTGCCATGGGTAGCGGCGGAAGGCAATTTCGGTCATGAACTGGCGCTGGAGTGGATCGAATCCAGTGAGGAGAGTGTTGCTTCCTCTGGATGGTCGACTCTAAGCTGTCTAATATCGCTCAAGGACGATTCTGATTTAAATATGGAAGAGCTAAAACAGCTGCTGCATCGTGTGGAAACTACTATTCATGATCAACCGAACCGTGTACGCTCCGTTATGAATAGTTTCGTCATCGCGGTGGGCAGCTATGTTGCGCCGCTCACGGAGACCGCAATCCAGACTGCTGAGCGGATCGGTAAAGTCTATGTAAACGTGGGTAATACAGCCTGTAAGGTTGCATTCGCTCCAGAATATATAATGAAAGCTAAGGATCGCGAGAGTATCGGTAAGAAACGCAAGACGGTTAAATGCTAACACTTGATAATTCAAATCTTTCGAATAGGAGTAGAAAATGAGCGGAGTAAGAGTACTGGTTGGCACACGTAAAGGTGCATTCATCTTGACATCGGACGAAAAACGTGAAAAATGGGATGTCAGCGGACCGCACTTTGCAGGCTGGGAACTGTACCATTTGAAGGGTTCTCCGCTGAATCCCGACAGGATATATGCTTCACAATCGAGTGGCTGGTTTGGCCAGATTATCCAAAGATCTGACGACGGCGGCAAAACCTGGGCGACTCCAGGCAGCACCCCAGAAGACCTGGTTTCACCTATGGGTTGGCCGCAGGGTGAGAGCAACAAATTCACTTACCACGGAGTTCCGGGTACCCATCAGTGGTACGATGGCACGCAGCACCCCTGGGAGTTCAAGAGAGTATGGCATCTGGAACCGTCGCTGTTCGAGCCAGATACTGTGTACGCGGGGGTTGAAGATGCGGCTCTGTTCAAATCTACGGACGCTGGCAAGACCTGGGATGAACTTTCCGGGCTGCGCCAGCACGATACCGGGCCGAAGTGGCAGCCGGGAGCGGGTGGAATGTGCCTGCACACTGTTCTTCAAGACCCCACCGACAAGAATAAGATACATGTCGCTATCTCTGCCGCAGGCTGTTTTAGAACTGACGATGGCGGAAAGAGCTGGAAGCCGACGAACCACGGCCTTAAGTCGCAATTTATGCCTGACCCCGAAGCAGAGGTAGGGCACTGTGTCCACCGAATTGCTCTTCACCCTTCCAAGCCGAACGTACTGTTTATGCAGAAACACTGGGATATCATGCGCAGCGACGACTATGGCGATAACTGGGTGGAGGTGAGCGGTAACTTGCCGACGGATTTTGGTTTCCCGATAGATGTCCATGCGCACGAGCCGGAGACTATCTATGTGGTTCCTATAAAGAGTGATTCCGAGCACTTCGTGCCCGATGGTAAACTGCGTGTCTACCGAAGCAAAACGGGTGGCAATGAGTGGGAAGCGCTGACAAATGGCTTGCCGCAGAAAGACTGCTATGTGAACGTTCTGCGCAGCGCTATGTGTGTCGATTCTTTGGATTCATGTGGAGTCTACTTTGGGACTACTGGCGGACAGGTGTATGCATCGGCAGATTCCGGCGATAACTGGTCACCCATCGTTCGGGATTTACCGGCTGTTCTATCCGTCGAAGTTCAAACATTACAATGAAGTAGATCATGGAAACTACATTGATGAGTAATTTTATTTAACATGGATAAGCGGGATATGCAGGATGGACAGGATAAAAACGTCAATCCTGCATATCCCGCTTATCCATGTTAAATAAAGTGATTAACGAAGTGGCTCTATGAACAATCCTATAAGTAGATTTTGTCAAAGGTCAATATAAGGCTTGGATCAAATCGATGAGGTATTGGTTCTTATGATTAAGGTTTATCTTCCAACGCATTTACGTACGCTGGCCGGAATCGATGGGGATGTGGAGCTTGAAGTGATGAGCCCAGTCACGATGACATCTGTTCTCAATAAACTCGAAACGGTCTATCCGATGCTGCGCGGGACTATTCGTGATCATGTTACGCTGAAGCGTCGTTCCTGGCTGCGTTTCTTCGCCTGCAAGCAGGATATCTCTCACGACTCACCGGATGAACCTCTCCCGGATGCCATCGTATCCGGAGACGAGCCTCTTATGATAGTAGGGGCTATCGCAGGAGGATAAATACAGAAGCGTAGTGGAATATGCTTATTCAGACCCATACCGATTTTTAACAAAAGATGCTGAAGAGGAGATTTCATGAACACAGTCATCGATCCTGGTGTGCGAATCGGGCACATACATCTGAAGGTTTCCGATCTGGAGCGTTCACTCGCATTTTATCATGGAGTGCTTGCTTTCGAGATTACTCAGAGGATGGGATCACAGGCTGCATTTCTAAGCGCGGGAGGATACCATCACCACATTGCACTGAATACATGGGAAAGCGCAGGCGGCTCTGCGCCTGTACCCGGCACGACAGGCCTCTACCACGTGGCAATTCTCTACCCCACTCGGCGAGCGCTTGCTGGAGTGCTAAAAAAATTGATGGATGCAGGTATCTTGCTTGATGGTGCAAGCGATCATGGAGTAAGTGAAGCCCTCTACCTGCACGACCCGGACAACAACGGGCTCGAACTCTATTGGGATCGCCCAAAAGATCAGTGGCCAACTACTCCGGATGGAAAGCTCGCTATGTTTTCACACCGCCTTGATCTCGAAAATTTACTAGGTGAACTCTAATTTCCCGTTGAACCTTTTACAGATCGAGTTGATTCTACTCTGATATCTTAGTTCACTATTTTATAATTGGGAGATGTTTATCGTGGCTGCTGATTCTCAAAACCAAAATCTACCTAAGCTAATTATCAAAGCTGCTAAGACTGGCGACGCTGATGCAGTTCGAAAGCTTCTGGAAGCGGATAAATCGCTGGTGAATGCGAGGGATACGGACAACTCCACTCCGCTCCACTGCGCTTCCTGGAAAGGTCATCCCGAAGTAGCGGCGATACTGCTTGATTCTGGAGCTGATATCAACGCAAAAAATACCAACGACCACTGGGGAGACACACCTCTCCACGCCGCAGCTCATGGTGGACAAAAAGCTGTGGCTGAAATTCTGATAGCGCGAGGCGCCGATATAAACGCAGTGAACCCAGCAGGAAACACGCCTCTGAAGGAAACAGAAGCTCATAAGGCAACCGCTGTTGCAAACCTACTTAAAAAGCATGGCGCTAGTTAATTCATCAAATATAATTGAATTCTTAAGGTGATTACAAATGTCTCATCGTATCAAAAACATTCTCGCGCCCTCACCCCCCGACCCCCTCTCCCAAAAACAGGAGAGGGGGAGAATTAAGTACTGATTTGCCTGTATGATATCAGGTTTTGATCTCACTACAAGCACATCTGTTGATATATGTTGTGTGATGAACAACGATTTATAACTCCCCCTCTCCTGTTTTTGGGAGAGGGGATCGGGGGGTGAGGGCAATTCTACTGGGGGGGTTGATTCTACGGTAGGAACTCAGCCAGCACTGTATTCGCCAGCAGCAAACCACGATGCGTAAGCTTCAGCACATCGTTTTCTAATTCCAAAAGTCCATTTGATGAGAGACTATCAATCTGAGCAGCAAATTCCACAAGAGGCTCAATTCCAAATCTGTCTCGTATTCGGGCGAGTGGAAGACCATCTATCAGGCGCAAGCCAAGCATCATCGTCTCCCCGAGCTGGCCATCGAAATCTAACGCTTCAGATTCGACGGCTAGATCTTCAGTCAAGTTCATCTTCCTGATATAGCGCACGGGTAGGCGTTCTCGCTTCCACCGTCTTCCATCCATATACGAGACGGCGCCTGGTCCAAATCCTAGATACTCTTCGTTGCGCCAGTAGACCTGGTTGTGCCGTGATCGATACCCTGGTTTCGCAAAATTACTCACTTCGTAGTGTTCATATCCGGCATGTGTCAGCTGGTAGATGCATCGTTCGTACATCTCAAGCTCGATATCTTCTTCAGGCAGTTCCAGCTTTCCACCAGCCTGCAGGCGTTCAAATCGTGTGCCGGGTTCCAAGGTAAGCGCATAAAGAGAAAGATGCTCCGTACCAATGGAGATAGCGCGTTCGAGTGTCGCACCCCAATGATCTAGGTTCTGCTTCGGAAGGCCAAACATTAGGTCTAGATTAAGGTTTTCGAACCCCGCCGCTCTGGCTGCTATCAATGCGGATTCTGCCTCATCAGACGTATGAAACCTATCCAGTGCGACCAGCAGCTCATCATCAAACGACTGTACACCAATACTCAGGCGATTGAATCCGGCTGAGTGCATCTTCTGGAATTTCTGTGCATCCGAAGAGCCCGGGTTTGCTTCACTGCTGATTTCAGCATCTCTGCTGACATCAAAATTATCAAAAACAGTATTAATAATAAGCTCCAGATTTTCACCAGAGAGAAAAGTAGGCGTTCCCCCACCGAAGAATATGGAGGAGATGGGGCGACTATTCGAGTTAGCACGGATATCGTGGCAGATCGCCAGAACTGTATTCTGCACAAGATCACTTTGTAATTTTTCGACGTAGGTGTTAAAATCGCAATATGCGCAGTGTTTTGCACAGAATGGAATATGAATATAGATGGCAAGGGGAGAGGTTGTCAAAGTTGGGTATTCTGTTTCATAAGTCACTTCTGACCAATTCCGAGTTCCAGAGCAGCTGTTGCTGCCTGTGTTCTGTTCGAGACATTTAACTTAATATAGATATTCGACAGATGATACTCTACGGTACTGGTGGAAATAAACAGTTCTGATGCGATCTGTTTATTACGTGCTCCATTCACAAGAAGTGTAAGCACCTCCCTCTCACGCTTGTTCAACTCATTCTCTGGTGTCCTATACGATTCAGGTTTCCCTTTCGCCAGTTCAAACAGACTTTCCATCACTTCAGGAGCCATCAGGGCTTCGCCTTTGTAAGCAGCTTTCACTCCTGCAATTAACAGGGAAGGCTGAGCATCTTTGAGCAGATATCCTCGTGCACCCTCCGCAAGAGCATCCTTAACGGAGGCCTCCGATTGAAACGTGGTGAGTATAACTACAGGGATATGAGGAAGCTCCTTATGAAGGATCTGGAGGGCTTCTTGTCCGTTCATTCTCGGCATCTGAAGATCCATAAGAGCGACATCTGGGAGCAGTTTCCGGATCAATCCAATCGCCTGCAGTCCATCTTCCGCTTCACCAACAATCTCAATCTCGCCGCTTAACTCGAGCATCGACCGCACTCCCTGGCGAATCATGGCATGGTCGTCCGCAATCACCACTCTTATCTTAGACAAAATATCTGGATTATCGTCTTCACCTCTATTTTCAGTATGAGTAACGGATAGCAAGGACAGACCGCCATCCATTTTATAATCCCTCTGTTCTGGTCTATCCGAAAGTGAAGAGGCGGGATGATACGGCAGTACCGCCCGAACGGAGGTTCCCCAGCCGGGTGTGCTCTCGATGCGCATTTCTCCCCCGACAAGCCGCACGCGCTCACCCATTCCAAATAGTCCGTATCCGCCATCCGGACCAGGCTCATTACGCGCTCCCACATCAAAACCTGCTCCGTCATCCTCCACGATCAGTGTCACTTCACGAAGGCCATACTGTAGACCAACCCGTACTCGCCGCGCCTGAGAATGTTTTCGGATATTCGCAAGACTCTCCTGAGAGACTCGCAGCAGCGTCGTACACTGTTCTGGGCTGAGTGGAGCTTCCTCACCCGTTAGTACGAACTGGGCAGGAATGCTCTCCTGAATTTCGAACTGCTGCACCTCATCTGCAATTGCTTGAGAGGGTGATCTGCTCTCAAGTGATGCGGCTGCCAAACCGTGTACCGCTCTCCGCGTGTCGTCCAACGCTCTGCGAGCAAGCATCATTGAGGTTCCCAACATTTTGATCGCCATTGGAAAATCATTCGTATCGAGACATTTTTGAGAAGTTTCTATTTGCATTACAAGAGCTGCAAGAGTCTGCGCTACAGTGTCATGCATCTCACGTGCGAGTCGGTTGCGCTCCTCCAGTACAGCAAGTGAGTTCTGATGCTCCATCTGTCTGGTGATGGCAACTCCAAGCGTCGCCATATCTGCCAGACTCTGGAAAGCGTTCAGTTCGGATGGAGCAAATTTACGATCCTTGGTGGGATATACTATGAGGGCCCCATAGAGTTGCTCATCGTGATGAAGCAGCATAACCAGTAGGGAGTGGATATTTTCTCGTTCGTATAGTGCACGAATATCATCGCGAATACTCATATCCTCATCGACATTTTTGGCATGGATGGGAAGCCCGGTTGTTCGGGCTCTGGCCGCAATGGGCGAAAACCGAGCCAGTGAAGAGATATCCTCTCCATATCTTTCGGAGATATTTCTTAGAATAACGGGTCTATAGTTCCCCTCGGTATCCAGAAGAAACATGGCAACACGAGGTTCATTGAGTCGGATTGAAACAGCTTCCGTTATCAACGAAAAGATATCGTTGATGGGTTTCCCTTCAAGAATTGCTGCAGCTACACCACGAGAATCCTGGCGAAGCTTTCGCTCATCCTGGAAAGCGTATGTGATTCTTGCCAGCTCGACATAGAGTTCACCCACGACAGCGACTCTATCTGCATGCAGTTTCCACTCAGGTGATTCCGAATCTGTTTTTGTGCTGAGCTGCCCCACAAAATATGTCTCTGTGTGTGGTTTTGGGGATAGCTTAAGAACCAGAACTGCACCATCGAAGAGATTCCTTAGGGGAATTGGCAGGGTGGAACTATCTGGCAAAACGATACGATTAAATGAACTTTGAGCAAAATGTTGATCGAACTCATCCGCATCGAACTGCAGGTGTTTAATGGAATCGTGGCTGAAACCGAAGGGCCGTACTAGTCGTAAATCTCTATCATTTGGTGAAAAGGCGAGCAGGACGGCGCTGGAACACCCTAGGCTATTTGCAAGCTCTGCAGTGCACTGAGCGGTCATCGCCACGATTTCTTCGGGAGATAATACATCCCCTACAATATCGGGCAGATCGAAATGGGGAAATGGCGGTATTGGCATTCGGTTTTCATCGGTTTTATTCTGGATGGATCGACTGCTCACTGTCTTCTCTGTAAAATGACGATCCACTTGAGCATGGGCAAGAATCGCCAGTTAATAATTGGTCGAAGAAGTGCCTGTCTTGGAGATATGCATGGGCTGTGAGTTTTTGCTTTTTGAAGGAACTTGATCCGAAGCTGGAGATTTTTGATCTGCTGGAAGCGCTGCATAAAGAGACGGGTAGCGGTCTGTCATCCATGTACGAAGTCCTAATACTTTTCCTGTAGAACGGTAGAGGTTGAAGAAGTCATCCATCGGATGTGCTGTACCCCAGCTTATGTGGCCATATCTGAATGTAAGCTGCTGCTGCTCGGCAGTATCGAGGGGTATTTTTTCGTACAGGTTCAGATAGATTGTACTTGCCAGCCCGGTTCGATCCGATCCGCCTTGGCAGTGGATCAGCAAGGGATACTGTGCTGTATCGAAGGCCTTCAGCAGCTCCAGCATCATATCGGGAGGTGGCATTCGTCGGGCGCTCATAGAGATATCGATATGTTTGGCCCCTATTTTAGCGCAATCGTTCAGCTCCTGACGGTACCACTCATTTTCTAAACTTCCGCCTCGTAGATTTATCACTGTCCGTATTCCGTTATTTTTCATCACTGCCGATTGTGAATTACCCACCAGCTGCGCGCTCAGCGCCTGAATGGATTTACCACTTAATTGAGCGCTGCGGTACACCTTACCGGGTATCACAGCGTGCACATTACCGCCCAATACTCCTATCCAACAAAGAACAATCACCAGAATCAGAGAAAACACAGCGAAGCTGAGTCCCATCTTTTTGCGAAGTGAAGTTTGCACTTCTATTTTGTTGGCTCTGTCCATCAAGTAGTCCTCACTGCTCTCATCAAAACTATTATACCAGAGCCACATTCCAATGTCCAAAAACTATATTGTTTTGCCTTGCCAAAATGTATTCGAGCAAGATTAATTGATGACATTTGCGACGAAATGAATTTCTTCGCTGGTAACCTGCGGCTGTCTGTCCTGCGGACAGAATAAAGCCAGAATGTGTGCGAAGCACATTCGGCGGAACGCCACCAAGCGAAGAAATTCATTTCGTCGTACACGGTTACAAATTGGAGTCTTTTGTCTTAGCTTCGCCAGTTTAGCTAAAAAACTACTGTTCCAGCCGGCTAAACCTATCGTTGATAGACTCTGCGCTGATATCCTGCGCAAATTTTTGCGCATATCCAAGATGTCGTTCAGATTCAGTATGCGTTGGATCGCGAAGGAGCACCTTTTTGAACTGAAATATCGCCTCTCGATAGCGTTTTTGATTGTAATGCTCCATTCCCAGATCAAAATCCATCTGAGTTTTAGCTTTTTCGAGAGACGCAATAATCTCTGGTAAACCTTCGAGAGCAGATGCTCGTTCGTATGCGGCAATAGCGTCTTTATAGTTCCCAGACTCAATGAATTTATGAGCTTTTTCCAGTTCTAACTGAGACCTTCGAGATCTAATTGCTCCGAGGAGATCTCGCGGCTCCGTTACAAATTGATCCCACTCGATGGTCAAATTGAGACCACTTTCAGCCGCCTCCAGGCTGCCATCAAGCTTTAGTTGCTTTGCTGTTGCTAACATGGCAGCAGTTCCCAGAATCACTATATCATGAAGTTTTTGTACAACCACAGGATTTGTGGGATCGCTCATTCTGAGCCTGGAAAGAGTATCCCACGCGGATGCGAAATCAGCTAAATCTACTAATTCCTGCGCTTCTAGAAAAGCCGTTTCCATGCGCCGCTGCCGTAGCACACCTGCTTCTCTCGCCAGTTCAGAAGATGTGGCGTTCGTGAGAAGCGCTTGTAGCAGAATGTTTAGCGCTCTCTCCGTATCACCAGCCTGCTCCATCTGGCGTGAATGCTCCAGCGCCACGAACACTGCGGCCTTGCTATTCGACTCTATGGATAGACCTTCACCCATCACAATTTCGAAGACCGCCTGCAGCCCGTCTCTGGTTCCCGATGCGAGATATTTACCATTCGATGAGAGAGACAGACCTTTTAAAGTTTTTTCCGGCTCACACTCCCATCCGATATTTCCCAAGCCTGAAATACATGTTAAGCGACCTGGAGATTCTCCTGAGGGCGGGCTGTATGCAGCACAAATAGTACCATCTCCAGAGACAACTATCTGCACAATTTCAGAAGGCAGATGCGTCTCCCAAAGACGCGCTCCTTCTGCATCCAGACAGCCAACTGAACCTGAAGCAGTACCATAAACTACCTTGCTGCCATCGAGAGAGCTTGCAAGCGCACGAATGGGCTCTCGCTGTTCGAATTCCCAGATATCTCTTCTGGCGGCATCAATCTGCCACATCATTCCCAGTTCAGTTCCGATGGTGATTCGGGAGCCGTCTCTCGAAATTGCCAGAGCAGTCAGAGGAGTATTAACATCTCTCGTCCAGCTTGCTTTGCCAGTCAGCTCTCCGTACGCTAAAGCGAAACTTGTTCCATTCAGATCGGAAAAACCTGCAGCTACTCGACCTCCACTTTCGTTGACCATGGCATCTATGTAGGATAGACGCCTCTCAGCGAGAAATTTATTTTTCATGCCTTCGGTGAAGAGATAAAGATCGTCGGCTGTCATCCCGATAGCTGTGGCACCGGAACTGATTACTTCCAGCCGAACCAGCGTCTCAACAGAGAAACTGCCTCCCACCTCCACGCTTCCATCCAGAGCGATTTTCGTGATATCATATGTCCGAGATTCAAGCGGACGCGGTACGGCAATCGCCAGCGACCCCGAGTCGCTGAGCGAGAACCGCGAAGCCGGGTAAGAACCTCGAAATCGCTTTTCCCAACAGATATTGACACTACGAATGCTTTTCATGTGAGTCACTTGCCGCGTGGATATTCTGGCGATCTTGCCAGGCGTTCATCCGCGCCACTTCCTTCTTTAGAAACTCAAAATCTTTATAGGGATCGTTTCCGCCGTGAGACCACCAAATGTGCCCATCACGATCTATCAAAACTACCGCATGAAGAGCGAAGTCTTCGAACTCATCATAGACCTTCAGTTTCATTGCGGCCGAACTCTGAGGATCAGAATAGAGCGCAATGGGATAGTTCGCTTTAGCCTTCAGGAAATCATGCAAGAGAGATGTGCTGTCTGGCGATACCCCAATAATAGTGGTATTCAGCTTGTTGAAAGCATCTAGAAAACCCGAAACAGTATTTAATTGCTCCATACATTTTGCACATGCGCTGCCCAGATAGTTGATCACGATAAGATTATGGCCTCGATATTTACTTAAAGAGACATTTTTTCCATCGCGATCCATCAATGTTATATTAGGCGCTGGGAATGGCCTCCACGAGTCCGGACCGATTCTTGTAAGGCTGCTTGGAGCACGATATGGGGTGCTGAACGAGTTGCTTGCTTTGCAAGAGGCATGCATCAGTTCGAGAGCGCTTCGAAGACGTTTCAAAGCGGGAAGATCGGGATCGGCGTGTTTCCAGATATTCACTAGTTCCTCGTCCACTAACTGGGCATCTGTGTTTTTCCCTTCATGTTCCAGCGTTTCGAGCAGCAGGCAGAGTGCGAATCCGTTGTGCGCCTCATGCTTGAGTCCGGCGCGAAGGGTGGTTTCTGCATCGCCCCACTTGCCGGCTGACATGCAGGCTTGCGCAAAGACTTCGTAGAGCGGGCGGGGATAGCTGCTGGGATCGGAGTAGGCGAATTTCTCTTTTTCAATATCCACAGCCTTTTTGAGCGTTTCCAGCCCGAAGGCCGTTTTACCGTTCGCCAGGGCTAATCGACCTTTTATCTCCAAAACGATGCACTCCATTGGACTGCCCGAAGCCTTAAGTTTTTCGATCTCAGCCAATTCTTTAGTCGCGGTTTGAGTATCTCCAAGCGCACAATGAGCCATCGCCTTCATGTACAGCGGCCAGCTTTTCTGCTCTGGTTTGTCCCCAGCTTGTTCCGTATCTGAAAGTATCTCCTGCCATCGCTCTCCGCGCAGGCGCATGCGCATCATTGCAAATCTACCCTGATTGACTGCATCACCATTGACGTTGTCATTTGCGGCGGCGTCCCGTGGTACATCAATCAGTTCTTGGGCGAGCTTCTCTCCGTCGGCAATTCTGCCAAGATAACCGAGATTGGCCGTCAGATAGTGCATATCGTGGGCGTAGTTCCAGGAATCGAAAGGCAGTTGATGGCGGTCGTAGAAATACCGCCTTTCCGCTCTTGCCGCCGCGTCCATTGCGTAGGCTGCTTCGTCCCACATTCCAAGCTGAGCATAGATGTGCCCTGGCATGTGCTGCGCATGGCCGATATTTGACGCGATAGCAGGATAGGCTTTGCAGCTGTCGAGTGCGTAGGTGGCATCGGGGCCATCCCATAGATGAATTCGATAGTGGTGAGCCGCAGGATGTTTTGGGTTCTTAGCAATTACCTCTCTTAACAGGGCATCGATACCCATTCGATGGGACGATTTTTCCGATTCTCGCGGCATGGCCCACGCTAACATTACTTTGGCTTCCAGGTCGTCCGGATAGAGCATTGTCAGCTGCTCTAATTCGTGAACGTAGTCGCCCTTCTGCTTTTTTTCGTCCGTGGTATCTGCAAGTTCGATAGCCTTCGCATCGATATAGCGCTGTTCCCGATCAGTTGCCTTCGAACGCCTAGCCTTCGCCAGTTTCAGAAACTCCTTACCCCTGTCTTCATTTGCCTCCGCCAGCCCCCAGTAGGCCATGGCACAGTCGGGATCAAACATGACAGCCTGGCGAAACGAGCGTTCCGCCTCGAAATATTCGAAGGAGTATAGATAGTTGATTCCTTGATCGAAAAAACGCTGCGCAAGCGGATTTGAGGTGGTAATGGGAAAGTGAATCGAGCCTAGCCCTGAGAGGAGTTTGGCTTGCTGCCTCGGTCCTTCATCGAAAGCAGAGCCGTGTTTCGAATGCCCAAGTTTCACGATTGCTGCCGTGGATGGCGCTGACAGCTGAGCAGCTGCACTTGTAGCCATGAGCAAAGCAGACGCGAAAGTGAATGCAGTGAATACAGCCGATTTATAAATAGTCAACATTGTGCCCTCACCCCCGACCCCTCTTCCAATAACAGGAGAGGGGAGTTATAAATTACTGATATTTTCATTTCCACTACTTGGAAATGAGTTTATGGTTAGTTCGAAATTGATATAAAGCTGAAAAATTCTTGCCTTAGTCACCTCTCTCCTGTTTTTGGGAGAGAGGTCGGGGGGTGAGGGCGTGAAGAGTGTTTCAACTATTTTGAGACTTTTGCAATTTCCTCTTTATATGGTGTTATTCAAAAGCGCCGAAACATTCATTGGTAGCCGATTTAATTTTTTGGTAGATATATCGATAAGGCGCTAACTACCTGTGAATCGGTTTATCGCCGGATTGGCCACAAAAAAGTATCTACGTCCCTGGCAGACACAGACACGAGGTCGATAGCCGAATATCGGCATCCTTCCATACCTTCGCAAAACGGGCTCGAAACGACGCGGCCTCGTCTGGCCTGCCCTGTTTTTCCAGGCTTCGCATCAGCCCGAATAAGCCCCAACCATTTTCGGGACGCTTTGCCAGGTCGTTACGATAGACCTGCTCTGCTTCTGCGAAGTGGCCTGCCGTCATCAAAGCGGCGCCCAGCGCGTGCCGCACCGGCTGAATCCAGTCCGGCGGCTCGTCGTAATGCAAGGCGTCTTCGCTTACTACGCCTTTTCGCAGTTCCGCCAACCCTTCCTCTCGCCGACCACTCTGAAAAAGAAGCTCTCCGGCAAGCACATGGTCGGCGACTGCCAGCACGTCCGTCGCCAGACCGAGGCCGAAAGCCGCATCGGGAGCGATCTTCTTCCGTGCCTCCTGGAATAGAGTCTGCTCTGCGTGCGCCTCGTTGAACTGCTTCTTGGCTGCATAGGAGACTCCACGCGCATAGTGGCGCAACGTTCGTGCAATCGGGCAGTTTTCGGGCAGATCCGACGCGGCCAGGACCTCGTCCCACAGCCCAAAACGCATTCTCACTTCCATCGGCATTACCAGGAAACCAGATGAATCAGCCAATGCAGGATTCTGTTTCACCCATTCTGGACTAAGGCGTGTTATCATCTCATCGATAGCGTGAATAGCGCGTTTACTCTGACCGCTCATCATGGTGGCAAAGGCTAGCATATGATAGTTATGCCCCAAATACCCACCATAAATGCCGCTTATAGTCTTTTTAGAATGCAGGTAGGCTCTATCCGCAGCGACCGCCAGTTCATTTGCTAGTACTGCTTCTCGCCAACGCCCGCGCAGCACGTCGATATGCGAAGGCATGTGCACCATGTGTGCGATTCCGGGTGTGAGATCATGCAGTCGGTCGGCAGCGATATCCGCTTTATCGGGGGTAGGCGAGGCTTCCCAGGCGTGGATGGTCAGATGGTTACCCAGTGGATGCATCGGGGCAAGTTTGAGTACGATTTCCAGCGTCGCGGTGATCTCTTCGGTTCCGGGCTGCGGCTTTTTGTCGCTTGTCCACAAGTTCCACGGGCGCAAGTCCATCAGTGACTCGGCAAATAGCGCGCCCACATCGGCATCATTCGGGAAATCTTTCCAGGCCTGGCGCATGGCATCGGCATAAGCTAGATCGAGCAGCTTGCGGTCGGCAGGAGGCGGGTCGGCAAACCGTTTGGCGGCGGCGCGAAGCAGCGCCTGCTCTACTGGAGTAGCCGAGGCCATCGCGGGCTGTGCTTTATTCAGCGCGTCGAGTGCTGCTTTGGCGTGTTCAGCAGTAACTGTTGGATCGTTGATGTGCGGGCCATTGGCGGCCGCAATTCCCCACCAGGCCATCGCACAGCCCGCATCGAGCGCCGCCGCCTGCCGAAATGACCGCATCGACTCCCCGTAGTTGTATGAATAGAGGAACGTAAGTCCCTGATCTACAAAGCGCTGGGCGAGCGGGCTTTTGGTTGTCACCCGACGATGAAATGAGCCGATATTGGAGTACAGAGGAGGAACTGGGACGTCATCACCAGCTTTCACGCTGGGCGGCAAGCAGGCAATCATCATACTAAAAAGTGTTTTTGCTGCAAATGTCGTTCGCACCATTGACTCTTTACTATCCTTCCCAAGTTATGAATGAAAAGATGAATCTGATTTGAGGCTCATCGCTTCCTATAAGTTTCGGGACAAGTCGGGGGGTGAGAGCAATAACCCACTATTCCCATGCAAGGCGGAGCACACGGTGGTTTCCAGTATCGGAAATATAGATTTCGCCGTTAGGGCCGAGAGCAACTCCGATAGGGTCTTTCAAGGGCCCGAGCTTCGAACCCGGTTTATCAAAAATATGGAAAGAATCACCATTTGGAGAAAATACATGGAGGCGATTAGCTTCCGACTCAACCACATAAATTCTTCCGATATTATCGACAGCAGTCTGCTTCGGCCCAGCCAGCTTCCTATTTTCTGCCAGACCGTAAACACGTGTGCCTGCCGCGCTAAAACGAATGACATCTCCCGAAGCGCTGTCCGTGACATACAGGTTGTTAGCAGAATCTACAGAGAGTCCTACAGGCCTTTGAATTCCCGAGGATTTATCCATCGTCTTCATAAATTTATGAGTATGAATATCGAGTTGAAGGATTCGCGAATTACCAGTATCTGCGATCCAGAGCATTCCCGCAGCATCGAACGTAACGGCAGATGGTGAGCGGAATCCATCTATTACTCCTGCGTGCTGTGAGTTCAGTTGAAATCGCTGCACTCGCTGGTTACCCTGCTCAGCCACATAAAATGACATGCCGTTCGGTTCGACAGCTACAGAGACAGGCCCCCACATTTGGCCTGCCGCCTGCCCCGCATTTCCGTACGGATAGGCATCTCCACCGGAAGTAATGCGCTGTATACGGTGATTGCCACTATCCGCTACGTACAGTGAGCCCCATAGATCGACGGCAATTCCCATAGGCGATAGAAACTGCCCGACACGAGTTCCCTCATCTCCGATCACCTCCACTGCTTTTAACCGAAACGGTTTCCAGGATGGTGGCGACTCCAGAAGATTCTCAATACTCTCTTCTGGGGCTGGGTCTGGTTTGGGGTCGCCTAACTCTAAATAGTTAAACCTGTCTGTCATCTAACTCTTTTCAAATCTAACTTAATCCCTCGGCCTTTGCGACCATATTGACGACGAAATGAATTTCTTCGCTATGTGGCGTTCCACCGAATGTGCTTCGCACACGATACGTAGTGTCAATCCAGCGTGCTGAAAATCTCGTGTGCGAAGCACACTCATCCGTAGGCTACCAAGCGAAGAAATTCATTTCGTCGTATGAAGTACCAATAATGCGTGCATTCTGAACGCAATTTCACTGGTTACTAACTTAAACCTTCAGCCTTAGCCACCATCAGCTGTTCTGAAATGACGCCCATATCTTCTGCTGTATCACTTGAAGAGATCCTGGCTCGCGTGCGCGCCCACTCACGCAGATCTTCAATTTTTTCTCTCATCGTCATAGAGAGCGGAACAGAATTTTGGGCGGCCTTAACTATCGATTCGGTGGTAAGATCTTTGGTCTCGTCAAATGCGTCGTAGAGCGCTTCCACCACAACAGCTTCGATCTCAGCACCAGAGAACCCGGGGGTTGCCTCTGCCAGCTTGACAAGATCAAAATTTGCAGGATCTCGCTTGCGCTTCCTGAGATGAATATTGAATATCTGCTCACGTTCTCTCTGACTTGGCAGGTCGATGAAGAAGATTTCGTCAAATCTCCCTTTACGCAGAAGTTCAGGAGGCAGCGAAGTAACATCGTTGGAGGTCGCAACCACAAAAGCCGCCGCTTTTTTATCCTGCATCCAGGTGAGAAACGTTCCGAAGACACGAGAGGTCGTTCCTCCATCGGACATACCGGAGCTCTGCGTGCCGGAGAATCCTTTTTCAAGCTCATCCAGCCATAGAATACAGGGAGCTACAGACTCTGCTACTCGGATTGCTTTTCGCATGTTCTCTTCGGAGGAGCCGACGATCCCTGCGAATATGCGCCCTACATCCAACCGAAGCAGAGGAAGTCTCCAAAGTGATCCTATTGCTTTTGCTGATAGAGATTTACCACACCCCTGCACCCCCAAAAGCAGGACGCCTCGTGGAGACGGCAGTCCAAAATCCCGTGCTTTCTCGGTGAAGGCAACAGTGCGCTTCTCCATCCAGTCTTTGAGGAGATCGAGCCCGCCTACATCGCCAATCTCTTCACTGAATGGGTAGTACTCCAGGATGCCGGATTTTCGGATAATCTGTTCTTTTTCACCCAGGATCACATCGACATCGAATTTGTGTTTATTTACCAGCGACTTGGCGAATACATTCTCGGCTTCGTTGGCGGTCAATCCCTGTGCGGATTTCAGGATTTGTTCGCGCTCTTCGGGTTTCATATTGACGTCGATACGCGGATCATCTTTCACCGCCTGTATAATTCCCTCCAGGAGCTGATCTAGATCGTCCCGGTCGGGCAGGCCGTAATCGACGACAGTGACCTCTTTTTCAAGCTCGCTGGGGAGCTTGAGTACGGGCGCAAGTATGATGAGCGTTTTATGTGAGATTTTGAGTGAGGTGGTGAGATCACGCAGGCGTCGCGTCACTGTCACATCACTGATGAAGGCGTGGTAGTCCTTAAGCACGAAGAGCGCCTGATCACGCGAGTCCATGACAAAATCTAACGCGACGAGCGGGTCTCTTGTGGCGCTGTCTCGGTGGTTGGGATTTACGACCATACCTTGGGTGATGGTCCAGAAATAGATCTTTTTACCGCGTGTCTGGGCGATTTCGCGAAGGGCGTCCTCGACACGTTTTTCTTCCCAGGAGACAATATAGATGATAGGGTAGCGGGCTCGAATAAGAGTTTCGAGTTCGATATCGACATCCGACGAAGCCAAATGAGCCTCCCTCTCAAAATTCTAGAATTATGATGGTGAAAATGGATGCGCAAAATGTACTTGCCGCATATCTACATTATAGTGTATTAGCTGGTGAAACGTCAACGCAGGCAACTTTTCTTAATCTCAGGCCAGACTTCATTTCCCGTATCGCTCTCGAAGTTATCGAGCGAGGCGAATTAAACCTGTTTCGCCGGGTATAGCTATCGTTGATGCAATTCAAAGATTAATACTTCGTATGGGTTACATGTTATCAAGAATCAGAGGGTTCTATAAGAGGCTTAGCAGTGCTAGGAGTAGTATCCAAAATGCCAGCAGGATTTCCGGTTCTATTGTTGTAACGACCAGAATAACCAATTAATTTAAATATAGTTAGATCAGAATACCATAGATTGAGTTGACATGCATCGTCGATAGCGAAATTAGAAATAGCCGTACGCTTAGAACGTTGTTTTTTTGAGGGATGAGTAATTACATTTCGTATATTAACTGTAGCATCAGGTGCATTTAGTTCAGGAAAAGTGGATTGGAAATTTGTTAATGCTTTTGGCATTTCGGTAGAGATGCCAAACCAAAATAATAAAGCCTGTATTTTATCGGACGCAGGTAGTTTCTCAAAACTCGCATCTGACATCAGAGAATTTTCTTGCTGTAATGCAACCCAAGTCAGCGTCTCAAGTAGCATTTGTGAAATTGTGAGGCAAATTTCAATACCGCTGTAATTATGATTACTTGCGAGATATAGCCCAATGGCTAAATTCAACCATTCTCGTCTACCAGCTCCTTTCCAAAAATTGTAGAACAAATCTGCTGCCTGAAAGCACTCTTCTGTTATGCTTTCATCAAACCAAGATCGATGAAAATCTACACGTGATGAATTATACAGATTCCATTGCTGTCACAATGGATGTCCATGTTGACGAAAGCCAGTAGGAACTATTATCGAACAGCGAGCTCCCGTCATGTAGGATAGAAACCAGTATAGAGATTCGAACTCTCTTTTTGTCAAGTTTGGATCAAAAAGTTTGTTGTCTGTACGGCGTATCTCACCAATATGTGTCACCACATTTCCGTTAATATTCTTCGCTTCCTCAAGTCGGCTTGTAATGTTCGGAAATTGGTCGAGTGTAACACTCCAAATTCCCAGTGGAAATGAAACTCGTCCTGGCCATTCATCTCGATCCACCACTCATCTTCTGTTAGCGGAGAGCCATGATATTCCGCAAAGTTAATTAAGTGAAATTGTACACGTCCCACTGATTCAGGTTTACCATTCGATTTCAATTCCTGGATGATTATCCCTTCCTCTAGAATTACACCTCTTTTCATTCCTTCATGGTAAGCGTACAATAATATACACCTTATTTTTTATGCGATATATTGGGTAGAGTGGGATGTGGGATTGATTTGCAGGTATTTATTAATCTGTGGGTTTTAACGGTGTGCTGCATCTTGCTTTGACAGCATCGGCCCATGGGAGCAGAAGTTCCAGAGCTTGTGGGTTCTTACAGTTAATATTCGGGAGCTCTTCGAAGAGGTAGGTCAGGTAAGTGAACGGATTCAGTCCGTTCTCCTTGGCGGTCTCCACGATACTGTAGATGATACCAATCAATATCTAACTACCAGCGGAGACCTATTAAATCTTCCATCAGGAGGATCATATGCTGCATACAAAGATCAAAACCCAAAGAATTGGGGAGGCACTCATGGTCCTGCATACCGAGTAGTATCTACCACTGGGTTTAGAGCTGTAAGTGGTGATTTTACATTATATAATCCATATGTTGACACTCACCTTAATCCAAAATTTCAAGAGTCACCAGAAGTACATCTTGGTTCGCATATTTTGGAATTAAAAAACGGAAAAGCAGTGAAAGCTAATGAAATCGATGCAGGACTTACCTATGGACCACGTGGGTGGGGAATGTTCTGGAATGGTAACGGAAAGATGTTGATTAATAAATCAGGTGACTTAGATCATAAGGGCTATAATAGACCTATAAACGTTGGCGGTCGTTATATCCCAAAAAATGGTGTAACACCCATAGTCAACATGACTTACTATGCTTATGGACTAAAAGGAGATAAAAACACTCTGCAAGAATATCCAGTGAAAGCAGGAGTTATATCAAGTTTTGACGCAGTTTCTCTTGATAATGTGATTGCTATCGGAGGCCCCACAGATATTACTAAAAGTACACTCCCTTATCTGGTTCTTAAACGAGTTCACGCAATTGCTCAAGTAAAAGCAACTTCTGCTTCTGTTTCTAATATACGAAAGTCGAACTCCCGGGCTCAATGGATGTGGGGAGAATTCTCTAACTTTACACTAGGTAATACAGCAAAAGGTAGTCTCATGGATTCAAATGGAAATTGGGTATTGTGGAGTCTGTTTAATACGTATTCGAAGGCAAATGTACCAGACGCTATTTTCGAGCCCACTCTCTTGCCTGGTTCCTATACTGGATATCCGGATACAGGACAGGCATTTGCATCTGGCAATACATCGATACCATATACGCCGTACTGGAGTGATTATGTCACAATAATTTGTTTACCTTGAATGTGTCTAATTTACCTATCTAGTGTTATGATTGCTTAATACCCTTATACTAGGTATAATGATTCCATCCTGCTTTGGAGGTTGTCATCATGCCACGTAAGGCTTCTCTGATTGAGCTATCGCCCATCGAAATTTCTGAACTTACCACTATGGCACGCT
>JANXSG010000014.1 GCA_025352825.1 Chthonomonadaceae bacterium | reverse complement strand
GAAGTGCTTAACTGGGTCGACCGAACTACAGAAAAAACTATTTTGGAATCACTCTCCGAAACGAGTCCGGAGCTGGCTGAGGAAGTCAAGAAATTGATGTTCGTATTCGAGGATATCATCCTTCTGGACGATGCCTCGATTCAGAAGGTTCTTCGAGAAGTCGATACCAAGGAGCTTTCTCTCGCCCTCAAGGGTGTGGGAGAAGAAGTGCAGGCACGGATATTCAAAAATATGTCCGAACGCGCAGCAGCTATGCTAAAAGAAGATATGGAGTTTATGGGGCCAGTACGGCTGCGAAGTGTGGAAGAGGCTCAGCAGAGAATTGTTGGAGTTATCAGAAGACTGGAAGAGGCTGGAGAGATCATCATTGCTCGCGGAGGTGGCGGCGAAGAGATCATCGTCTAAATTCAGTAAATCTGAGGAAGCACTTTCGATCAAGATCGCGGTGTTTCCTCAACTTTCAAAGACGGAAATGCAGGCAAACATATGGCTTTCCCATATCCAACAGTAAAATCTCAAGAAGAGTTTCTTCCTCTCACAGCTCCTAAAGTATCATCCGACAAACCTGAGAAATCTATTCCGATCAGCTGGTTCGAGAAGATTGCTCCTCAAATTCCTGAACAGCAGAGATTTGATAGTTCTCGGTCTTCCACATCAAGAAGCGATAAAGATGGGATGCTCACATTTGGCGACGTGGACACGATTGCTGCTCATGAGAGACAGCTGCGGCAGATGGGTACGCCCGAACCGGCAGAAATTACTATGCTGCGAATTGCGGCTTCTGAAGAGGCTCAGCAGCTAGTGGGTATGGCACTAAGCCAGGCGCAGTTGATAGAGCAGGAAGCGCGTAATAAGGGGTACCAATCCGGATATGATAGAGGGTATTCCGAGGGGCAAGCCAAAGCTCACCAGGATGTAACCGCCGAAGCCGCTGCAAAGAACGAGATATACCGTGAAGATCTCCATACATTTATTGCTCATATTGAGGAAGAGCGCAAGAAAAACTGGAGCAGAATCGAGCCGGAAGTCATTGCAATGGTGTTTGAACTCGCAAAACAGGTTATCAAAGAAGAAGTGACTGCAAGTAAAACAGTCTGTCTTTCAATCATTCAGAATGCGCTGCGCCGAGTGGCGGATACGAACACCCTTCGTATTAAAGTAAATGCGGACGATCTTGAAACAGTTCGTGCGAATCGAGCGAATCTACTCTCGCTTATAGACGGCATTCCACACATTGAAATAATCGAGGACAGGCGAGTACAGCCTGGCGGAAGTGTGATAGATACGGATGCAGGCAGTATCGATTCCAGGATAGAGACCCAGCTAAACGAGGTGGGTGAAACCCTTTCACAGATATTAAAACAAGATAGGGTGTAGGATTGTAAGGCCAGAGAATGAGAATCACGGAATGTTTTTATAAAGGCTGCGTAGATACCTGTGCCTTCAGCCCGCCGTCTATTAGGCGGAAATGCAATAAATGGAGTTCAACAATATGCAAGGCCAACTGCTGGATCTGCCCATAATTTCTCCTGTAGAGATCGATCTTGATAGATACCGGCAGCGTATTACCCGTCTTGACCCTGTACGGATGAATGGTAAGGTGACGCAGGTTATCGGCCTGGTGATCGAATCCGCAGGGCCAAATGCGATGGTGGGAGAGATATGCGATATCTACTACGATCGTGCGAATCACTTCGATCCGGAGCAGCCACCAATAAAAGCTGAGGTGGTGGGTTTCAGGCATAATCGTGTGCTCCTTATGCCGCTAGGCTTAATGGAAGGGATAAAGCCTGGCAGTGAAGTCGTGGCTACACATCGTACCCAGCAGGTTATGGTGGGTCCGGAATTGTTGGGAAGAATGCTGGACGGGCTGGGCAATCCAATGGATGGCGGCACTCCTATTAACCTAAATCTCAGTGTTCCAGTGAATGCTGCTCCCCCCAACGCAGTAACCAGATCCAGGATTTCGGAAACCTTACAGGTGGGAGTACGCGCCATTGATGGCTGCCTCACACTCGGTAAGGGGCAGCGAATGGGCATTTTCTCCGGCTCTGGTATTGGCAAAAGTACCCTCATGGGGATGATCGCAAGAAACACCACTGCCGACGTGAATGTAATCGCTCTTGTGGGAGAACGCGGCCGTGAAGTACGGGATTTTGTGGAGGAGAGCCTGGGGGCAGAAGGGGTACAGCGATCCGTAGTAGTGGTTGCCACCTCAGATCAGCCGGCTCTTGTGCGAATAAAAGCTGCCTTTGTTGCAACTGCAGTCGCAGAGTACTTCCGAGATCAAGGTCTAGACGTGCTTCTGATGATGGATTCTGTGACCAGGTTAGCGATGGCGCAGCGTGAAGTTGGATTGGCAATTGGAGAGCCTCCTGCAACTCGAGGCTATACCCCGAGCGTCTTCGCTATGCTCCCCCGACTGCTGGAGAGAGCAGGGACATCCAGTAATGGAGTGGGAAGCATTACTGGCCTCTATACGGTGTTGGTAGAAGGCGACGATATGAATGAACCTGTGGCTGATGCCGTACGTGGAATCCTTGATGGGCACATTGTACTTACTCGTGAATTGGGCCACAGAGGGCACTACCCTGCAATTGATGTTCTTCAAAGTGTCAGCCGCGTGATGCCCCAGATCACCCATCCAGAGCAGATGCAGTGTGCGAATAGGCTTCGGGAAGTGCTTGCTACCTACCAAGGTGCCGAAGATCTCATTAATATCGGAGCGTATGTTGATGGAAGTAATCCAAAAATTGATCGTGCTAAATCAAAAATCGATTCAGTGAACAGTTTCCTCCGCCAGCAATCCAATGAATCCGAATCGTATGGAGATACCGCACAATACTTGATGAATAACTTTTCAAGCTAAGTGTTGACAAGAGTAGACTGTTCCAGCTCTGTTCCGTTAAATTGATAGCATGAGGTAATTGTAAAAGTCGAACATAGTTCAGAATCGTACTACTCTTGCCTACCCCTCCGGCCCTTCCCTGCTCACGCAAACGATAATGCAGTTTGCGTTTGGCAAGTGGGTGCAAGATCGATCAAGATTCCCCCTTGCCTCCGAGGTACGAGGGAATTAGGGTAGAGGGTGAGGGGGTCAGGCAAGAAAAAGGGGCTTTTAGCCACCAGAATCACACCTATGCGTAAATTTAAATTCCGACTCGATACGGTGCTGCGCCACCGCGAAATTCTGGAGACACTTAAAGAGCAGGAGTTCGAAGCTGCTCAGGGGCGTCTTCTGGCTCTGGAAGCGAGGATTGAACATCTTCGTGAAGAGTTTCGGCAGACAGTGGCGCGAAGACCGGGAAATATTGTTGGTGAGCAGATTGATCCTGGCAAAATTTTGGACAGAGAACGGTATTTGGAGACACTACTAGCATCTATCGCACAGCTATTGCGGCATGTGGAAACGGCGAGAGTGGTGGCAAATGAGATGCGCCGAGAACTAGTTGCTGCAAGGCAGGCTAGAGAAGCTGTGTCGCATCTTCGTGATAACGCATTGGATGAACATACTCTGCAGAGCCATAGAATCGAGCAGAATGTGCTTGATGATCTCGCTACGATAAAGCACGTCCAGTTGATGCGGGCTGCACATTTAGCGGGTCTTAGTTTGGAAGTTCCGTATATTGATTTAACTAGCATTGAGGAGGTAGTGTAATGGAAAGTCATATACAGGCCACGATGGCAAGAATCGCTGAAATTCAGTCGAGATTAGGAGGATACTCGGATCCGCCCATCTCCCCGATATCTTCACAGAATCCATCCTCGACACAAACGGCAGAGGCCAATCGACCTTTTGATATTCTGCTGGCGCAGGCTGGAGGCGGTGTGAAACTTCGTCCAACAGGAGGAACTTCTGGCCCTTTCAGCGCTCAGATTGAATCTCTCATTACAAAGTATGCCGGAGTAAACGGAATTCCTACAGATATGGTAAGAGCTGTTATCCAGCAGGAATCTGGCGGAAATACACGGAGTACATCTGTGGTAGGAGCAAAAGGATTGATGCAGCTAATGCCAGAAACGGCTCAGGGGTATGGAGTGCACGATGCCTATGATCCTGAGGAGAATATCGCCGCTGGTACGCGCCATCTTGCAGGGATGCTGCGTGAGTTTAAAGGCGATGTTCCACAAGCTCTGGCCGCCTATAATGCTGGGGCAGGTGCAGTGCGCAAGTATGGTGGAGTACCTCCATACTCAGAGACTCAGCAGTATGTGCAAAAAATAATGGGAATGATGGGGCGCTGAACGCTTTTGTAAGTTTAAGAAGTGGGAGTTAATTATATGGCTAAAGGTGGCAAGATAGCAATTATAGGTGTAGGCAGTGCCGTTGTGGTGATAGGGGCATCCTATGTGCTTGCTAAAATTGGGATCATACCCGTAAAAAAACTGGCAAATAGTAATAAAATGGTTGCGAGTGGGCTTCACTCCATTGGGCTGTATAAAGCACCCAAAATAAAGAAAACAGCTTCTCCAGCCGTAGACCCTCTGGCAGATCAGAGAAAGGAGCTTGCGGCTCAGAAGGCTGCGTTAGATGCGGAACGTTCAGCGCTGCATACTCAGGCTTCTGCACCTATTAAAGTTACGCCTTCCAAAACAGCATCTATATCACCTTTAGATCCAAAAGAACTGGCGCGTATGGCAGCAGTATACGAACAGATGACGGCAGAAGTGGTGACAAAGATATTCGTCAAACTGCCCGACGAACAGGTTATTGCACTTCTTCGCCAAATGGATGAGAAAAAAGTTGCTAAAATCCTTGAAATATCCACTCCGGAACGCGCTGCCAGACTGACTATGAACCTCTCAAGAGCACCAGCGCCAATTTCAGATCGAACCACCGCGAATACGCTTTAAGATTAACCCTTATTCTGCGCAGCAGAATAGGCGCGATTTATACTTACTTACTTTTAAGAGAATGAATTTAAGCCATGTCATTTGGATGCCTGCCTACTTTCACCGAAGGATTCTGCAATCAGGGGTTCGATCGAATTCGCCCATGCACTAAATCCTTTTTCATCAAGGTGCGTGTAATCGTAAGTTATTCCTGACAGAAAATGCCCTTCGCTGTCCAACAGTTTTGGGCCGATATCCATGAATGTGATACCGTCACGGCCGTTCAATTTTGCCAGTAATATATTGATCTGCTTTATCCGAAACCGAAATAGGTCGTCTGGTTTAGCTCCTCGAGGCAGCAAACCCATGAGAATAATTTTTGTCTTTGGACATTTCGAGTGTATGGTACTGCATATTGACTTAATCCCGTCTACGATTTCTTCATTCGTATTTCCGCGTGCCGAGTGGGGAGTAAGGTTGTTTGTTCCTATAAGCACGACAGCTGCTTTCGGGTATATGCCATCAAATTCCCCATTCTGCAGCCTCCAAAGCACCTGTTGTGTGCGATCCCAGCCAAATCCCATGTTGACTGCATTGCGCTTTGAATAGTATCGATTCCAAACAGTGTCTCCCATCGAGACGTTCGATTTTGGCAGCCCACCAAACATATGCGTAATTGAATCTCCGATGAATACCAGTTCAGGTGGATGCTGCCGGATAGCCTCTTTCACCATAGAATGCCGAGTATTCCAGTCGTAAAAATCTCTCTCCACTCCCATTTGCGGCAAGATCGCGGTATTAAAGGGCTTACCCATAAGTTTTTTGAGAGTAGGCTCCATTGCTTGAGCCCAGAGCAAATCACCCACTGGATTCGGGTGCAGTAGATCGGGCATGATGGCCGGATCGATGCTCCCATCAGGTTTCAGGAAGGTCTTATTGATATCCAGCCAGGTGACCCATTTACCATCGGCAATATCCTGCGAGAGATCAGCGGCTTTCTGGGCTGCATCACCTGTCCTCGGTACATTATTGCGAGGGAATATTCTCAAAAGCAGGATTTTCGTTTTTGGGAGTTTGGCGCGCAATACAGCGACTATTTTTTTAATGCCTTCGGCGATATCCTCAGGACTGTCCGCCTTAGGGAAATGAAGCCAGTCTGTGTTGTTGGTGCCTATCATCAGAATCGCCACTTTGGGTTTGATGCCGTCCACCAGTCCGTTATCCAGCATCCATAGTATATTCTCCGTTCGTGCCCCACTGAAGCCCAGGCTGGCAGCATTGCGTGCGCCATAATACGCGCTCCAGACTGCCTGATTCTGTTCGTAGTCCCATCCTTCTGAGATTGAGTCACCCACAAATATTAGGTCGATATTTCCTTTTTTCACTAGCGCGAGCTTTTCTGGCCATCGGTCACTCCACTCCTTCGGCGTATCAGGATCAGGAATAATGGCTGTGTTTTGTGCTTCTACTCGGGCATAATTAAGTAAACCAGCTAAGATAACTATCGCAGTGAAAATTTTCGTTTTTCCCAGTCTCATCTCGTCTCCTAACACTAAATAAGTGAATGTAAATTTGATTGCGCACTGGCGAACATCATTTATTTACCATCGATTGTACCTCATACCATCCTACACATCTTTTCTTATAACCGCTATGCGTGCGCAGCCAAAACCAAAAATTACTTATGTGGTGATGCTGGCAAAGCTAAATTCTGAATCACCTTTTTCTATACGGTTATCAATTACAGTAGTACGTAGTGATTAAATTAACGATGGAGGTAATTGCATAAGTCGTATGTTTGCGCACAACTCAGCCCTCACCCCCGTCCCCCTCTCCCAAAAACAGGAGAGGGGGTGCCTTCAATTGTAGGTTTCTAATCTCCCACTTTGTGGGAGATTCGGTTGTATTAAGATCAAAGCTCCTCAATATATTGAAAGACTCCTGCGTTAGTCACCCCCTCTCCTGTTTTTGGGAGAGGGGGACGGGGGGTGAGGGCGTGAAGAGTGTTCAACTACTTTGGGACTTTTGCAAAAGACTTGATAATTATGAATTATATTGCTATAGCGTCTTATTGTGATTTGTGATACAATCAGTTAAGAGAATTTGCCCAGATATACACCGCATGTAGATGTGTAATCTTTCATTCTGAACGGGATACAATTTCTCATCTGGTGCATTACCATAGAAGGAGAACGACAATGCTGCCGAAAGTGAATTTTTGTGGACTCTCAGTGACACGTCTAATTCTTGGTGCGAATCCCTTTGGCGGATACAGTCATCAGAACCCTGCACGCGACAAGGAGATGGTGGCCTACTACACGGTGGACCGCATTATTGAGACCTGGGCACGCGCTGAGGCAGCCGGGATCAATACGATGATCACAAACAACGAAAGCGGGCATGTGATCCAGGCGGTTCGTGAGTATCTCGGTGGTGGCGGTAAACTCCAGTGGATAGCCCAGGTGAACTGTCGCCTGCAGCCTGATATGGAGAAAGCCCTCGATGAAGCGGTTGAGATAGGATGCAAGGCACTCTACATCCATGGTGGTCAGGTCGACAATCTTTTCAATCGAAAAGATGAGGTAACACTCATCAGATGGTGTAATCATGCGCGCAGTCTTGGTGTCCCTGTAGGTTGTGCGGGGCATACCCCTGAAGCTCACAGATGGGTAGATTGCCTGGATATTACTGACTTTCATGCGGTTCCATTTTTTACCTGTGGAAGCATACATAACGGAGAGGGAGAGAAGTTCAGTCTCGCAGATATGTTTCGGGCAGTTACCTGTATCAAAGAGATTCAGCAGCCTTGTATAGGTTATAAGATTATGGGTGCTGGACGTATTGATGCTCGGATGGCATTCGAGTATGCCTATGAAAATATCAAGCCTGGCGACGTGGTTAATGTCGGGATGCATCGAGGTGACAAAGATAATATGGTCGAGGAAAACGTCTGCCTGGCAAATGAATTTCTCACAAATGCTGATAATTGAGTTATTGTTTTTGTACTGTTAGCCAAACCAATCAGTGAAACTATCATCTTGACAGATTAGTGAAAATATCATCTTGACACATTAATGTATTATCGTTACAAATAAGCCTGCCTGCCAGAAGCTGAAAAGGGAACTCTCTTTATTGCGAATCAAGACTACTTCCGACGGAACAGAAGTGCCTGTCGATTCAGGACTATCCAGAAAACGCATATCGATCCTCGTCGTGGTGATCGTAATTGCTGTGGCTGTATTGGTTTGGCGGACCCAACATCTAGCAGATTCGACACCGCCTCTTAGTGCAGTCGAATTATCTCGACGCGCCCAGGAACAGCCTAACAATGCCGAGTCTCAGATCGAATGGGGAGCACAGCTCGTTCAAGAAAAGCGTTTTGATGAGGCCAATCAAGTACTCAAGCACGCTCAAGAGTTAGCGCCAACCGACGGCAGACCTTATGCATGGCTCGGAGTAATTGCCGCTGGTATGCACGCACCAGAAACTAGAGGACTATTCGGATCAGCTCTCAAACATGACCCTGATGAGGTTAATGCCTTGCGCGGGCTGGCCTACTTGGATGTGCGTGAGAACAACAGGCAGAACGCTATTGATGGCTTCCAGCATCTTGTCAAACTCAATCCCATGGATGCAGAATCCTGGCAGAGGATAGGGCTGATATATTACATGTCTGGTGAGAAAAGCCGCAGCTTGAATCCACTTTTGAAGGCGGCAGAGCTCAATCCAAACGACATGTTGACTCAACGAACTTTAGGAATAATTTACGCGGGTAAAGGCAATCTTTCAGAAGCGAAGCGTGCGCTAACTCAGGTTGTGACCAAGCAGCCCTCGGATTCCGATGCACTCGCGATATTATCACTGGTGACAATGAGAATGGACTCGTCTCCCTCTGGGCTTAAGACAGCGGAAGACCAGGCTGATAAAGCCTGGAAGATTCATCCGACTGCCGAAGTTTACAGGTCTCGCTGCCAGATATATATGGCCCAGCGACGTTTTAAACTAGCTATTAATGATCTGAACAGCGCCATCCGATTAGAACCTTTTACCCACTTCCCTTATCTACTGCTATCCCAATGTTACGCAAGCATCGGGAAGTCGGACATGGCCCGAAAAGTCACCGACCAATATGATACCATAATGAAAACTCGATTGCAGCAGATCCGGACTGGTACATCGCAGGGGAACGCCCCCAAATGAAACTATTTTTCAAGGAAACACTACTAATCCTGCTTGGTCTTCCACTGCTAATTTGCGGATGTGGCCAAAATCATCCACCTCCCATTCCACCACCAAAAAAAGTAGCTGCAGGTCCTGTCGCTTATCATGATGCATCTCTTTCGGCAGGCATTACATACCGTTGGGGGCATAAAAGTGTTGAACGACTCACCATCCTGGATACCATCGGGCACGGCTGTGCATTTCTTGACTACGACGGTGATGGTAAGCTGGATATCCTGCTGGTGGGTAACGATCATTGCTTGCTCTATCGAAATAAAGGTGATGGTACTTTCGAAGATGTTACTGATAAAGCATTTCCCAATGCGCCACGACAGCCAACTCTGCTAGGATGTTCGGTTGCTGACTACGACAACGATGGACGCCCGGATATTTATGTCTCGGGTTACGGTCGAACAATACTTTATCATAATGAGGGCAATGGCACTTTCGGTGATGTCACATCAGGCTCAGGTCTGGAAGCGCGCGGAAGGGACGATTGGACTACGAGCTCTGCATGGGCAGATGTCGACGGGGATGGCAAGCTAGAAATGTACGTATGCAGGTATGTTCTATTCAATTCTTCGAGTTCTCAACTCTGTTCGATGCTTGGGCTGGACGGAAGTCAAGTAATAACTGCGTGCTCTCCGCTGACATATACATCTGAAAAAGGCTCCCTTTATCGCAATCTAGGAAATGGGCATTTCAAAGATATAACTCAAGAATCTGGAATGAGCGATGCCCATGGGAACGCCCTCGCATGCATGTTCTGTGATTTCAACGATGATGGTAAGCCAGAGTTATATATCGCAAATGATCAGAAACCCGGGGATCTCTATCTCAGTCAGGGAAAGGGAAAGTATGTAAACCGGGCCATCGAATCGGGAGTCGCGTATGATGCGCATGGGCTGATACAGTCGGGCATGGGGATTGATTGGGGCGATTATAATGGCGATGGGCGATTTGATCTGCTTGTTGCCGACTTCGCCTCACAGCCGAAAAGTCTCTATCAGTACGATGGAGACGGGCGGTTTACTCAGGTAAGTTACCCGTCTGGGCTTGGGGGCGCTACGATTAAAGCGCTTGCATTTGGCGCCGCCTTTGTTGATGTTGACAACAGCGGCTGGCCTTCTATAATGTTAACAAATGGCCATGTGCAGAGTGAGATAGAAAAGCTGGATAGCGAACAGACATATGCACAATCCCTTCAGCTCCTCTTGAATAAAGGCGGCCATTTTACCGACGTCAGCGCCAACTGTGGCGAAGTTTTTAACCGCAAGATTGTTGGTCGTGGTATTGCCATAGGAGATTACGATGGCGACGGACGCATGGATATGCTGATTGTCGACGATGAGGGAGTTCCCTTACTGCTCCACAATGACTCTGCGCCATCATACCACTGGCTCACTTTAAAATGCGAGAATAAACGATTTGGTAGTCCTGCAGTGGGTGCACGTGTAAAAATCACTGCGGGTAAGCTCAAATACATCGCTGAGGTTCGCTCCAGCGGCAGCTATCTCTCATCTAACTCTCCCGATCTGCACTTTGGATTGGGAGAAAACACAAAGATAGATTCCATCCAGGTCATCTGGCCCGATGGTCGAAAAAACCACTATTCTTCTGTCCCGGTCGATCAGAGTTATCATCTTTGGCCTGATGCCGCTGCACTTACAAATTGAGTTGCGAGTATTAACTCTCCTATAAACCTGAATATTCACATCTCACAGTATTGAATGTGAGAACACCCAATGCCTGAGGAGGACGCTTGTTATTAGTTCAATCGATATTCAAGAAAGCACGAATCACACAGCACAGTTCATATATCGGGTGTGTTATAAATTGTTATGAATGTCAATAAGGAGCAAGGCACCTATGGCAAATGGAACTTTAAAAGCGCGCGTGGAAAAACTGGAAAACGATATTCAAGATGTAAAGGATCAATTGTCTTTACAAATAAGTAACGGTTATCCAAAGAAGCATAGGTGGAAATGGTTTGTAGGCATCGATTCAAATAATCCCCACTTTGCTGAGGCTGTCCGTCTCGGTGAAGAATGGCGGTATTCTGACCGGCCGATCGACGAGAAATACAATGAATGATGTTCATTGTCGACACCGATCACATGACAATACTTCGTCGAGGTGGAGCTGGAGCACTACGACTACAACTGCGATTGAATGCAATTCCTGAGGAGGAGATTGTTACATGTATCGTCGTTTACGAGGAGCAAATGCGTGGTTGGTTGGCAGAGGTAGCGCGGATGTTGTCAGGGTCGCAGTTCATCCTTCCATACGACTCTCTGGCAACTAACCTCTCCATATACTGCTCGATGACAATGCTTCATTTTGATGCTAACGCCGCTGCACGTTTTGATGAACTCAAGCACCAGAAAATTAGAATAGGGATACAAGATTTGAAGATAGCTGCCATATCTCTTACAAATAATGCTACTTTACACACTAGAAACGCGCGTGATTTTGCACGTGTTCCTGACTTAATATTTGAGGACTGGACAATTTAGCTATTATCAACTCGCAGAGAAAGATACACTCCATCCTTAACTCTTCCTTCCTCAGTCTATTTAGAGGTACAATGGATAGGTTGAAGGGGGTAACAGCTGGTTATGGTTGAAATAATCGAAGATAATGGGCAGCTCATCGTACGAATTAGCGGGCAGGAGTATGCCAGATATCAGTTTGGCGCACCACGATGGAAACCCTATCTCTACCCGCTCCGTGCCGCAAACGGACTATCAATGCTTGCCGATGCACCTACAGATCACAGGCATCATCACGGTTTTTGGGTAGGGCATGGCAGGGTCGATGAAGTCGATTGCTGGCTCGAAAGACACAACTCCGGGCGAATAATCCATAAAAAATTTGATAATATCACCAGTTCTGAAGAACTCGGAAGTTTCACGGAATTATGTGATTGGGTATCCGCAGAAGGAAACACAGTACTTACCGACACACGCACCTTCACCTTCTATGCTGGCTCTCCTGAAAATCGCATCTTCGATTTTGAAATCACGCTTCGTTCTCCTGTATCCGCTGCTGTAAACCTGCTCCCTACAAACGAGGCTGGAATCCCTCACCTGCGCATGGCAGAAGGTTTGACAGTTAAAACTGGGGGAACTATCACCAACGCAGATGGCAAAAAGAACGAGCGAGAAACATACAAACAGCGCTCTCCGTGGATAGACAGCTCAGGTAAACTGGGAAGGCAGACATGTGGGGTTGCGATATTCGATCATCCCAACAACCCAGATTTTCCCACTCCCTGGTTCACCCGAGACTACGGCCCTGTATCTCCAAATTATGGTTTCTTTCAGGAAGACCCGATTGTAATAGCTCCTCGTAAACCCCTTCGGCTTCGATATCGAATCTACACGCACTCTGGGGATGTGGTTGATGGCAAAGTGCAGACTGCCTGGGAGAACTATCGTGATACCGTTGAACAGGCCGAGATTGCAGCCAATGCAAACAAGGCCGATAAAAGTACAGCAAAAACAAGCGATCAGTAAATATGTATCCAGATTGATAGGAGTTTCGCATGTCCGCCGCATTGAAGTCCACGACCAAAAAAAAGATCGAAATAGCTCCTTTCGAAGGGTTCGAGAAAGCAGATTTTGATATCTTCGATGTGCCAGGTTTTGCTGCACGGATGCCTCTCCTGCGCGCTCAGATTAAGCCAAAACTGGCTTCTGTCGGAGAGGTTCTTGTGGAGCCAATCTCTGAAACTCTGGACGAACAGATGCATCCTCACGTAGCGCAGCATCTTCGACGCACAGTGAATGCCCCGGTGGAGACCTGGGTAGCATTCTCCAGATCGTCCCGTGCTTACAAACCATTCGTCCATATCCGAGTTGCGGCCAGCCTCGAAAAAATGAGAGTTACTGTTTTTGTGGAAGACTATGCCGAGGATAAACTGCTTTTCGCTCTTAACCTGACCAAAAATTCTGCATCGCTCTCGAGATATTTCAAATGCCACCCGGAAATTTTCGCCTATTCCATAGAAAATAAATTGGGGCTTCCCAGTTTCGGAACTCAGGTAACATCTGGCAGACTCAAAGAATTTGGTGAGCGTATGCTGAGAATCAAAGGTCAGCATGCAATTTTCGGTATTCAGTTCCCGCGAGAGCTGCCATTGGTGGCCTCTGCCTCAGAATTTCCAGCAGCAGCAGTGCATGCAGTAGAAACCCTCAAGCCTCTCTATGACTGCGGTCGAGAAAGTTTCCGATTCAAGTTTTAGGGTGTGCTCGGAGCTTGCTATTTTTCACGAGAAGGATTCGGCGTTATGAAAGTGACAGAGTATCTCGCAAATCAGACGGAACGTATGGCAGCTGGCCTGGCACATTTTATGGCTACGACAGATCCCGAAAAACTTAACTGGAAGCCAGAAATGCCAGGAAGTGAAGGGTCACGATCTCCGCTGCAGCAGGTGAGTGAGTGCGTCCAGGTAAATCTTGGGATGGCGAAGCTTTTTCGTGGCGAAGTATATAATGCTCCGCCTGGTGCGCCTCCCGATCTTTTGTTTGCTGATGCCGCCTCTGCTCAGAAAGCGCTCATTGACAGTGCTGCAGAATTGGCTTCTGTCATACGACAGTTGGACGATGCTGCACTAGCGAAGATGTACTCCCATCCCCGAGGTGAAATTCTTGGTTCAAATATGATGATTATGCCCCTCCGGAATATGGCGTACCACGCCGGTCAGATCAATCAGATACAGATGCTCCTAGGCGACTCCGAATTCCACGTACCACCGAACTGGCGATAAACACATGCCTAATCGCGATCTCACACTCAGCCTCGATATTGGCACCTCTTCCTCCCGTGCAATTCTATGGAATTTACAAGCTGTCGAGATTCCCGAATGCACCTCCCAAATTCAGTATGAGATGCAGACTAGTGAGGAAGGCGGTTCTGAAATAGAGGCAGAACTGATTTTACAGCATATATCGCAGTGTTTGGATCAGGCAGCTGCAAAGTGGGGAGAGAGAGCACAGCGCATTGCTGCTGTCGGAATCTCTTCATTTTGGCATGGCCTCCTCGCGCTTGACCGAAATTTTCGCCCGCTTACTCCCATCATGAGCTGGGCCGATACACGCTCCGCAGATATCGCCGAAATCCTCCGTAACTCCCTTGATCAGTATCAGATCCATCAGAGAACAGGCTGTGTACTCCATCCCTCGTACTATCCGGCGCGATTGATCTGGTACCGCGACAATCTGCCGGATCTTTTCAAAAGAGCTGCCCATTGGGTCTCACCGGGTGAGTATATCTGCTGGCGTCTGTTTGGTGCGGATGGACTCAAGTTGTCGGTATCCATGGCATCTGGCACTGGTTTGATGAACCAGGCAGAATGTGACTGGGATCGGCAGCTTCTGCAAGAATTGAAATGTGACGAAAGCATTTTGACCAGTATTTCTAAAGAAACCACACTGGTACAGGGGCTCCTGCCTGAGTTCGCGCAGAAGTGGCCAGCTCTCAAAAACGTGCCATTTCTGCTTCCTGTGGGGGATGGTGCGTGTGGAAATATCGGCAGCGGCTGTACTTCTTCACGTTCTTTTGCTATCAATCTCGGCACTTCAGGCGCTATACGTGTATTAGGTACGGAATTGAAGGACGATTTTATCCTTCCGAAAGGGTTGTGGCGATATCGCGCTGACAATAAGCGTTCCCTTATAGGAGCAGCCTTCAGCGATGGAGGAAACCTGATTCGCTGGATGCAGCGAACACTGCAGCTGCCTCCACTGGAAAAGCTAGAAACGGTACTGCAGAATCGTACACCCTGCTCTCATGGGCTTACGATTCTTCCCTTTCTGGCGGGTGAACGCAGTATGGGGTGGAATTCAAACGCTGAGGGCACCATTGGCGGTTTGAAGCTGAACACTAGCCAGGTTGATATTGCACAGGCCTGCATGGAATCTGTCGCGCTCCGGTTTGCACTCGCATGCGCTGAGCTTAAGAAGCTTTTTCCAGAGAGTGAGGAGATTGTGGTATCCGGCGGAGCGCTTTCCCGGTCGAAAGCGTGGGCTCAAATCTTTGCGGATGCACTGGGACGCCCACTTAGTATGGCTGCGGAATCAGAAGCGAGCAGCCGGGGAGCTGCCGTTCTCGCGATGGAAGCGGTTGGTCTTATACCTGATATCACAATCGGCGCTGCTGCTCCTATTGAAACGGTGACACCCGTAGAAGCACACCACAAATTACTCATGGATAGCCTGAACCAACAGCAGTCGTTATATAAAAAACTATTCGGTACATAAATGTATTGAGCCGCGAGCCTCTACGCGATACTGATTAGGTGTCTTCCCGGTGAGGCGTTTGAAAGTAGTGGCAAAATGCTGACTGGACGAGAAACCGAGCTCCGCAGAAAGCTCGGTAATTGAGGTATCGCTCTGGGAGAGGAGCTGTTTGCCTTGTTCAATTCTCAGCCGAATGAGATACTGGTGAGGTGGAATTCCCACTTCCTGAGTAAAAGTTTCGGCTAAATGATGCGGCGACACACTCACTAACTTGGCGAGCTGGCGGAGTGTCCAGTTTTTTTCCGGCTGTCTTTCAAGATACTCCAGGGCATGCTGCACATACGGGCGTCTAAAAATCATGCTGTTTTCTGGAGATGCCTCTCCTTCAACCAAGCGAGTTGCCTCGATAACGAGATAGGTGAGCGCAGTTTTTAGCCCAATACGATGTTTTGGAAGCAGCATCCCTACTTCTCTGATAAGAGTTCTAAAGGCTGGCTTGAGTGTTTCTGCCTGCAGAATGTGTACGGGATTAGAATGCTGCCATACCTCAGATATTTCGGGTACACCAGCCATCAGAGTGCCGATGTCGATTCCGGCCCAGTAGTGATGCTGACTGCTGTCAAGACACTCTGGTATAGAATGAGTAATTTCGGGTGGGATAGCAATAAATGCGGGCGCTGTCACATCGTAGCTTTTTCCTTCCGCTATCCAGCGCATACTGCCTTGAACCTGCAGATGAAACTCCCAGCAGTGATGCGTATGGTTTTCCACAGAGAATTTTTGAGGCAGCCTCAGTTCGCCCCCATGATGAAGTTCGGGTACTTCTTCGTCTGGCCCGCCAAAATAGAACCCTGCTGTAGAACCTTCCGGATACCAGTAATGCATAATTAAAATACTCCTAAACCCGATGCCGAAGAAAATATACATTTATCTTAATTTTATGAACGTATATTTTAACTTAATTTCATATAATAATCAAGTCCAGGTTCGGCAGTGTAACGTAACACAGTTTGATAAAAATCATCGCAATGCTGTTAGAGTATGATTTCATGCTTGACTATAGTTCCCGATGCACTATCTGCACTTAGAAAGGAGAACCCCTTTCGCCTAGAATCGCTTGATTAGAAAATCTCTAATGTAAGCCGGACTTTTATCATCACTAATGTTCTCGAACGGAGGTCAGCGCATGAGACGCAATGGTTTTACACTGATTGAGCTCCTAGTGGTTATCGCAATTATCGCGATACTGGCAGCTATCCTTTTCCCCGTATTCGCTCAGGCTCGTGAAAAAGC
>JANXSG010000002.1 GCA_025352825.1 Chthonomonadaceae bacterium | reverse complement strand
TGACCCACCCGTTCCCTTCTCGAACACGGAAGTGAAACCAGCATGCGCCAACGATACTCGAGGGGCAACCCTCCGGGAAAATAGGTCGTCGCCAGAATAATATTCAAAAGCCCGCAGCGTAAGCTGTGGGCTTTTGTTTTGTCTGTTTTACCTCACCCCCCGACCTCCTCTCCCATCTTGCTCGATAGCTCGCAAAGAAGTGGGGGAGATTTAGACACATTACAAATGCTTATATGAAGTATCAAGAATACGTGCAAGATAGACTATCGAGATGTAGCTCAGACATATTCCAATAATACGGTAATCAAGTGTATTGTTCCCCCTCTCCTTTGCGAGCTATCGAGCAAGATGGGAGAGGGGGTCGGCGGGTGAGGTAATTAAACTATCTGTACCGGGTATAATATAGGTTCATGAACACGCTTATTGTTATTCCCACATACAACGAATCGCTCAATATTAATACGCTGCTTCAGCAGCTTAGCCTCTATGCACCAAATGCGCATGTACTATTTGTGGACGATAATTCCCCAGATCGTACCGCAGATATTACTTCCCACCTTTTGCTGAATAATCCAGAATATTCACACCACCAGGTTTTCATCCGATCTGGACCAAGAGGATTGGGAAGAGCATACCGAGACGGTTTTAGGATTGCATTGGACAGCGGATACGATACAGTCGTTCAGATGGATGCTGATCTTTCCCACGATCCAAAATATCTTCCCACCTTAATTCAAAAGTGCCAAGCTACCGATCTTGTTATCGGTTCACGCTACTGCAGCGGTGGAGGTGTGCGAGACTGGCCGCGGAGTCGATTGATGCTGTCCCGTTTCGCCTGTTGGTATGTGCAGCGTGTGGCCGATATTCCCATTCAGGATGCCACCGCAGGCTTTCGATGTTGGACAAGAAGAGCGCTGCAGTCTATAGATATCTCTTCAATAAAATCGGAGGGCTACTCATTTCAGGTCGAGATGACTTCCAGGGCCATCCGAGCAGGAATGAGAATTGTTGAAACTCCAATAATTTTCACCGACCGAACCCACGGGAAATCAAAGATTTCTAGAAGTGTCATCCTGGAATCCCTGCTGATGCCCTGGAAACTTCGTTTCGACCATTGGGTACCTCCCGTACTTACTGAACGTACCCCCGCCGCAAATTAAGCAGTTTTCAAATTATTAATGAGAGCAACAAAGGAGTGCAATTTACTTTGAACCGTATATATAATTTTAGCGCCGGGCCCGCAATACTTCCAGAATCTGTGCTTCAGAAGGCCAGTCAAGGTGTGATTGAAATCAATGGCTCTGGTATGTCCATACTCGAAGTTAGCCATCGGGGAAAGGATTACGAGGCTATCCATGTCGAGACACGAGAACGGCTTTTGCGTGTGATGGGGCTTTCCACTGATGATTACACCGCGCTATTTATAGGTGGCGGCGCTAGCATGCAGTTTGCCATGCTCCCCATGAATTTTCTGAATCTCGGAGATACCGCAGACTACGTACATACTGGTGAATGGGCGATCAAAGCAATAAGAGAGGCCAAGCGTTTTGGCAATATCCACACGGCTGCCAGTTCGGAAGATAGGAACCATTCCTATATTCCTAATGAACTCAATCTGACACCCGATGCAAAATTCATTCATATCACCACAAACAATACGATAGAAGGCACCGAGTGGGATGGGCCAGATTCTACCAAAGGTGTCCCGCTTGTAGCGGATGCCTCTTCCGATATCCTTTCTCACAGTGTTGATTATTCCAGATATCATCTCATCTATGCCGGCGCGCAAAAGAATGCGGGGCCAGCTGGAGTAACATTGGTAGTTGCTCGTAAAGATTATCTGGAACAGGCGAATTCTGACATCCCGGCAATATTGAGCTACAAGACCTACGCTAACGCGGATTCGCTCTATAACACTCCGCCCGTCTTCCCCATTTACGTGGTCGGCCTTGTCTTGAAATGGATCGAAGAGCAAGGCGGGTTGGCCGCGATCGATAGGCGTAATCGTGAAAAGGCGGCGCTCATTTACGATGCTCTGGATGCTCATCCAGATATGTATGATACGGCAGTAACCGATAAAAAAGATCGCTCACTGATGAATGTAACATTCCGTATCAAAAATATAGATCTCGAAAAATCTTTTCTCGATGACGCGAAAGCACGTAAAATGGATGGTCTCAAAGGACACAGAAACGTTGGTGGTTTTAGAGCATCTATATATAATGCATTCCCTGTGGATGGATGTATGGCTCTGGCGGACTACCTAAATGAGTTCGCTGCCAAAAACGGTTAACATGACCGACCTAAAACTATTTGATATATTACAACTTATAAAGCTTCGATATGAAATTCCATTTATCGAAGCTCTTTTAAATTAACCGCGAATTACGCTAATTTCGCGAATAGATTATTTTGATTTTTATTTATGATTATACTTTCTAAAACTAGTGTGAGATTGAATGATTAAAGGGTACAAGGTTAACCTGTCTATTCGCGAAATTGGCGTAATTCGCGGTTAATTATCCAAATATCAAATCTTTTTCCAGCTCATATGGATTAACTTGAAAATGCTTGCGAATATACTCTGAATTCGTCTATAATCTGTGAATGTCAAAACTCATCGAAAACTCCCCGAAACCACGACAGCGATTCACTCCTCGCACCCTTCTGGAAGCCAAACGAATTAGCGATCCGGTTTTCTCTCCCGATGGCCAGAGGATTGCATTCGCAGTAACCGAATCCGGCTTTGATGTAAGCCGGAATGTCTCACACATCTGGATCACTGATGCCACCTTCCCGGAACCCGATTCGGAAAGCAGTGATCTCGAGGTGGAAACTATCTTTCCTCCCCGGCAGCTGACATTCTCGCATGACGGGGAACACTCCCCAAAATGGTCGCTGGATGGGAAATATCTTGCATTCCTCTCCCGTCGTATCGATGAATCTGAACCCATTGCAGATGATGATGACGAGGAGGAACCGAGCGATCAGATATGGCTGCTTCCGGTAGAGGGGGGGGAAGCCCGTAAAGCCACTTCTGCGAAAGAGGGTGTGCTGGAGTATGAATGGACACCGGATGGTGATGAGCTGATCTTCTTGACATTGGAGCCTCGCCCTCAGCCAATTGAGAGCGTGCGTAAGGTGGATAGAGAACATAACAAGATCGACCCAGTGGTGGAACATGATGAGAAACAGCGCAAACAGTTCTGGAAAGTGGAAGCCGAGGAGCGAAAACCATCGCTCATTGCTACCCTCGACTATGGCGTTCAAGACTTTAGGATCTCACCGGACGGTTCCCAACTTTGTTACGCCACAAACTATTCCGGGGAGTGGAACGACTATCATCGAGTCGATCTCTGGCTGTTGGATATTGAAAGTAAGTCGAAGAGGCTGCTGTGCAATAGATTTGGTGGAAAAGACAATATCCGATGGTCACCCGATGGATCATGTATTGCGTTTCTCTCCTGGCTCGATCCGCAGCTCTCGTATTCCCGCGAATCACTGTTCCAGGTTATATGCAATAGTGAAATTGATGCTGGTCCAGTGGAAGCTTCCCTCGTCACTCCGCCCGAATTCAATCTCGATATCGGTGAATTCGAGTGGTCTCGGCATGATGAACATATCTATGCAGTCGCGGCATCCGGTACGGGGTCTGAACTATTCTGTATATATCCAGGGAATTTTGAGCGAATATCATTAGGATTGTCTGGTGAGCGGGCTTCGCTAGCGCTGGATCACCATAGCTCCCAATTTGCCTTTGTGGAAGAGACCTCCGACTGCCTTCCGGAACTGAAGCTCCGCCGGGTCGAAGATGTAGTGCGCTACCTTACTAAACTCAATACCCATATCACCGAGAGCAATATTATTCCTCAGCAGGAGGTAGTTCACTGGCAGAGCCGTGATGGACTGACCATAGAGGGCGTTCTCACCTATCCTGTCGGCTATATAGAAGGCGAGAAGTATCCGCTTATTGTGCAGATTCATGGCGGGCCGAAGTCCCGTTCGACAAACACACTGCGCAGTTATGGAATGCACCCCGTATGGTCTGCTGAGGGATATATGGTTCTTCAGCCCAATTTCAGAGGCAGTGAGGGGTATGGAAACGCTTTCGCCATTGCTAACAGACGCGATCTAGGAGGCGGTGACTACGAAGACATCATGGCGGGAGTGGATAGCCTGATCGAGCGCGGACTTGCCGATCCGGACCGTATGGGCGTGATGGGTGGCTCGTATGGTGGCTATATGACGAACTGGATCATCGGCCATTCCGATCGGTTTCGGGCAGCCATTTCGTTATTTGGTATTTTTCATCTGACCACCGATTACAGCAACTCCGATCTATCGGGCTGGGCAAACGACTATCTCGGCGCCTACTACTGGGAAGATCCTGAGATCTACCGCCAGCTATCTCCAGGGAGCTATCTCGAAAATATGAAGACTCCCACCCTTATCATCCACGGTGACGATGATGACAACACCTATATTTCGAACTCAAAAGAGATGTATCAGGCTCTGCGGCATCGGGGAGTGACGACTCAGTTTGTGCACTATCCACGAGAGAAGCACGGTATTCGCGAACCTAATCATCGGCTGGATGAGATACGCCGCAGTCTGGCTTGGATGGATAGATTTGTTCTTGGTGGTGAAGGCTTGCTCAGGCGGTATCGTATCAGTGATAAAGTTCCATCCCTGAATGGCGCACTGGAACTGCTCGTAACGAATGCGGAGATCGTACGATTCCTCGGACATTACGAGGATAAAAAGACTGAGGTGAAATCTTCGGCTAACCAGACCAGTTTCCTGGAGATCACATTTACTATTCATAATAGTGAATCGAGTGATGATCATCCGCCGTTTGTACTTACATTAAATGATATTCATCTCGAAACCTCATCTGGTAGTTCTGGAGGAAAAGAGCAGTTATTGCCTATTGGTGTCCCTCTTGATCTTCCAGGAGCGAAGATGCTGGCTGAGGGCCATAATCTGCATATTCAGGCTGCAGCAAATCCGGACACAAAAAGGCTCTCACTTGCCTGCTCCGTCGTATTCCGAGTGCCGGATACAAGTGGCTACAGCAAACTTCACATTCCCGAATTCCCACCCGTGATAATACGATGGAGCGGATCCTCAAGTGACGATGAAGAAGATGAGGCAGATTAATAACGTTTGACGCCGGGGCTGAAACCCATCCAGGAAGACACGGCACTAAAGTACCAGTCTGAAATTGCGAAGCCCATCTCCGATCGCTTTGAGAATTCCCTATTTAGTCACATCGTTTAGCCCCCCCCGTCCCCCTCTCCCAAAAACAGGAGAGGGGGTGACTCAACCGAGCATTTGTCCCTCTCTCGCGAGGAACGAGCATCTGGGAGGGGGGTTGGGGTGAGGTGAATTAATATTACACTTTATAAAGGCTGAACCTTCTAATCATTGGAGTCGCGAGCGAGTTTGAGAAGGTGATTCGGACTTTGCTGGAAGTGACCACATCGAACCTTTGCAGGCGGCGATGCCCAATGGTTTCCCCTTTGGCGATCTCTTTCCAGCCTGCATCAGTCGCGGCTTCCAGATGGAAATCCTTCACGCACTGCCCCTCAGAAATGAACTCTTCGATGAGTGCCACGTTGAAAGATACTTCTTTACCTAAATCGATTTTAAGAGAATAACTATCCGACGCATCACGAGGCATCCAATAGGTACTTGGCTTTCCGTCCAGTATATTTGCAGGCTTATGGTTGCCGGCTGTACTTTCTGCTGTCGCATTCGCTCCTTGAGTCAGGTCATTCGCGAAGGCGCGATCTCTGGCGGCTTTGAACTCGTGAAGCCGTGCCACATCTCCATCTGAGAATAGACCTTCCCTATTAGGCGGAACATTCAGCAGGAGAAGACTGTTTCTGCCGACCGATTTGAAATAGAGATCCATCAGGTGATCAACTGTTTTGAGCTGGTTATTCTGATCTTCGTGCCAGAACCATCCTGGCCGTATGGAGACATCCGATTCACCGGGCATCCATCTGCTGCCACCCGGATGACCATGCTGATACATCGCCTCCTCCTTCGCGCCCCAGCCTTCTGTGTTGTCTACAGCGATGAATTTCTCCGTGTCGAAAGTCGACCAGCAAGGGTCGCCCGCACTTCCATCCTCGTTGCCAATCCATCGGATGTCCGGGTTCATTTGGATTGGGGCGAATATAACTGCGTTCGGCTGAAGTTTGCGGATAGTCGACTGGAACGCATCGAAATCGTAGACCTGTTTCTTGCCATTAGGGCCTTCGCCATTTGCGCCATCCAGCCACACTTCGGCCACGTCACCGTAATTGGTTAGGAGCTCTGTCATCTGATTAATGTAGTGGCGATTGTATGCCGGCGAGTCTCCGTATGATGGTTCGTGTCGGTCCCAGGGAGATAAGTATATTCCCATTTTCATATGGGCTGAATGGCAGGCATTTGCAAACTCACGAACAATATCACCTTTTCCGTTCTTCCAGTGGCTGTTCTTCACGCTGTGTTCAGAATATTTACTTGGCCATAAGCAGAATCCGTCATGGTGTTTGGCAGTGAGGATTATGTATCGAAAACCGGATTCTTTGGCAGTACGCACCCATTGATGCGCATCTAGTGCAGTTGGGTTGAACAGCTTAGGATCTTCTCTGCCTTCGCCCCATTCACGATTGGTGAAGGTGTTCATTCCAAAGTGCACAAACATAGTCAGTTCCGATTCCTGCCATGCTACCTGCTGAAGGGTAGGTTTCACTATCAACTGTTTATCTCCTATTCCTATCCCCATCGCTTTGTTTGTCAGCAGGCCACTGCTCAAGGCAGCCGAGCTAAACCCAAGGCATTTCAAAAATTCACGACGACCAGTAATGCGACTGCCTAAATGTGATGCCATCATGCACACTCCCACCAGCAATATAAAATCTATACACTCTGCACGGTATGGATACTCAAATTAAGTTCTCCATAAGTCTTGTTAATTACTTCATACGAAAACTGATTTTATCAATATCACTTATGCTTCGTAATTTATTAGTGACTTTGTACCTTGGTGGTTATTGGTATCAGAGGTTCCCCATCGTGACCATCGATGGCAGTTGTTCGGCAGATGTCACTAAAATCACAAAATCGGCAGTGGTTTCCAGGAGTCGCCGCCACACGTGCCGAGGCGATATCTGTGGCAATTCTGAGGGAGGCGGCTTCTGCGGTTTTGATAAGATCAGCATACTGATCACGATTCAAAGGAGTTACAGAAGTGGATTTATCAACTCCAGCCATAACTCCAAACTGTTTGGGAGCCCCTAATTCAAGACGGAAAATACGGGGTCGCCCCTTTTCTTCTGTGGTATCATAACACCCGACAATCGGCTTGAGATTAAATATTCTTTCCAGCGCCATCATGTAAAGAGGCATCTGAAGCGATATTCCGTTCTGCATCGCTTTATACTCAGGCGATTGGCCCAGTTTGTAGTCTATTACAAGGGCGCGATCCGTGTTTTCGCTAATATCAACACGATCTATCTTTCCACAAACATTTATCGTGAAGGTACCATCCTCGTTCGTAAATGCGAGGTCATCCAAAACAGAAGCAGTATCTCGATATTTTGAATCCATCTCTTCGTCTGAATTATCCTCTGGAGGAACCTTTCCAAAGCCAAGTTCAAAGTATGAGGGCGTCATCCCAAAGCGAGATTGAAATTGAAGTTCGCGCTCTGCAAATCTGTTCAGTGCGTCGGAGAGAAGCCGCTGCGCCATCTGAATTCGGTGCTGGCTGGCATCGAGAGGAAAGTTCTTCAATCTTTCCATCAATAGTTGGCCTAGCTCATATTGAAGTTTTACAAGGCGTTCGGAATCGGTTAGAGAAGCAGCACTGGCATCAGATGATGCTGATTTCGTTCTTGAGAAGTATTCCCGAAGTACTGTATGCAAAATCGTACCCTGAATCTGCCTGCCTGCACCATCCTGCACAGGTCGGAGATTGAGTCTTTTGCTGATCATATATTTAAATGGACATAGTCTGTATGTCTCTAATTCGGTCACTGTAAAATAGCGTCTTTGGCTGAATTTTTTGCTATTCTCAGGAATCAAAAGGCGCGGAAGATGGGGAAGTCCACGCGATTGGAGAACCTCCCGCGTCTTGTGTTCAATTCCTTCTCTTTGTAATAGTTGACTTAATAGATTTCGTGCGGACTGCTGCTTTTCATTTCGAATCTTAAAATCCGATTCCATACCGGGATCGAACAGATCGGCACATCCTGAAAGAAGTCTATCTTCCTCTGTGGCACACTCTTCATAACGAGGAGCGACGTCTGCAAGAGTTCGAGAAACTACAATTGGTGTCCGACTTAGCGGACTGTTGTTCTCTGACTCAAAAATCGAGCGTACCTCGTCCAGATAAAACGAGGGAAGCGCATCCGATTCGTCTGCGGAACGAGGAAAAGAGAGAATGAGTCTATCCGAAGGAGCAGTAACGGAAAGATAGAAGAAAAATCTTTCATCATCTGATCGGGATTTGAGCTCTTCCAGTTCAATTCCGGTCACTTCGTGGAGGATTTCCCTCTCTTCATCTCGCAGAAAGGGATCCTCCGAAATTCGTCGCGGAAATCCCCTTTCGGTCAGCCCCATGACGGCAGCAATACGTACGGGATGTTTTCTTGAATCGTAGGGTTCGGCTACACGCACCTGATCCGACAACGAAGAAGCGACAGCAGCCTTGCCTCTCCAGGCATGTGATAGTTCATCCATATACGTGGCACAGCTGACTGGGCCGCGCCTTGATATTCGACTTATCTCTGTCATCGCTTCAAGCACTTCGTAGGCTGTATGAATTGCCGCTCTATCTCGCTCCTGTCGAGAATGCTCTCCTTGAGAGATGTGATAATTGATGCCAAAAACTTCGAATATTGCGCGCACATGCTCTTCAAACTGCTTCATCTCCATGGGGTGCGCAGTCAGCAGAGCATCAACTCTGGACATCTCTTTTATGGCCATATTGAGAGAAGATTCAGGCTCCAAACTCACGAGAGAAATAAAAGCATCTTTTCCTTCACGTATGGCATCTTTCCGTGCTCGTTTTTTGAGATTGTCCACCTGAAGCTTATCCGGAATGGTGTAGCTGGATTTGAGAAAATCTAGTACATCGTCTCGCTGCCATCTGCGCCGAACAACAGCGAAGAATGAGAGTATAGTCTTGATCACAGGGTTTTGATCCATGACTTCTGGCCCATCGATATCGATCGGGACTTTATACCGTTCAAAAACGGCGCTGAGTATAGGGGCATATTCGCCCATAGTGCGCAGAAGAATAGTCATATCTTTCCATGCGAAATCGTTTTCATCGTGCAGTCGGCGAAACTCTCGTGCAACCATCTCAGATTCGACATAGGGGTTGGGAGCATCAAAAATCTTAAGTTTTTCAGAATCGGTGATTATTATTTCGGGATGGCGGGCTTCCTCATGAGAAAATAGTCGATTGCTAAGTACGGAAAGCGCCGAATGCGACACTTCATTTACCTGGGGTAGAACAGTTTCTTGTGTTTCGAATTCGCCCCGAAGCAGCTGAAGTGTATGATCGGGAGCAGCGAAAAGAAGTTGGCGTCGCGAACTATGAGGCAGAGATACTATCAGTTCATTGCGGAGTTTACCATAAGAACGCCCTTGATTAGCTATGGCAGCGAGAAGAGATCGTTGAGCTCGTGTAAAACGGTAAAAACCATCCACGAAAACATTCGACACGGAATCAGGAAGTTTAGCTTTGTCGGAACTTATAAGCTCCGTGGCAGCCCAAATACAGTCTTCTTCATCCCGATAATGATTTTCTATTAGGAATAGCTCATATGCTTCAAACAGTGAACCAAGCTCAAGCGCTTTTTTTGCGTATGCGGGATTTTCAAGTCTTGCTGCTGCATCGAAAGCAGAGCTCTTTAGCAGTTCTGGGGTTAATCCTGCAGATTTCCACTCTTTAATGCTGTCAGCAAGCGCTGGAATAAAGCCGGGTGCATCCAGCATTTTACCAAAGAAATCGCCTGATTTTATCTTCTGTGGCATGATATCGATGAGAGCAAGCCTTCTGAGGGCTCGGGAGATGGTGCGCGTATTGTTTCGTTCTTGATCGTTAATAGATTTCACCAACACGCTGAATGTGGTAAATCTGTCTTTGTTCTCCGCAACAGGCATATTCGTCAGCACTGATGACTGATTCGCAACTGTATGCACCTGTTCTAATGAGGGCAAAATCATGAGTGCCTGGTTTTGCTTTTGATGAAACAGAGTCAGCATTGCTTCCGAAAGGCCATCGCCAGCAGTACCAAGTAAAATTTTAAGTGATGGAAGCATATTGCATCTGGAAACAGAATATTTGACGCTTTTGGGTTCAATATCTTTGAAAGATCATGATGTTTTGAGAATTTCTACTAGATATCCAAATTTTTATTAAACAGAGATATGCAGGATACGCAGGATTAAAACCAATTACCTCATAATACTCACGAATTGGTCAAGTATATAAATTATTTCAGGCTTTCCAGCGTTCGTAGTGAACCATCTCATCCAATGATTTACGGACTCGGGGAGCGGTTTCACGTTTCTGAAGATCAATGGGCAGATCCTCAAATTTGCCAGGATGCCCCACCGCGATGATTACCACCACACGATTATCGTCTGGAATCGATAGTTCCGTCTTGACGGCTGCCTCATCCCAGCCGAGCATAGGATGCATCACTAGCCCCTCAGAGATCCCTTGCAGAATAAGATTTTCAGCCGCAAGTCCGCAGTCAAACAGATAGTAAGGTTTATCGTCAGCAATGGTATCAGCTGAGGGATTTGCACATATCACGAGCAAAAGTGGGGCAGCGCCTGCCCATGACTGGTTTCCAGGCTTGAGCGTTTTTCTCATTCTTTCTAGAGTCAACTTTTCACGTGCTACTACAAATCGCCAGGGCTGCGCATTTCCCGTGGAAGGCGCCCACCTTGCTGCTTCCAAAAGCCGAAACAACTGATCCTCGGGTATAGATTTCTCAGTGTCAATCGAGCGAAGGCTTCTCCGCTGAGCTATGAGTGGATAGATACCAATCAATTATATATTCCTTTACTCGTGCAGTCCTTCTTGAGTCGAATGAATTGTTAGTCGTGGGAATATCAACAAATTGTACCTGTCAATACACGTTTCTCTTACGAAACAGGCAGTATTATCAAAAACATAACTCCTCAGTCAATTGAAAAACTCTTGAAGTAGTTGAGAAACTCTTCACGCCCTCACCCCCTGCCCCCTCTCCCAAAAACAGGAGAGGGGGTGACTATGGCATCGGTTTTTCAACTATAGTTAAAGTTTTGATCTTAATATAAGCGCATATACCACGAAACGGGAGTCCGGAAACCAATGATATAAAGTTCCCTTCTCCTGTTTTTGGGAGAGGGGGCAGGGGGTGATGGCTGAAATATGCATATACATCCGATTTTTGCAATTTACTCGCTTATTAAAAAAAATGATGAAAGATCAAGAAAACTACTTGACACATTATTTCAGACGTGATACAATCGCATGTTGGTAATCGAAGTGCATTTCCTCAGCCTCCCGGCACATGCATACGGGCCTCCGAGCCTCCTCAGGACCGGTGAATGTGCGTGACGTAAAGGGATCACCTCATGCAATCCTCTTGCAGATGGGCGGCATGTCTTTTCGGACTAGCCGCCTATCTGTTGCTCATTTCTGGCTCCAGAAGGAAATGCAGCATCCGAAATGGAACATATTACCCCATACCATCACTTTCCGGCGCTCAACAATATTATAGAGTAAACACACTGAAATCAACATCTTTTGACATCGTACTTCCTGCCGGTGGAACCATTGATGGGGCTTTTTCCCAAGCAGCTGGAACCCATTTCAAAGCACTCACCATGTGGCAAGGCCAAACTCTGCTCAATAACACCATCAACTGCTTGAAACAGAGCGGATATGTAAATAGAGTGGTGGTTATCGGATCAGAAGCTGTTCTGAAAGAAGCAGCTTCTTGCGGTGCAGAGTGTATACCGGAAGGAGAAAGTGGCACGGAAAATCTCTTTTTAGGGATCCAAAAGATTCTGGAATCTAAATCTTTGCATCAACAGAAAGTGCTCATTTGTGCCTCCGACTTACCAATGCTAACCCCGGATGCTATCAATTGGTTCATATCGAACTCCTCTCCAGATGCCGACATATCCGTGCCGGTGATAACAGCAACATCCTATGAAAAGGCATATCCCAGGAGCGGGTCGGTGTATGTGCCACTAAAAGATGGAGCTTCTACGATGGGCTGCCTGTTTCTATTAAATCCGATAGTGATAATGAATCATCGGCAAAAAATTGAAGAGGTATTCAATTCACGTAAAAACCAGTTAAAAACATTTAGCATGTTAGGGCCGATGTTTCTTCTGAAATATATTACACGCCAGTTGTCTATTTCTGATATTGAAAATCGTTGTGAGGATGTATTTGGATGGCGGGGCCGTGCTGTTCGTGATGCTCCACCAGAACTGGGCTGTGACATAGATACACTTGAAGACTATCTGTACGCTCAGCGACTAGGCCGCAAGCTAGAGGATGCACCTTTATGAATCCTCCTACTCCTATTTCGGAAGAATCAAAGAAGGCTCAACCTGAGCTAACTCAGCCTCCCCTCAGTAAAAAAACTATCATCAGCTACAGCATCGCCAATATTGGATGCGGAGCTTTTTTCTCATTCAACAACTATGTGCTTCCTCTTTTTCTGAAACAGTACACCAGCAATGCCGTACTTTTGGGCTTGATGGGCAGCAGCCATTCTGTGGAGGGGGCGATCATCCAGCCTATCGTTGGATCCCTTAGCGATAATACGCGAACTCGCTGGGGCAGGCGACGCCCATTCATGCTGCTGTTTCTCACGCTGACAGCTTTGATCGTTGTCTTCACTCCACTATTGAGTGGTCTTCCTGCAGGCATTCGACTCGGTGGAATTATTTTCAGTATATTCCTTTTCACCGTGTTGTTTAATATCGGTTTCGATCCTTACCAGGCGCTCATGCCGGATATCACTCCTGAACCGCAGCGCGGAAGAGTCACTGGTGTCTGGTCCCTGTTTGGAAACGTCGCCCAAGCCGCGATTCTTCTAAGCGCTCCTGTTCTGGCACTATGGATTACTGGGCACGGCAACCTCATTTTTCGTTTGCAGTTTTTAATTGTTGGCGGCCTGATGATTGCCACCACATTGATTACTTGTATTTCCGTCAAAGAGCCTTCAAAAATCATAGGAGTTGTTCATCGTCGTAAGATTACTACAGAGATACGAGAGGCTTTCAAGGGAATCCGCACTCTTAAACAGGCAGGCAAAGCGATGATAGTATTTGCTGTTTCAGGGGCGGGAATAGGTGCTGTTGTTCCAAATTTAACAATATTTGTAGAAACTATTACCCACTGTACCGATAGTCAGGCTCAGATGATGGGGTTCGTTCTGCTAATTTCTACAATTGCGGCGGTACTGCCATTTGGCTGGTTAGCGGATAAGTACGGTCCTAAAAGAGTTATCTTCATCAGTTTCGTTCTTCTTGGCATTGCTTGTGTGAATGCACTATGGATTCACACTCTAAACCAGGTAATTGGAGTGATGATTGTAGCCGGCATTGGGAATGCTGCTCAGGCGGCGTCTGTCTACCCTCTTCTCACCGATCTCATACCTGGAGAAGAGGTAGGGTTCTATACTGGGTTTCAGTCGACGATGCTCTCCATTACTCAGCCAGTCACAGTGGTGTTTACAGGGCTGTTGATAAATCATGGCCACGGAGGGTATCGACTCGTTTTTCTTGTTTGTGCGGTCTGCATGCTGACTGCGATGTTCATTCTGACACGGGTCAAAGTTACGCTTGCACCGGATGAGATTTTACTACGCAGGACTTTGAGAGAGCAAGAGGCTGAAACGCCGCAATGATCAAGCGCCTCATCAGCGGGCTGATAGGAATCGCGATTTTTCTAGGGATATGCTTCTGGGGAGCTCTTCCATATACGCTAGCCGTCACTGTTCTCTGTGCGCTCTGCGCCTCCGAGTTTATAAACGCTTACGATCCAGAGGAGTTTACCAAAGCGGAATCCAACCCAAATACCACCGCCATGGCCTGGATCAACCCTACACTGGTTTGGGCTGGAGTGATATTCCCGCTCTGCACCTACTACTACTTTTTGGCGCGGGCACCCGTTTCCGGCATGTCCCACACGGCACGGCTATTCACACTGATTGCGGTTTGCTCTATCGCTGTTATGTGCCTGATGACAATTCGTGCGGCTTTCGGAGGTAAGACTCTTGGAAGTTTGCGGACAATGTACGGGCTGGTGGGAATGGCCTACACAGGAGTTCTACTCAGTGGTTTCGTCATGTTGCGCAGTCTGCCAGGGCGTATTATTGTGGCTCCGTTTGGTAGAGAGGATCGCGGCGCCTGGCTGATGCTTTTTGTGGCGGTATGTGTGTGGGCTACGGATACTTTTGCCTATTTTGTTGGGCGCGGATGCGGGAAGCATAAACTCTCCCCTATAATATCCCCTGCCAAGACGATTGAAGGCGCTATTGGTGGCTTGATCGGAGCGGTGGTCGTCGGTGTGCTCTTTGGCCTCTGGATTCATCTTCCAATTTTTAGGGCGGTTGGGGTGGGGTTGATTGCTGGTGTTGTTGGCCAGATCGGAGATCTCTTCGAATCCGCCCTCAAACGTGAACTGGGAATAAAAGATTTTGGCACTGTCATGCCTGGGCATGGAGGTGCGCTAGACCGCTTCGACAGCCTGCTCTTCGTTGCTCCTTTTGCCTACCTTTTTCTGAACTTATAAGATTAGAACGCCCTCACCCCCCTCCCCCTTTCCCAAAAACAGGAGAGGGGGAGCTTCTTACCGTCGGTTTCTTTTTCCTATAGATTGTGATATGAGATTATCGTACGGGGGCGTTTTAATCTCACCCCCCAACCCCCTCTCAAAAACAGGAGAGAGGTGACTATGGCATCGGTTTTTCAAAATTATTTAAGTTTTCGATCTTAATATATTTATATATCCCACGAAGTGGGAGACTGGAAACTAACAATTTAAAGTCACCCCCTCTCCTGTTTTTGGGAGAGGGGGCAGGGGGTGAGGGCTGAAATATGCGTGTATATCCGACTTTTGCAATTATGACAGATGTAATAAGATTAAGGATTTGATACATAAGATATAGGAGAATGATAGATTAATAAATTGAAACTCCCCCTCTCCCTTGCGAGGAACGAGCAGTACGGGAGAGGGGGTTGGGGGGTGAGGTTAAAATGCTTCTTTAATACTTGAATCACTTCGAAGAGTCTTCGCCATTGTAAGATGTGGTAAAATGCAGTTATAAGATCGACTGGAGGATGTGAAATTGAGTGCGAATGTTATGCTTGACCGGGTACAAATGGTAAACGAAGCGGCTGTAGTGGCCGAGAATATTACGCGCCTAACGGCCTACCACCCCGGTAAACCCATTGAAGAGGTAGAGCGGGAACTCGGTATTACGGGAATTATCAAACT
>JANXSG010000291.1 GCA_025352825.1 Chthonomonadaceae bacterium | reverse complement strand
TGTTTGATGAGGGTGGCGCTGATCTAAGCGGACTGCTGAATGCTGGATCAAAAGATGCCATGCAGGTCTATAAGTTCCAATTTGATCCGAATAACATTCCTAGTGCGATCACTGTTGGGCTTACAGTAGCCTCCAATATCGTGCAGGTGAACGGACAGCCACCAAAAACAGCCACACTCTTCAAACAGATTCCTCTTAAGAAGAACTCGGATGTCAATGCTGGTTCCGTACAGATCAAAAACCTGTATGTTCACAACATCACTGTAACGACAGCGATTGTCAGTTTCGATACGGCTAATGTCAGTGGACCAGATCTTTCGACCGCAACAGTGAGTTATGGCGCTTCACTGCCATACTCATCTACTGGAACCGATGGCCTACTATCAACGCATCACGATGTTCTGCTCACTAACCTGACCCAGAACACAGTTTATAACTACAAAGTCGATGTGAAAGACAGCCCATTTGGTAATTTAGGAAGCAGCTCCAACGCGACCTTTAAAACCCAGGCTACTGGATCGATCGTTATGTCTCTCACCGGTACTTCCTACAGCAGGAATGGTTTAGTGGTTACAATGTCGTATAAAATCACGAATGCCAGCGTCTCGGACGCACTGAACTGCTCATTCGGAAACTTCGCAGCAAATAATGGTGCGACCTTTGGTGGAACAGTCGGTGTCACCCCATCGACAATTCTAGGTGGTCAGACAGCCGTAGTTACGGTGAAATGGAACCTGACATCGTTTCCATTCGGAAGCGGTACAGGAACCAATAAACTTGGATGGACGTTCAAAGCTAACTGGAAAAATAGTTTGAATAACACATTCAGCAAGACGTACTCAGGGGCGTCTTTCATTAACTAGATCAAATGAATATCATGTCAGGGATGGGATTAATATTATTCTTTAATCCCATCCCTGAGATGATTTCGGAAAGGTGAACAATAAGAAATGAAACTATTTCAAAGAACATTCTTAACTGCAATAGGCGGGATGGCGATGCTGCTGCCCACACTAGCGCATGCTCAGATACCGTGGAGATTTCAGATGCTCTCCGGTGGTATGGGCAGCACTGCGATAAATACAGGTGGGCTAGAATTGAACTTCGGCAGCTTCAACAGTGGTTCTATTCCTTCTGGAAAAACCATTGATGTCTGGGGCCGAGTATATGACGATCTTCCGGCTTCGCAAACCGGCGGCCAAGAGAATAACCTCTCGATCAGCGCATTTAGCGTGGGATACTCGTCTGTACCACCACTGGATGATGCACAGCCATTCTTCACTCCGAATGGAGCAGGGTTTCCTTCCTTCCTGCTGGATCAAATTGCTCCCATGAGTTTTGAAGATATCTTCCTGGGAACATTCGATGAGAGTGCCTACCTTGCCTCTCTTCCGGTGGATAATAAACAACATTCGGCAGCTCTCGATATCGAGATTGGTGCGAACAGCGTGGATGCCAACGGAAATGATACTGGGAATCCTTTTGATCCAGATCATCCTTCCGTCATCCCTGGTTCGCCTAGCCTCGTTGTGAAAGCTCAAATTAACCAGTCGACTCAGGTTCCGGAGCCTGGTACCATCGCACTGATCCTGGGCGCGGCTATCCCGGGTATGATGTTACTGCGCCGACGCCGCAGCTAAACACTACCAAAAATGTTTAGATACTGAAACACCCCATTGGCTGTTATGCCAATGGGGTGTTTCAATGTTTAGGTTGTCCCATAGTATATTTCACGCCGTGCCCACTATATGGGTTAGGTTAAGGCATGCTTACTCAATGAAATTCATTTCATCACATAAAACTTACTGTAAGTTCCTATTTTTAAGCTGAACTCAACGCCTATGGCCTTAACCCCCACTCCCAAATCAGAAGAGGGAGATATTCAAATTGTTGGCTTCCTGTCGTTCACGAGATAAGCGTGGGTAATCAATTCAGTCAACTATGAATACAATATTGAAGAAACTAGCGCAAAAGACACCGCCTCTCCTGATTTAAGGAGAGGCGGTGTAGGGGATGAAGAAAGGTTTTATTATTATATTTGAAATGGAGTGGTGGGGACAGTAATACTTCCACCCGAACTGCTAACAATAGTCATTGTGAGAGGATTGTACGGAATCCAGCCCATTACTGTTCCGCCATATCTGCTTCCGCCTCCGTTTTGCACTTCACCCTGTAAGGTGCCATCCGGCCGGTATGCGTATAGATGTGCGGTAACATCGGAGCTGCTTGCTTTGATAAGCATCTGGCCAGTGCCCAGGTCGTAGTAACATTTACTTACTTTGATGCTATCAACTTTTGTGCCGCCACCTGAACCGCTTCCGCCGGAGGCTAATGACAGACTTGGAGCAATGCCGATACAAAAGAGCGCGAACAGCGCCACGAGCACAAACTGCAGAGAGAGGTGATGCGTTTTGGTGTTGTTCATGATTTCTAAATTCCTTTTAAATCGTTTTGTGTAATGTTGGAATCCTCAGCTTATTGAAATGGTTCTTAAGCCTATCAATATCTAGCTAAGGCAGTGCTTCAAACATATAGCCTTAGTCGCGAATAAAAATCAAAAAGTTGGCAACGATATAAATCTGAAGAAAGAATCTTAACAAATTCTCAACAAAGTAAAAGACAGGTTAAATATCACGTTGGTATAATTGATACCAGCGTGATATTTGAAAGCAGCTCAATTGCAGTGCCTGTTCTGAGACAGAAATGAGATTGAGACGAAGACAAGATGAATATATTCGAAAGTTTTCGTGTGGCTATACGCGGAGTCGCCAATAATAAGATGTGAACTGCTCTCACAATGCTGGGCATGATCATAGGCGTAGCCATGGTGATTGTGGTTGTCGCCATAGAGGAGGGAGCGCTGGCGGGTAGGAACAGGACGATATTATCCTGGTTCCGGTGACCATAGCGATGCGAAGAGTGCTGAACAGGCAGGCGCTGAATAATATACTTATTCGGTGTACCACAAATGCAGCGATGCCTCTGGCACAGGAGCAGGTCTCGTCATATCTGGGGAATCGCCATCAGCTCAACCCGCCATTCCACGATAACGACGACCTCCGTATCCGAAACCAGACAGAACTCCTCAAAACTCAACAGGGTGTCACAGACACGATGACTTCTTTGCTAAGCAT
>JANXSG010000282.1 GCA_025352825.1 Chthonomonadaceae bacterium | reverse complement strand
CCATTTCGCGAGATATGTGCTTATAGTAAGATCAAAACCCTATATAATATTGAAAACACCATATCATAGTCACCCCCTCTCCTGTTTTTGGGAGAGGGGGTCGGGGGGTGAGGGCGTGAAGAGTGTTTTAACCTTTATGAGCCTTTTGCAAAAGGCTCATTATATGAAAGATTAATCCTAGAAACATATGCACTATTCTATTCGGCTATCTTAAGCTTTTCAAACTCGATTGTCAAGATCTTAGTTTATACCAACGACTCATGGCTAATGATTTTTTTGCTGCTGGAGTCTATGTTGGATCAATACCTCATTCAATCTACTTTCCTCTCGTTTTCATTTCCGATTCGTAATGATGTCCTGTTACGCAAAGCTATGCTTACCCCAAATGCTGTCCAACTAAAGGGGGGAAGTATAAGCATTGTAAAAAAAGAAATAATATCAAGGTTATTAAATCAGTAATAAGAAATTGAGCAAGGAGATAAATCATTGCTAGTACCATTGATAGATTATGATCTATCCTTTCTTCAAGAGGCATTACATCTAATTAATCGTCATCTTGAAATACTTAAAAATGCCGCGAACGATGATCGAGATGCTGAAGATAAGGGATTATGGGATAGTATTGAATATATGACTGGATTAAGTTTTGTGGTCAGTCAAAATTATATATATAATATATCTGGCAGATATAAAAATAAGTAATAAAGATGCATTGGAAAAAGGACAAAGAATCTTTGTTGGTTATACTATAACACAAGTGATAAATGCAGCACAAATCATTGGAAACATTCATCCGAACATCCCAGAGGATCTGAAAATAAACTAGGAAAAGAAAGAAAAGAAATATTCAAAGCAATCGGAATGTATATAACCGATGAGATCACAGAACCATATCTTATGTGTTCTATTCTTTATAAACTACTTGAAAATCAGCCTGGAAAATTTGCTAATATTATCCCATTATTGACTGAATGGAGAGATATTATTAAATCAAATTCGCCGAAACGAAAAATGTCTTCCTAGAATTAAGTTTAGCGTTACAAAAATTTGAATATATTCTAAACAGAAAGAATGATTATGAGAAAGCTAACACATCTTGACAAAGCAGGGCATGCGCACATGGTGGATGTTTCAGAGAAGGGGGATACGGTTCGTATTGCTGCCGCGAGTGGATTCGTTCGGCTTGCAAAAGAGACGGTTGCATTGCTGCGAGATAACAAAATTCCTAAAGGAGATGCGCTTGCTACGGCGCGTATTGCTGGTATCATGGCTGCCAAACGCACCAGCGAATTGATCCCGCTCTGCCATCCGCTTCCGATTTCGAAAGTGACCGTCGATCTCGAAATTGTGCCGGATGGGGTTACTATCACCGCATCCGTCACCGTAACAGGTAAAACGGGAGTGGAGATGGAGGCGCTGACCGCAGTCTCCGTTGCATGTCTGACTATATACGATATGGTGAAGGCAGTGGATCGTGGAGCCTTCATCACCGACATCCGACTGGAGTCAAAATCTGGCGGGAAGAGTGGAGTTTTTCAGAGGGAAGTAGAGTAGAAGGAATGCTGATCGATGGAGCTAAGACAGCTGGAGACATTTGAACATGTGGCCCGACTTCGCAGCTTTACAAAAGCAGCCGAAGCTCTCAGTCTAACTCAGCCTGCCGTCACCCGACAAATTGCCGTTTTGGAAAGTGAACTGCATACTCGACTGCTCGAACGAATGGGAAGGCAGATCGATCTGACGGCAAGCGGGCAGGTTCTTATGACATATGTGAAAGAGATTTTGAGGCTGTCTCAGGAAGCAGTGCGAGCAGTGGAAGATGTGACATCCGGTGGAGCAGGCAGACTGAAAGTTGGCGCCAGTAATACCACTTCCACATATATTCTTCCGCCTCTGCTTCGTCAGTTTCATCAGGCGCATCCGGGTGTTGAGCTCAGCGTGCACACCGGTGCCTCTGCTAGAATCGCCGAAATGGTACTACTCAACGAAGTAGATATCGGTTTTGTGACAGGGCTTCGCGAAAATTCCGATCTGGTTGAGATACCATTGGTTCCCTATGCGACAGGAGTAGTTCTCTATCCGGAACATCCGTTAGCAAATCGTCCTGCAGGGCAGGGAGTTCGTGCGGATGAGCTTGCTGGCAGCCGACTTATTTTGATGGAAGAGGGAACAAACCTTCGTAGTTATGTAGATCGCATACTATCCGCTGCAGGAGTAGTGGAGCAGGTAGCGATGGAACTGGACAACGTGGAGGCGATCAAAAAAATGATCGAGGCTCGGTTGGGAATATCTCTTCTTCCTCTGCCTTCCGTGGAACTGGAAGTGGAGGCGGGTCGATTAGCTGCCTTCGAACTGATTGATGTTCCAAATTCGCAGCGCACCATCTCTGCTATTTACCGGAAGGATAAATATCTTGGCAAGGCGATTTCTGCTTTTATTACATTACTGCACGATAACGCGATGACGCTATAAACAGTTTGCAATCAGCAGGTGCTCTCGTAAAATAGTCTGAGGTGACGAGAATGGATAGTTTCGCAACTTCGAAAGTTCTACCCACCTGCAGCAGCCCTTCTCTTGTATTTTGGTCTCAGAAAGCAGGCCTGTTTCGATCTCAGCAAAATATCCATAGAGTGTAATCCGATGATGAGTTACGGTGTGTTTTATTTTGGCGAGACGTTTACCGATCCTGGTTTCCACACCAATATACTCACTAACGGCGCGTGCTGCAGCCTGTATCTCGGGTTCTCCCGGCTCACAGATGACACGAGGAAACTCCCATAGCCCGCCCCATAATCCATGCTGCGGCCGCTGAACGATAAGCACTTCTCCCGTATCATTTCTCAGGATTGCTGAACTATGTGTCACTGTAACTGTGGGTCTATTCGCGGGATATTCCGGAAATACGGAAGGATCGGCGCTATTGCCTGCCGCGCAGTGTTTAAGAATGGGGCATCGCTCACATCCGGGCTCATCGATACTGCACAGAACAGCCCCAAGCTCCATCATCGCCTGATTGAAATCACCCGGGCGGTCTGCAGGAACTAACTGTTCTGCAAACGACCAGAGCATTTTCTGGTTATGGGTGGAGCGAGGATCTCCCGGCAGCCCAAACACCCGGCAGAGTACGCGCACTACATTGGTATCCACTATCGGCCGCTGTTGATTAAACGCTGCTGAAAGAATAGCGCCTGAAGTATATCTGCCAATTCCGGGCAGCGCCTCCAACTGCTCAGCGGTTTGTGGGAGTTGGCCATCGTGATTCTCTATCATGATCTGTGCGGCTCGATGCAGATTGCGGGCTCTGGCGTAGTAACCCAGTCCAGCCCAATGGCTGAGGACATCCTCCTGAGAAGATTCAGCGAGTGATCGCAATGTAGGAAACCGCTTTAGAAAACGATCATAGAATGGGAGCGCTGAGATCACTTGAGTCTGCTGAAGCATAATTTCTGAAATCCATACTGCGTATGGCTCCGCGCCTCGCCATGGGAGTGGCCGCTTATTTTCATCATACCAGCTAAGCAGATTTGAGATGATATCCTCCCGAATTGCGGAATGAATTACTGGGAGCGGGACTTGAGGATTTGTGGTCATGATACAAATTATAGCATTTTCGAAAACGATGAACGCAACACTTCAGGCTGACAGCAGTCTGTACGGCTATCCAGCAAATAACTCTATACATAGAGAGGTCATGGCGAACCTAAGCATTCGTTTATTTGAGCGATTTAGAGCCCGAAGAACCCCAGTCCGGGATGCCCGGATTGACATACCAGGACTGCAGGAAATTATCAAGGCTTCCGTTGTATACGGCTCTCTTCACGTTCATCCAGCTAAGCTGATCGCCAGAATCATAATATAGATAGGTCTTGCCTTTCCACTCTACCAGGTCAGGATCCGATGCGTTGATGCCCTCATCGAGTCCTTCAGGACGAATTACAGGGTTGGCGGAGCTGAGTTCCCAGTGTATGAGATCATGAGTCCGAGTGATATAAGTCTCAAAACACCAGCGTGGAGTCCGATGTTCCAAGTAGAGCACATAATAGTACCCTTTAGAATATCGAATACAGGGGCATGCCGTATAGCGATTTGTTCCAAAGGTGGCTTCGGGTATCTTTTTCCAGTGCAGCAGATCTGTTGAGCGGGCGAACTTTACTGTAAAAGGTGGATATTTGGGATCGTTCGATTCGTACGCCATGACGAATGCACTCGGACTTTTGCAGACCGAGCTGTTGAAAATCTGCTCATTTTCTCCCTCCACCACCAGGCTGCTCTTCCAGTTCTTGAGATCTTTCGATCGAAGAAGCGTAACATTGTACCAGCCATCTGCATTCCAACGCGAGGCGAATACAAGTATTTCATCCCTGTTCACTAGCAGAGAAGCCAATCCGTAGCCCACACCGCATCGGGCAAATTCAGCGCCTGACTCCACATCTCGCAGCACTAGATAGTAGTCATTTCCTGATCCTCCCGAAGCTGGACGGATGCACTCCATCTGGCACAGCCGCCCCTTCCATACAAAAGGAGTCACCTCGCAAAGGTCTTTTCTAACGAGCTGCCTTTCTGCGAATATGGTCGGTATTGGCGGGAGTTTTGGCACGATCGACTGGAACACTTCTACCGGCCATCCACCCATACGATGTATGCCAGCCGGAACCTCTTGCTGAAACTGAACATAGGCTTTCACATCGCCTTTCGTGGTGAATGCAATCTGCTTGACCGTATCTTTATTCTTGATAACGCCAAAAACCTTATAACCCATCAGGTTACAATCTTCAAGATCGACACGCAGAAGTTTCCCCTCCTGCACACTCTGAATGATTCCGTCTGTGGGCGTTCCAGCAGGCTGTGAGAAGTTGAGGGCGATGAGCTGGCACTTCGAAAGCTGAATATGTGAGTAGGTGTGGAATCCGAAGTTGCTGCTCTTAAGGGCGCACTGCGGCCCGACGAGGGTGCAGTCCTCGAAAATAGCATCGGGACTATCTGGCATCTTCTGATTTTCAACACGAATGTACGCACCAGCAGTATCACCCCACCAGTCGAGTGACCATAGATGGCATCGACGAAAAGTAATCGGTTCCTCCGTTCTTGATAGACAGCTCGCTACTCCACCACCAAATGCTCGGCCAATGCTGACACAATCCTCCACGATCACACTGAACGGCTCCACGTGGTCTGTCATATCAAAGAATATTCCGGCATCCCCTCCGGTGACGTACAGCTTCTTAAACTTCCATCTGTCCCAACCAATGGCTGAAAAGGTCTTCTCTTTATGCAGAGGCGACCATCCTTCAGATGTAGATCGAATAGTACCCCACCAATCAAAGCTCTTGAAACCTTTCTGACCTGGATCTCCTGAGTCGATAATGATGGAACCAGTCGTACCAGAGGCAAGTTTCCCATCCGTGTCGCCGATGATTTCATCATAAGCGTTTTTCGCACCTTTGTATGCGGGGAATAGGTTCGCTTCAAAATATGTATCGGGACGAATAATGATCTTGTGTCCACCACTGTTGTCTGGAACAGCATTCAAAGCGGCTTGAATGGAGGTATAAGCTGTTTGCCACGAGGCTCCGTCCGTGTTACTGCCAAGCTTCGAGACGTAAATAGTCTTGCTTCTTAATTGAAATGAAGATGCGTTCGAATTGTCAGACATTATCACAAGTAACATGATCATTATTACTATCGCTTCAAAACCAGTTTTCATATTGGTATTTTCTTTCCTGTGGGCATTTGATTATTGTTTGCATTACCCCCCAGGAGGGTGGGTCAAAAGTCTCTTTCGGACTGTAAATGGGCTAAAAGTCGCTATTTTTCAATGGCAGATCAGCGTCAAAAAAATCTTCGTCGCTTGTATGGGCATTGTAGAGCGATTTTTTTTAATCGAAAATTTCAGAAAGA
>JANXSG010000277.1 GCA_025352825.1 Chthonomonadaceae bacterium | reverse complement strand
AACTGCGCTTCCATTTCAATCCGAAGTTCGGCCCTCGCGCTCTTCGAGAAAGTGTATTTTAACCCTACACGCACCGGATCTGCGCCGAATTTGCCTCTACCATCTACCAGATGAGTAATTTTCGATGGCGAAAGCAGCGCTTGATCATACGTCGTTACCACATGCAGCCCAACACCAAGTTCGGGATTTTGCATAGCGAGTTCAACAGCCTCTTCAAATCCAAGTTCGGCAGTCATCAAGCTGGCACTCGTAAGAGCTCCTTCTCTATGTGCTCGAATGACTGCGGTGTTTACTTCATTAGTATATCCAAAATCATCCGCATTTATTATTAGGAATCGTTTCAAATGTCACTCATGGGCGGATTAGAGGAACCTTGATGATATCCGATTTTACAAAACTGTCTGGTCGGGACTTTTGAACCACATTGCGTGATTGGTGCGGCTTTGATATGCTCGGACGCCCAGTTACAGCGGTTCGAATTGGCCGAATATCGGGCTGTGAATCCTCTTCGGCTGTGGAAAGATTTGGAAGGCTATCCACCACTTCGAAACCCATATTATCCCAGTGCCTTTCATCGCAAAAAGGACGGTAGTTGATCCAGTAGGTGGGATATGGTTTGATATAGCCATTCATCAACTCTGTGCGGTCTGCATCCGAGTGATATATATAGTGGTAATAACTGACTGCGATAGGCCCTTTGGTCAGCCAATCCAGAGTCTGATCCGAAGCAGCCTTAGACTCCCCACTGATTGCGCGTGTTAGATCGACATCCTTCACCACGTTGCCTTCTTCTATAGCAACGTATCTCTTTGATGAAAGATAGAGATCGAAGCGGTGACGTAAATCCAGGGTATCCATATTACCGTTTAACCCTCCGGTGTTTCCACTTCTAGCCTGCAGATTGCGTAATCCGGTGGTCTTGTGAGGTTTAGAAGGGTCATCGCCAGGTTCGGCAGTTCGTCCCACTATGAATCGTTGACGGTTTTTAAAGCAAATTCCCTGATGCCACGTGAAGAGTATCGACCAGTCGAAAGCATTTCCTGCCAGTGTTGGCGGGCCGCCGCCAGATGGCAGAATCAGTGGATCCGATGCTGGTGCGATCATAACTCCTGTGCTTCTCCGACCTCCATGATGGGCATCGACTTCGAATGTTATATGGAGAAACTGACCCTCTGCCACTTTCGGATAGCTTTTGGGAATCATGAAAGTTTTTCCGAGCATCACCTTGTTAAAATCATAAAGAGTATCCATGAAGTGCGAGCCCATAAAGAAGAACTTGCTTTTGGTGGTGAAGGCATCGTACATACGTAGAATCCACTTATCGTTCTGGAACTCGGCAAAATTCTGAGCATTGCGATTGGAATGTACAGCGGATATTGCAGGGTCAATTTTATCGTCAGGCGTTTGGATGAGCGGCTTTTCGTTGCGGAAATTATCGAAGAATGCTTTTTTTCCATCTAATTTTCTAGGTATCGGATTGACATGGAAGACTGCCGACTTTGCCAGTACGACTGGCTCATTCGAGGGATCGCCCTGCCCATTGATTGCGGCGATCAGCTGACCATTTAGCTGTATTGTTCCCGGAGAGTGTACACCGTCCATCGTCTGGAACGGCCCCATTTTATCTACGGCCTCGATGATAAGATCATCTCCACTATCTGTATCGATATCGTTCATCTCGATTGTGTTTGCACCACCGCTGTATTTCATGTAGCCAGGAGACTGCTTGCGGAAAATACGATAGTCCGCAGCGCCAGAGACTTCGCTAAACGAAATTTTTGCACTATCGTCGTTGGGAACGATCTTGATTATTTTTACTATATTCTCAGAGTTAAATGCTGGAGGATGAGAAGGAGCCGTGCACACTGCGCTTTCACTCTGTGGTGTCTCCAGTTCAATACCAGGCCATGCATGGCGAACTGCACTCACAGTATAGGTGTGCTGTTCACCTGCTTTCACTTGATTATCAAACCACGATGTGCCCCAGATTCCACTTCCCACTTTTTGACCATCTCGAAAAATGTTGAATGGGCAGTGGTCGCTTTTGAATTCCCAGCTGATTCTAATCCTTGGCGCTCCATGATTCCATTCTGGCACCGCTCGAACACTTTCTAAAGTATGTTTGAGCGGAACCACGACTTTGTTGTGAGGCGGCCTGGCGGGATCAAAACCGCCTTGCGCACCAGCCGGAGCTGATGGAATACTCTCCTGCCCGCGGGAATCAATGGCGATTATGCTGTACATGGCATTATGCCAAACATCGACTGGAACAGTGATCGTGTTGGAACCGACACCTTCTGCCACAGGCTTGTAGGTGGATGTGGCGAAAACTGTATAGGAG
>JANXSG010000111.1 GCA_025352825.1 Chthonomonadaceae bacterium | reverse complement strand
TTCCCACAAGACCATAACATCGCCAAAACCAGCAAATGTACTGAGATATGCGCTCACCACAGAACCTACTGACCTCGATCCTGCCAGAGTGGAAGATGGCACGACCATCGATCTGCTTCAGCAGGTTTTTGAAGGACTGGTAAGATGGAATGAAAATAACGAAATTGAACCCAATCTTGCAGAAAAATGGGAACTCAGCCCGGATGGTAAAACCTATACTTTTTACATTCGAAAAGGCGTGAAGTTTCACAATGGCCGAGAGATGACTGCAGACGATTTTAAGTACAGTCTCGAACGTGCTTGCGATCCTGCCACTAAATCCACCACTCCGATCTCATATCTTAAAGATATTGTCGGCGCGGTTGACTGTATCCAGAGCAAAGCGCAGGGTGTAGCAGGGATTAAAGTGACGAATCCTTATACGCTCCAGATCACGATAGATGATTTTAAGCCCTACTGGCTTGGAAATATGACCTACCCGTGTGCCTACGTCGTCTGCAAAGAAGCCATCAAGCGGAACGGTGGAAAACTTGATGATAAATCGGCCATTGGAACCGGGCCTTTTAAATTAAAAGAGTTTCGCAGAGGCTACCAGGTTGTTCTTGATGCCAACTTGGAATATCATTTTGGCAGGCCAAAAGTTGATGGTATCTTTCGACCGATTATAAAAGATGCTATCACCCGGCTTAACAAATACGAAGCCGATGAACTGGATTTGCTGACAGATGTATCTCCGCACGATCTCGACCACATCAATGCCGACCCGAAACTAAAAGCTGATCTTAAATCTTTTAAACGCTCTGCTACATGGTACGTCGGACTGAACTCGGCGGCAAAAGGTTCCCCGTTTACCAGCAGAGATGTTCGTCGTGCATTTGCTATGGCGATAGATAAGAGCGAGGCGGTGCGTGTCGCTCTGAAAAGTCAGGCAGATGTCGCGGATGGTGTCGTTCCCCCAGGAATGGCGAACTACCATACTCCGATTAAGGCTATTCCATACGATCCTGCGCAGGCAAGAGAGCTGCTGGTGAAGGCAGGGTATCCTGGCGGAAAAGGGTTTCCCACACTTACATTTTCTTTCAGGCAGGATCTCCCACAAGTCGCAGATACAGCTCAGGTTGTGTACAAGCAGTTAAAAAATAATCTAGGAATCGATATTCAGCTTCGCCCGATGGAGTGGGCTCAGTTCCTGACGGAAAGAACGAACAAGACCATGGCGCTTTCACATCTGCGCTGGTCTGCAGACTACCTCGATCCCCAGAACTTTTTATCGGTTCTCTTGCATTCGAGTAAACTGATTAACGGAAATGAAGATCATCCTGAAAATGGAGTAGGGTACTCCAATCCAGCATTCGATAAACTATGTGACGCTGCGGATGTGGAGCACAACCCCAGTATAAGAATGCTGATGTACCATCAGGCGGAACAGATGGCTATCGACGACGCTCCCTGGGTACCGATCTATTTTCAGCGTGATCTTGAGTTAGATAAACCGAGGCTGCATAACCTGCGTGACAGCTTACTGGGGCACTTACCTCACCTCACGACGACTGTCACGCCATGAGCAGAAATCAAATTAACCCGAATAGTTTCGCAAGCGGATGCATCACAATCTTATCGATACTGATAAGCGGGTGCACTGCTCAGAAAAAAAATGCTGCGGTTAAAGATGGAACTTCAAATTCCAGCATCATTCGAATGGCAGTCTCAATTGAGCCGCCTACACTCGATCCAGCCAAAATTCAGGATGTATCCACCAATGAAATTCTCTCGAATGTTTTTGAAGGCCTGGTGCGGTATAACGAAAAGAATGAAATTGAGCCAGCGCTTGCGAGTTCCTGGGATATCGGTAAAGATGGACTAACTTATACTTTTCATATGCGTAAAGATGTTCATTTTCACAATGGGCGTCTTCTCACTGCAAGTGATGTGAAATATAGCTGGGAACGTGCTCTTTCGCCTAAAACGGATTCCGGAGTCGCAGCAAACTACCTGGATGGAATCGTAGGTTTGAAAGAGGTTGTGCGTGGGAGCCGAACAGACCTTCCTGGAGTCGTGGTTTTAGATGATCATACATTGAAAGTTACTCTGGACCGCGCCAGAGCCTATTTTCTTGGAATGATCAGCTATACTTCTGGTTTGGTAGTATGCAGAGAATCTATTGAAAAAAATGGCGGTAAGATGGGTGAAAGAGCCATGATTGGGACTGGGGCATTTATCTGGGAGAGCTACAAACCTGGTCAGCTTGTCACATTAAAGGCAAATTCATCGTACTGGAATGAAAAACCTATCGCAGATCGCCTTGAGTTTCCGATAATAGTGAATAGTGAGACTATTTATAACAATTTTGAGACAGGCCAGCTCGATTTTGCAAATGTATCGAGTGTTAGAATAGCTCAGGATCGAGTATCTGGTAAGTTCAAGAATGAGTACCACGTCATTCCAGAGGCATCGATCAACTATCTGGTGATGCAGCAAGAGAAGCAGCCGGCCTTTGCAAATCAGAAGGTGAGACGGGCTTTTGCCGAAGCTATCGACCGTGCCAAACTGCTCAGAATTGCAAATAATGGTATTGGAACGGTGGCAGATAGTATCCTTCCCCCTGAAATGCCTGGCAGAGGCTCGGAACCTATACCGATACCCTATAATCCTTCCGAGGCGCGCAAGTTATTAGCACAGGCGGGATATCCAGGAGGCCAGGGAATTCCATCACTCACTCTGACATACACCAAGAACTCCGAAGTCAATAGAGCGGCTAGCGCCCTTATTCGAGATGACCTGCGAAATAATTTAGGAATAACCATTAACTTACAGGAACTTGAAGCCGGACAGTACTTTCAACAGGTTCGGAAAAAGGGGCTGGAGTTCTACTTTTCCGACTGGATCGCAGACTATCCCGATCCGCAGAATTTTCTGTCGACACTATTTGTCAGCACGGCAAGTTTGAATCACTCCAGCTACAATAGTCCGGAGTTCGACAGATTATGCAATGCTGCGGATGCTGAATCAAATCCTGCACGAAGAGCCGAACTCTATGGAAAAGCGAATCAGCTAATCGTACAGGAAGTGGGGGTTCTCCCACTCTCATTCGGGCCGCATATCCTATTGGTGCACAGCAATGTTTCCGGTTGGCAGGCGAATCTCTGTAAAATGCTCCCTTTCACCAAGGTGAAGGTCGCGGGAAACTGAGTTGATTGAGTAGGTTCCGATCGGTGTGGTAGAATTTATCAGTGATTGCGGAGGATTTCAAACATCGTGTGAGCTCGCTTTACGCGATATTAGAGTTAGGAGGTAATTTCGATGATTGAAAATGGATATAGCTGGAGAAGTTTAGTAGTGGATAAAAACCTGGTACGTCGAGTTATCGCTGAGGTTAACGAACAGACTGGATTCATACCCGATCCAACTGCGACACCTCAAAAGGCACAAGAAATGATGCTTGCCCTAGGCATTAATCCTGAAGACAATATTTTTTCTTGTGGCATAATTGCAGCTCGTGATGAGGAGTAGTAGAATTGGCGCTGTTTATTTGGGATGCGAGTGCGTTAGCAAAACGATATACCGCAGAGATTGGCCGTGAAACAGCAAATGCACTATTTGACAACCTATCCATGAGTGAAATGGCATCGACGCCATGGGGATATGCCGAAACGTATTCTATTCTATTACGCCGACTGAATGGTGGAATGTTGAATTTACAAAGTTTTTCATCATCCGTATCAGCACTCCAATCAGAAGTCCTTATTAATGTTGAATTTACACTTTTTACGATATACGATGAATCGATCCTTCGCAGTACAGGGATAATGCAGAAACATAATCTTAATGCTACCGATGCTGCTATTTTAACGGTTGTCTTAGAGATTGCAAAAGCTTCAGATGCACCAGTTATTGTAGTTGTCGCGTAGGACAAACGGTTATTGCGGGCGGCGGAATTAGAAGGATTTCACACAATTAATCCTGAGACATTCTCTGTTCCTGAAGTTCTTAATTTCATCGCATCACTATGAATTCATCTTGTGTCAAATTTGCCCAACCCTAGAATAAGTGAGTACAAGCAGTGAACCAAAATCAATTTAAATCTTTTTCAAAATCTCTGGTTGCAGCAGTCGCGATGCTATTCATTTCAGGCTGCACCACTGGTAAGCACGCTTCTTCAGGGCAGCAGGATTCTGCCAGCAGCGAATCCACGACACTTCGATGTGCGCTTATTGTAGAACCCTCCACTCTCGATCCGGCAAAAGTTCAAGATGGAGTGACGGCTGAGATGCTCATTCAGGTATTCGAGGGACTTACGAGATTTAATGAGAAAAATGAACTTGAACCCGATCTCGCTGAAAAATGGGATGTCAGCTCGGACGGGAAAACCTATACTTTCCACATTCGCCCAGGGGTCAAGTTCCACAATGGACGTGAGATGACAGCATCGGATGTGAAGTATAGCTGGGAGCGTGCGCTTGCACCAAAAACC
>JANXSG010000290.1 GCA_025352825.1 Chthonomonadaceae bacterium | reverse complement strand
GCCATCATCTACAGTATCGTGGAGACCGCCAAGGAGAACGGCCTGAATCCGTTCACTTACCTGACCTACCTCTTCGAAGAGCTCCCGAATATTAACTGCAAGAACCCACAAGCTCTGGAACTTCTGCTCCCATGGGCCGATGCTGTCAAGGCTAGATGCAGCACGCCACTAAAACCCACAAATTCATAAATACCTGCAAATCAATCCCACATCCCACTCTACCCAATATATCGCATAAAAAATAAGGTGTATATTATTGTACGCTTACCATTTTCGCGCCACATACCTCATTTCGTGCTCAGTCAAAATTCAGGATACGGATTGCATTCGTCCCACAGTGAACCTCACCTGCGCGCTTGTGCAGGGAGTACCACTCATCCACAAACCATACTCTGTTGCCCAACGATTCCAGATTCGTACGAACGGCTGTTTCGAAGATATCGAGTCCTTCGATCACTGGCCCGAACGGCTTGGGCACAAGTATATGCCCGTTGCACACAAGGCTGTTGACTCCATTCGGAATGAGTGTGCCTCCATGCTCGAAGAGAACCGGAATCTCTATGAAATCTTCGGAGCTCAACCCCAATTCTATACAAAGCTGTTCTCGGATGCATTCTATGCGCCGCTGTATCACCGCGTTCTCGTTTGTCGATGCGATCTTATCCAGCAAGCCGGCGACTGTCATCTCCTGGTTGGTTCCTGCGAAAACCGGAGTATCGTTATATCCATCCTCGAGAGCTGATCGCAGAAGAGATTCTGCCAATTGTGGTGAGGGAAGAAGCATGCGAAATCCATGCCTGTCTAGAGCAGGCACGAAAGATATCACCTCATCCACATGCCCTATCATCAGCCAGGAGGTGTCTACAGCTACGATCGGAGTCTGTACACCCTGTTTTTCCAGAAAAGTGACGACATCCGGATGCATTGTCACGCCGTTCTGTACACCCACCAGAACTCGGCCAAAAGGATAATCGTTTCCCGCCATATCTCGCACAGGCGGACTCACTTCGAGGTTGCCAAACCAGTCCATCCATCTAGAGTCTGTTCGGGGTTGGGCTGCATGAATTATCTTTACATCCATGCCTTCCAGAGCCCGGGCAACTGCATTATCAAGTGGAGCGCACTCAAGATTTTCCATGTTATGTTTTGCTCGCAGGCCATGAATTGCCGCCGGTACTTGTACCAACCCGTCTTCAGATAGACTACATTGCCTGCCTATCTCCGTGGAATCTTGTATCCAGAGATCGTTAGGAACTTTTGATCCATCCACCGTTATAAGATGAGCGCCCGTTTGAGGGATGATCTGCTCTAACTGAGATAGGTAGTGAGTCGATATTTCACTCTTCACGGCTAGCACGGCTTCCACTTTGTCCAGTGAGGAACAGAGCACAAACTTTGGATAATCATTGGTAAATACCTTCCATTTGTCCAATTTTCGACTCCTTAGTTACTAAAATGTGATTCTAATCGTGATCGATGTTGTACTTAAAACTATATTGAAATTTGAGAGTATGCGTGTGTGACATACTAACTCAGCTATTACCCTGTTTAGTCGGATTCACTGTACATGGCAGTACTGGATATCAATAATGGCGGATCACTGGTAGGGGTTTGGGGCGATCCCAACGCTGGCAATGGCGCACAGGGATTTCTGATAACCACTGTTCCAGAACCTGGCGTACTCGCTTTGTTATTTGTGAGCAGCCTTGCTGGAGAACAGATCTCCTTCGACGAAGAATTGCTATTTAGACACACGACAGATATCTCCCTGCCGACATGGCAGGGAGATATCGTTGTTATTGCTTCACACAGGCGGAAGTACATCTCGAACAAGGAGTGAGGATGTGGGGTGGGAGAAGGGCACAACCAGTTCGCTCTCAGAGTAGGAAGCGACATTCTGATATCCTATTGGAGAAGGATCAAGATGTACTACTATTCTTCTTCCCACAATGTCCAGAACCCAGTACTCACTGATTTTAGCACGTGCATAGAGAATGGATTTATCTTTCAGATCAAATGCCAATGTAGTATCAGATACTTCAGCCAGCAGCAATAGATCATCTGGCCCGGGATGCTGCAGGATATATGATGTCACTGGCTGATGCATCACTACGAGATCTGGTTCCGGTTTGCTTTCTATATCCGGCAGCAGAATGGGATCCTGAGTCCGCACATGCATTCTGCCAAACTGCTGCTCCATCCAGGCTGATAGAAGAATAAGAGCAATACTGTGAGGGGGATTGACGGTTATTTTTTCGTAAATCTCCCCATTAATCAGTTCGTAATGCTCGGGCAGAAATCCGGAACGTTCCAGATTCTCGCATTCGCTGCGAATCCAGCGTTTTCGGCCAGGCATCTGTATCACAGATCGATTTTTTCGGGGTGGCGATAGTACAGTAGGCATAGTAATTTTCCATTTTAGATTTCTTGTTCACTTATTTTATTTTACCACAAGTATGACATTCCGTACTTCCGCAATTCTATGATCCGCTGCGATCTCCGCACGAGAGAATTAAAAAATGACTGATCTCCTCACATCACCCAGTTGTACCAATTGCAAATGGCGCAACAATATCCGAGCAGTATGCTTGCTGGGGTGCGCACTTTGTCCCAAATGTTGTAAGCGGAGCTAGCGATCAGTATGGCGATGTGTATGCGGCAAACACCGATATGACAGTGACTTCCAGCGACTTTGATCCCTACTTTATTGCCTATAGTGATCCTTCAGAACAACCAAAGGGCAATGTATTATCGAGTTATTCCAGTTATACCAATTCGGATGGAGATCCAAATTTCTGGATGAAGTTCGATCATCCAATCAAGGATTTCTCACTGGATTCCTACAATGGATGGTTCGGTTTCAAGCTCTATGGCTTTGATAACAACCTGAATTTGGTGGACTTTAAATACGATATTGTACCAAGCCCAACATATGCGACGGCACATATTTCACAGACAAACAATCAAGAAGTCAGCTACCTGATCTTTGGAGGTTCCCTGGATAGTGGCTATTACGATGCCTGGAATGGGATAGATAATATCGCTTTCACGTCCGTTCCTGAACCTGGCTGTCTGGCAATGCTTGCAGGCATTGCAATCCCTGGAAGCGTGTTCCTTCTGCGTCGCAGGAAAAAGTAGCACCCCCGAAAATCTATCTTAATCGATATAGATATCCCCGTTTTCCATAGTGGAGGCGGGGATTTCTTAGGTTGAAATCACTAGAGTCAGCCCTTACCCCCGGACCCCCTCTCCCAAAAACAGGAGAGGGGGAGCTATTGAAATTTGGTTCCCATTTCCCACTGCGTGAGCAAATGACTTGGGTCTGAATTTAAAACTTTACAGTAAATTGATAATCCCATGCCTTAGTCACCCCCTCTCCCGAAGCTTCGGGAGAGGGGGACGGGGGGTGAGGGCTGAAATATGCGTACACATCCGACTTTTGCAATTACCCCTGCAGATTAACCTGTTCCCGCCGATAATTTTGCCTGTGTCATTTTTCGATTATTAGTGTAGAGTAGATTAACTGAAGACAGACCTGTCATGAAGCAGTCTGAAACATACCACAACAAGGCAGCTTGTTCATACGTTATAAGGAGTATGCAACGTGACTTGGTTTAAAAATTTGAAAATTGCGGTCAAACTTTTTGGTGGGTTCGGCCTGGTTATCCTGCTGGGAATCGGAGGTTTCTTCAGCGCGGTGAGTGCGCTGCAAAATTATATGAATCATGTAACGACCACCGGAACTCTCTGCAGGAACATCGTGTCGAAAGCACAGGAGTTCTCTATAGCCAGCAGCAACATGGCGAGAGAGACAATGGCGTACACCTACGTGCCCACGCAGGAACACTGGGACGCCAAGTACAAATACGACGATGACGCAAGCAAAGCATTTGAAGAAGCAAAGGCTATGCTTCAAAAACTCCCCAATAATAAAGATCTCGTGGAAGCTATGACTGCTGCCAACGATCAAGATGCAAACATCTGTAATCCTCTCGAAAATAAAATCCTGAATTTGGTTAAAGAAGGTAAATCTTCCGAAGGGCGCAAGTTTTTCACAGATGAGTATGTTCCTGCACGATCTAAACTGGAATCACTGGTCAGTGTTTTTCAGAATAAACTGCAAGACTACTTAAAAACACTCAGTCAGGAAGAAGATACTGCTGCGCACGCGCAAATCCGGTTCGGATGGTTTATGCAGACACTCGTAATTATTATCTCGTGTTCCCTGGCATTTGTCCTGGTGCGATCAGTCACTCTTCCTGTTGCACAGCTTTCTGGAAAAATGAAGAATCTGCAGGATGCCTGTCTTACATCTCTTGGATTCGCCGCAGAAGCGTTGGCAAATGGCGATCTGACACCTGCTATCGAGACAAGTACCACACCACTCAAACTCGATCAGCAAGATGAGTTTGGAATCTTGGCGCAGAGCTTCAATAGTATGCTCAGTCGTACTCAGGCGACAATTCAGGCCTTCCGAGACGCACAAATAAGCCTTCGTGCGCTAGTAGGCGAGGTAGCAAAGAGCGCTGAATCTGTAGCATTTACCGGCAACTCGTTATCTGCTTCCGCCGAACAGACCAGCCAGTCTGCCGATCAGATTGCGCACACTATACAGGAAGTGGCGGCGGCAGCCAGTCAATCCGCCACCACCAGCCAGGAGATGGCACATGGCAGTGAACAGCAGGCACGTAGCGCAAGTGATGCTGCCAGTGCTATGGAACGCCTGCAGGACGCCGTAAACCAGGTTCTGCAAGGGGGATTACGCCAGCAGAAAGCAGCCCAGGAAGCGGATCAGGGAATGCAGATTGCTGCACAATCTGTAGCGCAGGTAGCTCAGTCGGCACAGAAAATGGCGGGCACTGTTCAGTTAGCTGCCGGTGTCGCAAAGACTGGAGGCAAGGCAGTGGAGCAGACAATGCAGAGCATGAACCGCATTCAGGAACAGGTACAGACCTCTGCAGACAGAGTGCGTGACCTGGGCTTGAAAGGACAGGAGATCGGCGCCATTGTGCAGACGATTGACCAGATCGCCGAGCAGACTAATTTGCTCGCCCTCAATGCCGCCATTGAAGCGGCTCGTGCTGGCGAACATGGCAAGGGATTCGCTGTCGTTGCGGATGAGGTGCGAAAGTTGGCAGAACGTGCTACTGCCGCCACCAAGGAGATAAGCGCACTGATAGCCGGTGTGCGATCAGGTGTGGATGAAGCAGTTCACGCCATGGAATCCAGCACGATTGAAGTTACTGCTGGAGCAGCGCGCAGCGAGGAAGCAGGCAATGCCCTGCAGCAGATACTAGCTTCGGTGGAGCTGGTGGCTTCTGAGGTCGATAGTGTTAACGCCATTGCCGGGGAGATGCAGTCCGCTGTGGGCTCTGTGCAGGAATCGATGACGGCAGTGCGAGCCGCTTCAGCGGCAAATGAAGCCGCAGTGACGGCGGTGGCTGAGTCGGCAGAACAGGTCTCTGGGGCGATTACAACAGTGGCATCGATCAGCCAGGAGACCGCAGCTGGAGCCGAAGAGATGAGCGCCTCTGCGCAGGAGGTATCAGCATCTTCGCAGAACGTTGCGGCGGCAGTGCGCGAACAGACAGCAAGCATCCTGGAGGTCAGCGCCTCCTCAAAGGAACTGAAGATAATGGGCGAGCGGCTTCGCGAGGTTGTGGGCCAGTTTAAACTGGAGGCTTCTGAGCCGAATGGCGCAGCTATTCCACAGCAACTTAAGCTGCGTAAGGCTGCATAGACTGACTCTTATCAGTAAATTATAAATCGCCGCCTGAATATTCAGGCGGCGAACTATTATCCGAAGAGATATACCAACTCGGAATCGCATATCTGATGAGAGGAAGAATATCAGCCGAAAATACACTGATCGATGAGAGTACGGAGGATTTGAAAATGCATCTCACACAGCTTATTTATGCCAGCGCGATGAATGAAAATGCTCAATCACCGAAATAGCACATATTCTCGAGAGCGCAAGACGCCATAATCTGCCCAAGCACATCACAGGATTTCTATGTTTTTCCAATGGATTCTTGCTACAAATTCTGGAGGGAGATCGTAAATTAGTATCAGAAACGTATAACCAGATCATTCAGGATCCACGCCATCATGAAATCGTACTGCTGGACTGCTCCGCCATCGAGCAGCGTACGTTTGCAGAATGGTCGATGGGATATGTGGGCGAAACAGCTACCAACCGCACCATTTTTCTCCACTACACCGGTTCTGATAAATTCCAGCCTTATGATCTGACAAGCGAAAATGCACATCGCCTTATGACCACCCTCGCTGGCGAGTTGCGTGAAAAAAAGTTTCTAGCTGTCGCTTAATAAGTATCCTGACTCATCCAATTTTCATGATATTTCGACCTAACAGGAACAGGAATATTCGCCCTCAACACCGGCACTTCTCCCTTCATCACTCGTGCCTCGTTAGGGAAGGGGGATGGGGGGGTTAGGCAAAAGAAGTCTCAATTCTGTTGGGTTCATGACTTTTGCAATAACCTCATATATTCTAACTATTCAGCATCAAAATTAAATATAATCAAATATAGCGTTACTCCACCACAGAAGTAGTGGATATACAGACAGAACGAACACCAATACGAATTATTAGCCACAAAAAAGCACAAAATACGCAAAAATATTATTTCATAATCCCAATTAGAATTGATTGATTGACAAACAAAACAAATACAGCTTCTTATTTGCACATTTTGTGCTTTTTTGCGGCTATTTTAGGCTCGCTGATATTGATCAGAAAAACCTCTTTAGATATTTAAATCATGTAAATGACTGTAAAATGAATATGCTGTATAGTTACTTATTTTCATATTTCTATAAGAATTCGCTTTTTGAGCGATGCCGATTCAATAGCTGCAAACACCATTGCCAGACTCTTGATATTGTCGTGGCACTCCCCCATCGGAGTTGCGCCGGTCTCAAGTGCGTTCAGAAAATCCCGCAGCGATCCCGCGATACCACCCGGAATCTCTTCCTTCGTCACCTCAATAGTCTGTGTAGGACGGAAAAATGCCTCTTCACCGGTAATCACTTCTGCCGCTACACTCTCATATCCATCCCAGGTGGCGCTGCCTTTCGCCCCTACCGCACGCCACTCCCCTTCCCACGATGTGTGCCGCCCATCGCTGCACCACGATCCGCGATAGGTGTATCGAAGCCCGCCAGTCATCTCGAAGATTGCGGTAGTGCATGCATCCCCTTTGTACCAGCTCCACGAGGGATTGAACTCATCGCAGTAGACTGCCACTGGGTCCGCTCCGCTCAGGTAGCGTGCCGCATCAATTGTGTGAATGGCCATATCCAGCAGCAGCGGGCTTGGCATTTCGTCCCGGAACCCCCCAAAGTGAGCCCCTATGTAAAAATCTGAATTCAGTATTCCGAGATCGCCAAGATCGTTCTTAATCAGACCGTGAAGCGCCTTGAGATGCGGCTCATAACGTCGGCTCTGGCTCACCATATAGAGTTTGCCAGCCTTCTCCGAAGCGGCGACCATCGCGCGGGCACTCTCCATATTCACAGACATCGGCTTCTCGCCCAGAACCGGGATACCTGCCTGCAGCGCCTGTAGAGTGACTCCCATATGCGCTTCAGGGATAGTCACATCCACCACGAAATCAGGCTTCGTCTCCGCAAGCGCCTTGCCCAGATCGTCACCGGTATAAATTCCGGAAAACTCATACTTGTCGGCAGCTTTTAGAGCAGCTTCCGAGTTGACGTCCACCCAGGCGACCACCTCAGTCTGTTCGCATTTTTTGAGGTTTTCGCCCCAAGCCTGCCCCATACCGCCCGCCCCGACTATTAGCGCTTTGAATGTTTTCATTTCTCTGTATCCTTCTCCATCCAGCCCAGCGGCGACTGAACGCAAGTGGAGGTCGCATACCGCTCTTTTGGAGGTGAATAGGCCCACTCGACCCCATTGGCGATCACCTGTTTCACCTCTACTTGATGATAGACCGGGTAGGTTTCGTGACCGGGGCTGAAGTAGAATATCCGCCCCTGCCCGCGAATGAAACAACATCCGCTTCGGAACACTTCGCCACCTTTGAATGTGCTGAGAAATACAAGTTCATCTGGCTGCGGAATATCGAAATACTCGCCGTACATCTCCTGTAGAGGGATAGTGAAAACAGGCGGAATGTTGCGCGCAATCGGATGCCCGGGGTTGACTGTAAAGATCGTCTCCCGATCATCATCCCGCCAGCGCAGAGCGCACGTCGTACCCATCAGCTTCACAAAGATTTTCGACCAGTGCCCGGAGTGAAGCACTATCAGCCCCATCCCGGATAACACGCGCTTATGAACCTTCTCGACAACCGCATCCTTCACTAAATGATGCCCCGCATGTCCCCACCAGGTCAATACATCAGTGCTGTCCAGTATCTCGTCGGTTAAACCGTGTTCCGGCTGATCCAGCGAAGCGGTCCGGACTTCCACATTAGAACCCAGATGCTCCTGAATCCCATCCGCTATCGTTCCATGCATTGTTTTTGGATAGACTTTACGAACTTCCTCATCTCGCTGGTCATGTATGTTTTCGCCCCAAACAGTCACTCGAATCAGCGTATTACTCATTTATTTTCCTCATTTCATTTGATAAAATTAGATACTCGGGATATGAATAGCTGTGATTATGGAGGATATGATTATACAGTTATGTTCGTCCAGATATCTGCGGGAGCGAAGAGGGATATATGTCCAACGTTCAGTGTGGCGATAATTATATCGGAAGTTGACAATCCGAACAATTCCTGATAATCCAGGGCTTGAGCAGCAATCAGTACATCACAGCTTAACTCTTTCGGATCTGCGGGGAGTGCCCCGCGATTGCCTGCTTGCGACCACAGTTCCGCTGCTCGTTTTAGAGCACTGTCTGTAAGAGGTAAATATCGGTCTGGCTGAGCCATATTACAGGCGTTCAGGAGTTCAATCCCCTGTGTCTTTCCCGCACATAACAGTTCACGACGAACTTCGAAATCAGCAACCGCAGGTACGATCAGGCGATGCCCTGCATGAGTAAGCTGTATAGCCCACTGAATTGCACTAATCGTTAAAGCCAGCGAGGGTAGCCTCGGATTTGTGATGATCCCCAAGGGGCCAGCGTCGAAAAAGATAACGCGGCTCACACTTTACCTTCATCTTCATTCGATTGTACTGCCGTATCAGGGTAAAGCAATCGCTTCCCTGCAGACTTGCGCGTAGAATTCATATTTTGCATAAACTCTGTAAGATCGGCTTCTGATATTACCTGCTGCTCTGGTGATGCGGTATCCTGGCTGCGCTCCAGCCAGGATTTAAGCAATGTTATAGAAGCGGCATCAAGTCTCTTTTGCTCAACTGTATCTATTGTTTGGACGGGTAAACTCTTAGCAAGTAAATCTGCAGCATAATTTGTGGTCGATATACCAGCTTTTGTGGCTTCGATATGCAGGCGTATTTCGATATGTGAAGGTAGATCAATAACTAGACTCATAAACATACCCCAATCTTATAAATCAAGGTGCATAATGAATAGAATTATACCACGGATAACTGACACGTAAGCCTAAGGCTATATAGAATTACAACACCACGAGGCCGTACAAACTGCATTTATTATGTGAGTTAAGAGCGGAGTTTCTCACTGAGCTTCTATTTTTGAGAAAGAGGTTTTCTGAAGATAATTATATGCTGACGTGGAAGCACGTTAATAGTTTCCACCCATTGCAGCGGGAAGACTGCCATTTCCTTACGCACCTGCAGCACCGTCATTTTATGCACCCGTTTGATGGGCACATCGGGGTTTTCTTTTCGGTACTCTACAAAAGCGATTCTCCCACCCGGTCTCAGCGCTTTCACCATTGCCTTGGCCATTTCATATGGAAAATCAAACTCGTGATACACGTCGACCATCAAGATCAAGTCCACAGAGCTGTCGGGAAGTCTCGGATCGTCCACCGCGCCCAAAACCATCTTGATATTTTTAAGACCCATCGTTTCTTGCTTGTGCGCGATTATATCGAGCATCTCCTGCTGGATTTCTACGGCATAGACGGTTCCTTTTGTCCCCACTCGCTTCGCCATCGGGAAGGTGAGGTAACCGCTGCCCGCCCCAATATCTGCTATCGCCTGTCCTGGCTTCAGTTTAAGTGATTTGAGAAGCAGCGAAGGAGCCTCTTCCGCTTCACGCTCCGGTCGGTCGAGCCAGTCTGCCGCCTGATGCCCCATCACCTGTGCAATCTCGCGCCCCATATAGAACTTACCTATACCATCCGGGTCGTGATTTTCGTGATACACATATCGCCCATCCGATTTTTGAGGTTTGGGAGTTTGAGTTCGCGCAGAACTCACGCTAGTGAATACCAGGGAACTAATCACTACCAAAAAACTGAAGCGAAACAAAATGTTTTTCAGTGAAGGCTCATAAGCAGAATGTATTACATGTAAGTTCTTCATCCTAGCCGGGTTCATACCAGATCTCCTAGATATCATTATTTCTAAACGCATTATAACAGATCAGACGATATTTGGGAATTGCAGAAGTCAATGATCATTCCGATCTGGCAACATATATTGGATTATGGTACAGATTTTTTATCTAGAGCAGCCAATTCTCAGAATATTTGAGGCGTCTATGCCCTTTGACCAGATTTTTAAAGAACTACTCCAGACGTTTTTCAGGGAATTTCTGGAACTGTTCTATCCGGAAATTGCTGGACATCTCGATTTCGATAGGGTAACGTTTCTGGACAAGGAGCTGTTCACCGATATTCCTGAGGGAAGTCAGCGCGAGCCAGATCTTGTTGCTAGAGTATATACTCTAGAAGGCGATCAGGAACTTATCCTACTCCATATTGAAATTCAGGCAAAACGAGAGAGAGAATTCTCGCATCGAATGTACGAGTACTATGCGATGCTCTGGCTGAGGTACAAAATACCAATTTTTCCTGTTGTCCTCTATCTGACACCCGGAGCGGGAGGTTTAACTGTAGAGAACTACTCAACTAGACTGTTCGGACATAATATTCTGACGTCCAATTCGCGGTTGTAGGTCTTCCGGACCTATCCGCAGACGACTATTTGGAGTTGGAAAACCCACTCGGAACAGGATTGAGCGCGATGATGCAGCCGAGTAAACTCGGAAAGCTGGCACAAAAATATCGCAGTCTCGTGCGACTATCTTCAAGCCCTCTGGATCCCGCACGAAAGTCGCTGCTGGCTTATTTGGTTGAATCTAATATATTTTTAAGCGTTCAGGAAGATACTGAATACCAGCGACTTATAGATATAGCAAATTCTGGGGAGGTAAGGACTATGTTAGATATTGATGAACTATTTCGAGATATCTACAAAAACAGGTACGAAGCGCATGGTATTGCCAAAGGTATAGAGCAAGGTCTTTTACAGGGTGAACGGAATGTTCTGCTCAAACAGATTCGCGAGAAATTCGGAGAACTCCCAGAAACAATGGCTGCGAAAATCGAGACACTCCATACCTAAGCCGAACTTGATGTGCTCGCAAAACGTATTCTGACTGCAAATTCACTGGTTGAGCTAGGGCTTTGACTGATTGGAAGCAACACTTACCATTCTATGCTGATATCGATGCACTAGCATGAACAGCACGCATACTACGCTGCTTTGAAAATCGGCTGGAGACCTTGTGCGTAGGAGCGTAATTCGGTCTGTTCTGCCTCCGTTATGGGCCGCAAATTTTCTGCTATGTCCATTGCCAATCGGAATAAGCCAGGATCTCCCGGAGGTATTGCTGCGGTGATCGGTTGGGAAAGCGTGAAACGCAAAGCGAGTTCGGCTAGGTGCGGGTCGGAAAGAGGCTCGTACCAGCAGTGCGGAAAAGGCCGATTGGCATTCTCTTTCCAGTTCGTGCGCGCCATGGCCTTTAGAGCAAGTCGAGCGACACCTCTCTCTTCGGCCTTCGCGATGATCTGCGGACCGAAATTGCCTTCATAGTATGTTACAAAGTTGATTGGAAATAGCGCAGTATCGAAATCGAAGCGATCCATCGCGGTGAGAGCTGCCTCCACGGAATGTGCGCTAAATCCCAGGTGCCGTATCAGCCCCGCGTCTCGCGCTTCGATAAACGCTTCCATGGCGCCACCTGGCCCAAAGATCGTTTCAACATCCTCTTTACTGGTGATGGCGTGCAGCTGGTAGAGATCGAGTTGGTCGGTGCAGAGATGCTGCAGCGAGCGCTTCAGTTCCTCATTTGCACCGTACTTGGTACGTTGGCCAGTCTTACAGGCAAGAAATACCTTATCTCTGTTTCCTTTCAGAGCAGGTCCAAGGCGCTTTTCTGTCTCCTGATCTTTACCATAACTAGGGGCGACATCGAAGTAGTTAATGCCGTGATCAAGCGCTTCACCGACAATGGCATTTGCCTGTTCCTGCGTCGTATCTACCAGCACCACTCCACCTAGTCCCAATATTGATATCTCGCGTCCCGTGCGCCCGAGAATACGGTTTTCCATTTTTCTATTCCTTCCATAGCTGGCATAGCCAGAACCAAAATAGGTTTCACTTAACATAGTACTTTTCGATGGGATAAAGTGGCTGTGAAATTAATCGCATATAGTGTAAAATACGCAACTGCACCTCACCCCAACCCCTCTCCCGGGCGTTCGTTCCTCTCTGGGAGAGGGGCAAATGCAGGGTACAGTCACACCTTCTCCCTTGCGAGCTATCAAGCAGTCTGGGAGAGGGAGACGGGGGTGAGGTTAAATGGGATTACTTTCACAACCCCTTTAACCCGTCGTTGGAAAACACAAGCAAACATGCATGCTGAATGTATTTTAACTTTTTAGTTCTTATCAGAGACTTCGCTCGGAAAAGACCTAAGAACTATCAATTCCCCAATATCGTGAATCTATTTACGATGTTGGCGCCGTTAGTGCCCATATGAGCATTTTTCATGTTCACGCACTGAGCTTGCTTTGTATACACTAGACGCTTAAATAGTTCGGCATCACGGATCACTCCTCCTGCCTTCATTGCAGCGGTAGTTATTTCTTAAATTTCCGCATTTATTGCGGCCGTTTAGCGCTCGGTTCAAATAGCCATATTATGCTTTCGCCAGGTTCGAAGGTAACTAAGGTAGAACTGAGGTTAGGAACGATTTGCTTTTGCATTCGACTTCCCACCAGGCGGAAACAGGTCACTATCTTTGCATTCGGATATTGAAATGACTGTAAATCCACATGTGCGGAGGGGCGCGATTCAGAACAGTTAACTGCTATAAACAACCTACTCTGAGGTCCCTGGCGCGCTCCAGTCATTATCGTCCCACCCAGGTCGAGAGTATTGATCTTCGGCTGGAGAAGGTAAGGTTCCAAAGATTTGATCAGATTGAAAGCGGCAGACATTGATTGCCAGCGATCTTTCGTTGGTCCTTCTGGCGCGGTTCCTGTCTGTAGATCACTCCTTCCGAGCGGTGCCGCCTCTCGTTCCCTCGCCCAGAAGGAATCGTGAGCATACACCCGCGTTCCAGCCATTCCCATTGCTGCTCCGTACATTATCATTGCGGCAACGCCGGCAGGCTCTATCCCAGCGATGATAGAATTGTCCAATCCCGGTTGATAGTATTCACCTGGAACACGTTTTGTATAAGAATATCCGCAGGATGACGAGAGTAGAATTCTAGGCGTGTCCAACGGCAAAGCGGGCAGGCGATCCCATACGAACTTCTCCAAGTTTTGCCGGGTCTGTTCCATTGACCTTCCCCAGGGATAGGCCTGTTGGTGTGTACCGACGATATATGTCCAGTACAGAGAACAGTAGTCGGACATTTTGGGATCGCCCATCCAAGACTTGAATACGACTTCGGATTGGAGTCCGGCAGGAGGCCAGGTAATTGGGACGCGGTTTGGAATGCTATTGAGCAGTGCCATGATCTTGCGGTATTCCGGCGTAACAGGACCGCCTACTTCATCCTGCATCTCTACAGAGACAGCTATCCCGCTATTGCGAAAAGCATTGAAGGCGTATTTAATCGCATCGCCGGCCCAGGGGTTCTCCAGTGTATTGCGCATCTCCTCCTGGCTGCGTGCAATATCATCTCCAGTGCACATCAGCGAGAAGCCATTTTTCTTTGCTGTTCGTTCACATTTTGCCCAGTAGCCGCTCCAACCCGCACGCCAACTTGCAAAATCGGGTACATGGGAATCCGCAGGATTACTGTAGAGCCCGGTTGTGAGTGTATTAATCCCCGCATTACGTGCCGCCAGTGCTAGCCTGGGATCCCTGTCAATTTCCTCCGGACTTAAAAAGAACATAGAACGAACCCAGAGAGACCTCTTCGGATCGTACTGATGAAGTATCGCACCATCATGGGCGAAATGCGCGAACTCTTGCTTTTTCGTTACAGTTACGCGTGTCGATGCCTCCAGATACTGAGTCTTAATCAAGACGTCTGTAACCCCCTCTGAAACAGCATGCACTATTCCATGTGCATCTACCGTTGCGATGGATGAATTCCTACTCGTAAATGTGACTGCTTCAGAAACAAGACTCTCATTGCCATCGGTAAATTCAAACTTCGGCGATAGATTTAAACTATCTCCTGGTTTAAGAACAGCCTCCCTCCACTTTGAATGCAGATACAGCGGCAGATGGCCATTGTTCACTTTCAGTTCAATAATGTTCATTGCGGTCGGCAGTTTGCCATCGTCTGTTCGCGCCGCCGTAATGCAAAGTTCGTGTACTCCGTTCTCTAACCGAGTAGTGTCCAGGGTAAAGCCAGCAATATGCAGATCTTCCGCGGTGATCTCTTCTTTGTACACCTCACGCCCATCCAGATAGAAAGAGACCAGGCTTATTTTTTCCGGATCAGTCGCCTTTGCTTCACAACGAATCTTGCCGTGGAGTACCTCTTGGGAATTCGGAGCCAGAATCTGAAGATTCGTCGTGCCATTTTTTAAGATAAAATTTACTGTTTGTGACTGTGACAGCACTCCGCCATTGCTGTTTATTGCCACAACTTTTAATCGCATCGGGCCGTCCCACATCTCGGCAGAATCCCATTTCATCTCAGTAATTGGGGCATGTAACGGCAGCCCAATTGTGTGCCCATTCAAAATGAATTGCAGATGGCTGCCTGCAGGGAGACCGGTTGAACTCGTACTCAAAAACACTCGCCCCTTGACTGTTAATCCTGGGCTTGGGGACTCTATTTTGAGAGTCATGGGTGGAAGTAGTTCTGAGCATCGTACCATCTGTGATGAACAGCAGCAGTAGAGAAATGCGGGTATGGAAAGGAATATCAAACGAATTTTTTTTATCATTTCTCGGTATCCTTTATCAATTCCGTCATAAAAGGCATGATCAGTGATTTATTCTAGCTTTTATGATACGCTATCTGCACTGTCTTCTCGAAGAATTTATGCTCCTGCATACAGATTAAACTGGAAATAGTTTCCTCAACTCAGTTTCATCCGGTATTCGCCCGTATTCGCATATCTGGAAAGCTTCTGCGTATCGTGCATCTGTGTGCATGGCCCACTTATTCCAGGCATCCATTACCTTCTCTTTTCGATACTCACCTCTTCCACGAAGATATCGTGAGATAGATTCCCTGCGCCCTTCCGGATCACTTTCTGGTGGAATTAGCTCCAGTATGCGGGCGTTGAACGGAAGCCATTCAAACACCTGGGATACATGCCTGCACAACATATCGATTTTCTGATCCATCACAGAATCGATAACAGTGGCAATATCCGGTCGGAAAGGGATGAGATCACGAAAATCGTCGTACCAATACGCAAATACTGGCATACGATCCAGATGGCGGGTATCCGGACACATCATTGGTACTGTCAGCATATAGGTGGCGTCCAAAACTAGCTGAGCAGTGTAGCGGTGGTCCCGATGATAATCCACAGGGCGGTTGAGCAGAACCAGATCTGGCCCCTGCCCTGGCTCACCAAACGAGCGTATGCACCTGACCATCGCTTCGGTTGTTGGTAGGTCGACGTACACCTCGCCATCGTGTACGCCAAGCGTTTCGTAGCTGGCGCCTATCACTGCGGCCGACTCCTGTGCCTCTACCAGTCTTCGGGCAGCCAGCCGGGCAGGATTCGCTTTGTACTCCTCCACATAGTGGCCCTTATCGCCGTTCGTTAAGGAAACAAAGCGCACTTCATCTCCGCGTACACGAAAAAGAGCCGCAGTCCCGCCAACACTGATCTCGTTATCATCGGGGTGCGCCCCGATACAAAGTATATGCTTCTTCAATTTATTACCATTCCTTTATCGCGATAGTACATCTCACCCGAACAACTGATTAAATCCAACAGATTCTTATTTATCCCACAGTAGGCTTGATGGCTTACAAATGCATCACAATATATTTATCCGCTCCAGAATTTTTGGCTTTTGCAATCTCTTCAGGCGCATTTGAAGGAATGAACAACATCACACGCAGCTGAGCAGTTTCAGGACAGTCTTTAACATTTCGTGCAAGTGAATAACCATCTAACTCAGTACGTGCAGCGTCGATTATCAGAAAATCAGGATTTATTACTGGCAGATTCTCTTTAAATTCTGTGATTGATGATATGCAAGTAATATCATATCCTGATCGTTTCAAATTCACTTGTACGAGGCGTACTAAATGCCGTTCACCTTTAGAAACAAGAATAGCGCGTGATCTGCTCATTCCTTATCTCCCGTTCCCAAATAAACTATATTTGACATATCAAAGCATCTCACTCCCAATGTCGTCACAGCTTTATTACCACCATCTCAATCATACCATGGCGGAAACGTGAATTATTACATTTAAGTTATCACAAAATTGAGCAGCCACCGTATATCACCTGCGTCTGCTTCACGCAAAGCTGTAATATACTCTCTTCTTGTCTCGCCTGGTTCTGTCAAAGATCGGGCCCCCCACGTAAAACGTGCCTGACCATGGCGTCTTAGTAGTAGATCAGTCGCCAATCGCACATGACTCCCATTTCCGTTGGGGAAAGGATGGATTAATATTAAATTATGATGGAATCGAGCGGCTAGTTCGACCCAGGGGAAAACAGTATGTTCAATCTGATAGCGAGTATTCTGGCAAAACTGCTCCAATTTCAGTGGTATTTGCATCCAGGGGATTCCAATATTTGTTTCTACCCGGCGAAACCCTCCTGCCCACTTCCAGGTCTCATCAAACATCCTCCGATGTAATTTCCGCAGTGAGGAAACTAGCAGCATATCTCGATTGTCTCCCCGGGTCTTCAAAGCCCACTGTTCTGCCTGAAGAATATTCCTGGCTTCAAACTCGTTGAGTTCACCCTGTGTCGCAATACCAGGAATCAAATCCCCTAAGGAATCCGGATCAAGAGGTGTAGCTCGCTCAGGGTATTCAAAGATCAATCTCATACCTCCCAGAGAGTGCGATTCATAGTTCTGACCATATCTTGTGCCAGTTCACCTAATTCTCTTTGTTCAACATCTGCTGAACGGCTTTGCGCCTCAAGAATCATTGTGTGTTCCACACGCTTCATCATCTCGGAAGTACGTCTCATTGCCTGGGTTTCTAAGATTGATTCTAACGACTTACGGGGAACAAACGCATACACAAGATCACAGTCCATCGCATCTGCTGCCTTTCGCAGGCTCTTGAGACTGATTGTATCTTCTATCTCAGTGCGCTGCATCTTTGCTACCGTAGGCTGCCGTATCCCAATTCGACCAGCCAGCTGGGCTGCACTCATGCCTAAAGATTCGCGAATCTCCCGGATCCATCCTCGATGTGGCCTCATAAGCGTTCTCAATGATGGATCGCTTAGTTGAGCATCGAGTTGTCGCCGGCGGATATTGCTTCCAAATGCTCGTGACATTATATTCTCCAAGGGTTATAAAATGTATTATTATATACCCTCTAAGCTATATAATAATGATATGATAACTCCCTTCAGGCTATAATATTTTATAGATTGAGGTGATTGCAAAACCTATGGAAATACAATTTTTTGCCTAACCCCCTAACACCCTAAGAGGGTGGGTCAAAAGTCTCTTTCGGACTGTAAATGGGCTAAAAGTCGCTATTTTTCAATGGCAGATCAGCGTCAAAAAAATCTTCGTCGCTTGTATGGGCATTGTAGAGCGATTTTTTTTAATCGAAAATTTCAGAAAGA
>JANXSG010000246.1 GCA_025352825.1 Chthonomonadaceae bacterium | reverse complement strand
GATCCTGGCCCGGAAGATGTCGTGGTTCGGGTACTGCATTCGTGGATCAGTAACGGAACCGAAGGCTCGTTTGTTCGAGGTGAGCGAATAGCAGGTGATACACCGCGTTCAGAGAACGATCCGATGCCGTTCCCACATGTTCCAGGCTATCAGAAAGTAGGGATTGCAGAATCGGTGGGTTCCAAAGTCACTAATATTAAGGCAGGCGAATTGGTATTTGCTACAGTATCGCAAGTGAGTGATATGTTCTACTCTTCTGGTGGGCATATCTCGCCTGCTGTCACTCATCAATCTCAAATATGGAAGCTGCCAACCCGTGTAGATCCTATTGCAGCGAGCGGGCTGGTCCTCACTCAGGTTGGATACAATACAGGAATGCGTTCTGTACTGAATATTGGAGATGCCGCTGTAGTGATAGGCGATGGCATGGTCGGGCACTGGACAGCGCAGACACTCAAGCATCGGGGAGCAAAAGTGTTGATGCTCGGCAGGCATGATAAGAGATTAAACCTATTTGAGAAGTCATCCGAAGACCGCACGGTAAATGTCCGAAAAGAGAACTTGGGTGCAGCGGTTCGCGCATGGGCGCCGGAAGGTGTTCAGGTAGTGGCAGATACGGTAGGTTCAATATCAACAATTGAATCTCTGATCACAATGATGAAGCACGACAGCAGCATCTCCTCTGCGGGTTTTTATGGGAATAACGGGAAAATCGATATTCAGAAACTACGAGACAGGGAGATTACTCTGCAGTCGCCTTCCGGCTGGAGGAAGGAGCGGATGGATAAAGCTTTGGAGATGCTGCAAGCCGGTGTAATAAAAACATTGCCGCTTATCACACACCATTTCCCGGCTCAGAAGTGTGCAGAGGCTTTCGATATGATTCTATCGAAGAAGGATAATGTACTTGGCGTTATTCTTGACTGGGAGTAAAGAGATGAAAATTTTACAAATCGGGGCGTATCCCGAGTTTGAAATTATAGAAGTTCCAATCCCGGAACCTGGCTCGGGAGAAGTACTGCTCAAAGTGGACGGCGTCACCACGTGTCCACAGTGGGATCTGCATCTACGGCATAACTCACCCATGTTTCCTGGACATCAGTTTACTTATCCGTACACACCCGGCCAGCCCGGACACGAGGCTACGGGAACCATTGCCGCCCAGGGACCGGGTGTCACCGAGGTAGAAGTTGGCGACCGTGTCAGCACCTGGCGTGACCAGGGCCATGCCATACGAGGTTGTTATGCTCAGTACGCTATTCTCGGGGCGGAAAATGTGATTCGAGTGCCGGCATCGCTGCCGGTTCAGGCTACTGCTCCTCTGGAGCTAGCCATGTGTGTTGGGGCGATGATTCCGATGCTGACTGAGATGCAGGCGATAAAAAGAAAACGAGTGGGAATCAATGGCCTCGGGCCGGCAGGGTTGATCGCGGCACAGATGATGCGGGCCGAAGACGCTTCCGAAATAATCGGTTTCGACCTATCAGCAGAACGGTGTGGATTCGCCGTATCGCAAGGGTTTGTTGACTGCGCGTATAATCCGAGTACTTTGGACGAATCGATGTACCCTGCGCGCCCAAATAGAACTCAAATAGATACCGGGATTGACTGCGTTGGCGCGAAGGCTTCCGTTGAATGGCTAATGGACAGAGTAAGCGATACTGTCGCGCTTTTCGGAGTTCAGCGTGAGAACTACGACTTCGCTCCACGCCATTACCATCCTGCTCTGCGATTATGCGGATATCGGGGGCACAGCAGGGCTGCTGCCGAGTATGCAGTTTCACTGATCGAGGCGGGTAAGCTAAACCTGGCAGCACTGGTCACTACTTCACTCCCACTGGGACGATACAACGAAGCTATCGATCTCTTAGAGAAGCAGCAAGCGATAAAAGTCTGTTTTCTCCCCTGGGGATAGGCTATATTAATAACTCAGCCGAAGAAGTAATAACGAATTTATTCCATTCAGTATAATGCCGGGGATTCGGAGTGGTACTTGCACAATCAGACAAAATGTGACTATAATATGAATCTAGAAATTAAATCACTATTGGGAATAACGACATTTTCACTTCTGAACTACTGTCCGATGCTTAATTAGCGGACGAGTTCACGCCTCGAGTGGTTTTTTCCACTTAGCAGGAGAAATCGTTCCATGAAAGATTACATCGATTCCATTCTAAGATCAGCAGAACCCGAATCTCGTCTGCACCTGCCACACAGGAAATTCAAATTAAAACTTGGACATTTGTTGCCAATTTCAATTCTGACGCTGGCGTCCAGCGTTTTAGTGGGATGTGACGATCCTGCACAAAATACTTCTTCACGCCTGGTACTGCCAGACTCACCATCCAAAATTGATCGAGAACTGAACGATTTGGAATCTCTTCCAGCAGATCGCAGAGATATGGTGAAAGATCGTATCGCAAGTCAAATTCGCGCTGGAGGGACACCCGAGCAAATAGAACGTTACGCCAAAATAACAGGCTCATCCATTCGATTTGCAAGCCCTTAAGCAGATTAAGTTGGAACTGGCTGCCCTCTCCGCTTAGAATTTCTATCTGGCATAGAGAGCAGTCGGTTGGGTGAATTTTAGCTCCCTATAAGCTCTTCCATTGTCACCATTCCTTCGCGATAAACTGCTTCACGTACTAGCAGACAAGCAAGAGCTGAATCTCGGCCATGCTGTGCGTTCGCTACCGGTGGCTTTCGAGTTCGAACAGAGTCGGCAAACGCCTCTAATGCGAGGAATGTGCTGTCGATCTCCCCCTTGAAGTTATGGCCTACTCGATCAGGCTTATTCAGCTCTTTCCGATAGGAGAACGTTCCTGTATTGAAGTCGATTCCTGCATCTACTCCGATAAGCCGTGTGTATTCATCATTGAAAGCTTTGTTGTAGGCTCCATCCTGTCCCGGCGCTACCCAGCTGTGCAGAATATTTACGATAAGACCGTTGCCATACTCCACGAGGGCAGAGTAGTAGTCAGTCACCGTGCGATCTGGCTGTGTCTTTGCATACAGTCCTTTACGCCCGAGTCCCACAGCACGCACCGGAAGGCTCTCATTGGCCCAGTTCATCACATCCCAGTTGTGCACAGCCTGCTCTATCATCCAGTCGCCTGAGCGCTCTTTTTTGCCGAACCAGTCGTAGAGCGGTCCCCAGGCGTTTGACCACATGACACGACCTTCCACCAGATCACCAAGTTCACCTTCGTGAATCTGGCGCATAGTCTCAATAAATCGTGGGTCAGCACGCCGCTGAAATCCTATCTGAACGATCTGTTTACTCTGTTCAGCTGCGTCGACTATCTTCTGGCAGTCGGCAGGGGTGAGGCACATCGGCTTCTCGGCATACAGGTCTTTTCCGGAGGCGATGACTTCGAGATAGTTCTGCGCATGAAGATCGCAGGGGAGCGCGCTTACTACTCCAACGATATCGTCTCTTTGAAGCAGAGTTTTAGCATCGGTAAGTTTCGCAGGAGCCTTCTGCCCTGCATCGACTATGGCCTTCGCAGCTCTATCCACATTGGCTGGAAGTGCATCGCAAACGGCACGCACTTCGATTCCATCCACTTTAAGCATGGAGCGCAGCAGACCAAATCCACGGCCTCCTACACCGATAAATCCGATACCGATTGGTGCCAACCCACTTAAAGATGGGGATGTCTCAGGCCGGGTGAGTGTTGCGGTCATAGAGCGAACTCCTTAATTAATATGATGCCCATCTTTTCAACAAACGCGAAAGAATTTCCTTCATATCGATAGTCGCTTTGCCGTCCCCACCATTTCTTCTTTTGCTTTTCGACAAAATAATATGTTGAGTATGTTCCTAGAATTCATTTTCTGAGCTAAAGGCAACTGGGTCTAGAGATATGAAATTCTTCATCGAATTGCCAGTAAAGACCATTTGGGATGATAGCAATGCGATCAAAACCAGTGGTGAACTCTGACCGTAAACTGCGTCCTGTAGAACAACAGCGGGACGTTCGCCTGACTGCTCGCGACCTCCAGAAAATGGGAGTGAGACCATCCATACTTCACCCTGCTGCATTGTTTTCTGACTCCAATTTTGCCTCCAGTAATCTAAAATCCTCATCCGATGCTTGTTCCAGCGCGTTGAATTCGGCTAATAATGCTTCCGGGATTGGTGGAAAGTGTGCCCGAAGAGCATCCAGCAACAAATTATCAGTTGTTTGCCCCGAACGAGATGCGATCTCATGCACAGAGTCAGCAATCTCTTCTGGTACCATCAATGAAAGTCTCATGATTGATCTCCTCTTGCCAGAATTCAATTTCAGTAAAAGACCGCATAAATCCTGCAAATTCGATATGTTCGTAAAAATCTGGGATGCCATTGATTTAAAGACGAACCGCACGATTTCGAATCACTTAAATCGGGGTAACATATACTGAGTTCAACTACACAATTTCAGGAGAGCAAGCATGTCTAAGGTTGGGTCAAATGCGACAATACATGGTGGCGGATTTCATCATGTAGCCATCAAAGTTTACGATTTTGAAGCTTCTTTAAAGTTCTATATGGAAGGTCTTGGTTTTACGCGAAGATATGGATGGGGTGAAGACGGCAGATCCAAAGGCGAAAAAGACAGCCGGGCAGTGATGCTGGATACCGGTGATGGAAATTATATGGAGATTTTTGCGGGGGGAACTCGAAAACCCGGTGATGATCTCCCGGAGAGCACCGTCATGCATTTTGCATTCCGTACGACAGACTGCACATCCGCCCTTGAGAGAGCTCGTGCTGCTGGAGCGAAGGTTACCATTGAGCCGAAGACTGTTTCCATCAAAGGGGACTATCCCACCGATTTCAGAGTGGCGTTTGTGAACGGGCCAGATGGAGAAGTAGTGGAGTTCTTCCAGAACGAGGAACTCTAACGAGCAGGCTGCCACCCTTTTAATCGCAAGCAAGGTTTTTCTACCAAAAACCAGCTGAATGCTGCGGCAATACAAGTAGCGGGGAATGCGATAACAAATAGAACATACGGATTCATATTAACTCCTAGAAATTCCAGTACCAGTTGTTTGATTGGCCATGCATAAAGATAAACTCCATAAGAGAGATCGGCACGATGAGCAAAGCGATGCAGCGCTGGCGATGGTGCGAATGTGAAGACCATCAACAAATAGACTCCAAGTATCGGCAGTACTAAATTAAACCCGCCGAAAATGGAAGCTAAAACACATCCAGCAATAGCAGTGATAGTATACGGGACTGAAATGCGAATAGATTCACGATAGAGATAAAAACACATACCACTCAAAAAATAGTTTGTAAAACGCAGATGCTGACGTATAGATTCGAGCATCTGATGACTGGAAATGTCTTTTACTAACAACTGAATACAGACTAAGCCAATCCAGGTAATTATAGTTAGAATGAGAACGCTCTCTTTTCTTCTGAGCATCTTGAAAAGCGCGAAAAGAGGGAGCAAGAGGTAGCATTCGAACTCAATTCGAATAGTCCATAGACTTCCGTTTAACTGATCTGAGGCATGGCTTAGAAAGGTTGGCGGGAGCGTGCCGATCTGTCTTAGTGTCAATGCATCGAACATCACCCGCAGAATGTGAACGTGACGGATAAATTGGAGAGCATCCTCAGCGCCAGCGGGTGCAGCTATAAACACACAGAATACCGTGGCCGCTATTAATCCCGGGTGTATCCGTAATACGCGTTTCCTTAAAAAATCAAGCACACCGCGACATCGAAACCAGCTTACAGTGATCAGAAAACCGCTGATCGCAAAAAAACCATTTACTGCTAATGCCCCTTCATCCGTCTGGCCATGAAATAGCATTCTTATGTAGTCGGTAGAAAAATTTCTCGGGAAAGTAAGTACGAAACAGTGGTCGAACAGCACAACGACTGCGAATACAAAACGAACAAAATCAAAAGAGTTGTTCCTACCTTCCGACCAATCACTTAAATGAGAGCCAAAATAAGGCTTTGATGGCGACTCTTTTTGCATGAAAAATTCAAGGCCTTTCGGTAGATACACATCCATCGTATAGGAATAACTCTTGTGTGAAGTACTAGTATAACACGCGCATGGGCTAAAAAAATACAGGCAATTCCTACTGATTTCACTTCTTTCTCAAGAAATTATTCAACCCTGTGTGCCATTATATCCCTGTGTGCCATTATGTAGGTGAGTCAGAATCGACCCAAATTGATACGTATACCTTTTTGAAAAAATAGTAAGCATGTCCGAAATACTACATTTCAAAAATACGTATTTATATAGTAATCGTGGAACGATTCCTTAATTTTCAATAGTTGAGCACTATTTAACGTTCAGATAAATGAGGAGATACTAAAATCTCAAAGCAGCTTAAAAACTCGTTCACGCCCTCACCCCCTTCCCCCTCTCCCAAAAACAGGAGAGGGGGAAATTTAAATCGTTGGTTTCCAATATCCGACTTCGTAAGGGACATGCTTATATTAAGATCAAAACTTAATATATTTTTGAAAAACCGATGCCATAGTCACCCCCTCTCCTGTTGTTGGGAGAGGGGGAAGGGGGTGAGGGCAATAAGTGTGTTTCAACTACTTTGAGACTTTTGCAAGAGTCTCGATATGTCTTACTATTGAATGCATGGCTCTTGTAAAATCGCTGAATTTTAGCTATTATATAGGAGTTGCAACTTACGGTCTTGGTAACCTGTCAGATGACACGGAAATCAATAATATCAGAGACGCGTGCAGAGACCGGCCCGCTGTCCTTCCATGAGCACGAAAAGCGATTAAATTCGTGCAGTACTCTCCTCGCCAAAAGCAGAGATGAGCATCCATCATTTCGCAGCCCGAACTATGGGCACAGCTAAGAAAGAGTGAAATATCCCCTATATGAGCACACCAAACATCAACTCAAGGCTATCCCTTTTCGCGCAGGAACCAGGCGAAGATGAATTTGCATTCGCCGCCGAACTGAGCGAGATGATGGAGAAGCCTCTCTCTGCCCACCAGCAGAGAATTACCGACAATCTGGGCCAGCTTCTTGAGGTTTTGCCGCCATCCATTCGCCAGCGGCTGGAGATTGAAGCAAGCCTGCAAGATCTGCTCGAAATTATAATGGATTTAGGGCGCATTCCGGAAGCACGATTTACAGAACATGTTTTAGAACTTGGCGCGGTTCCAATATCCAAAGAAGATTTAAACTATGTTGTCAGCCGAGTGGGTTCCTTTGGTAAAGATAACAGAGCGGGCATGGAGCGCACTCTTCACCGCATTTCAGCTATCCGAAACCGTTTAGGTGATATTGTGGGGCTCACCTGCCGGATCGGCCGAGCAGTATACGGCACTATCGACATTATTCAGGATGTGGTCGAAAGTGGGAAGAGTATCCTTATGCTGGGCAGGCCCGGCCGTGGCAAAACCACAAAACTCCGCGAGGTGGCCCGCGTACTTTCTGAAGAATTAAAGAAGCGCGTAGTTATAGTAGATACTAGCAACGAGATAGCCGGCGATGGCGACATACCGCATCCCGCTATCGGCAGGGCAAGGCGCATGCAGGTTGCAGAGCCGGATCAGCAGCACAGTGTGATGATCGAGGCGGTTGAAAACCACATGCCCGAAGTCATTGTCATTGATGAGATCGGAACGGAACAGGATGCGTTTGCTGCACGGACTATCGCAGAGCGCGGTGTACAGCTTGTAGGAACCGCACATGGCAACAGCCTGGAAAATCTGATGATGAACCCAACGCTATCTGATTTAGTCGGTGGTATCCATGCCGTCACTCTCTCTGACGATGAGGCAAAACGGCGCGGTACCCAGAAGACCGTTCTAGAACGCAAAGCTCCTCCGACATTCGACGTGATCGTGGAGATCATGGAGGTAGATAAACTGGCCATACATCTCGATGTACAGCAGACGGTAGACCGAATGCTACGAGGTGCGCCGCCCCGGCCTGAAATTCGTATTCGAAATGAGCATGGGGAGATCGAAGTCGTCCAAAAAGCAGACGACACTGGCGGTATTCGTGAGCTGCCCAACCGTGAATATTCCAGCAATGGCAGGGGCAAATCGAATGCGCGCGAAGGGGCAGCCCGTGAAGTCGCTCCACGCGAACCTCGCCCTTATCGATCGAGGGATCTGACTGAAGATCATCATGAAGATAGTGAACCCCCCGGCACTCCATCAGTGCGTGGGAAAGCTCCTATGAATGGCGATGCTGATCAAGCCGTGCCCATTAACACGACGAAGCCACTTCCCTCTACAGTGCGAATATTTCCCTATGGAGTCAGCCGAAGCCGACTGGATAGAGCTATCTCAGAGAGCAGGGTTCCTGCCTACATCGCTCGTGATCTGAGTGATGCAGACGTGGTGATTGCTTTGAAAGCGACGTATAAGCGAGAACCGAATAAGATGCGGGAAGCGGCCCAAAAACGAATGCCGATCTATGTGGTACGCAGCAATACTTATGCTCAAATTGCTACCAGTATTCGTGAAGTATTCCGACTTGCTCCTATAGGCGAAGATAAAGAGGAGCTGATGGAGACCGCATTACAGGAGGCGCAGGATGCTATCACCATGGTGAAGCAAACTCGAGCTGCGGTGGAGCTAGCTCCAGCTAACTCCTACACTCGACGTTCTCAGCACCAGCTTGTCGAGAGGCACGACCTGTTTTCGGAGAGCGTTGGTGTTGAGCCGAATCGGCGAGTTCGCATTCTACCGACAGAAGTATGAGAGGCAAATTCATCACCATTGAAGGCGGTGAGGGAGCCGGTAAATCTACTCAAATAGCGCTTCTCCGCCAGGTTTTAGAGGAGGATGGTCATCGAGTAACCGTGACCAGAGAACCTGGTGGAGACAGCGTCTCGGAAGGTATACGTGCTCTGTTATTTTCCAAAGAAATGTCTCCACGTGCCGAACTGCTTCTATTTTTGGGCGCAAGAGCTCAGAATGTCGAGGAAGTGATTCGGCCGGCTCTGGCTCGCGGTGAGATTGTTCTTTGTGACAGATTTATCGACTCGAGCATCGCTTATCAAGGTGTTGCTAGAGGACTGGGTCGTGACGTGGTGGCTGAACTGAACAGGTTCGCGATTTCAAACGTCTTTCCAGAGTTAACCATACTTCTTGATATCGATCCAGAGATTGGCCTCTCTCGGCAAAAGGTGATAACACGTATGGAGATGGAGTCGTTTGAGTTTCACGCGTTGGTGCAAAACGGTTTTTTGGCAGAAGCATCTCGTGAACCAGAACGATTTTGCGTGATCAATGCTGACCGCGACCCTGATATGGTGCATAATGAGATAGTTGATCGTGTGCGGAAATTATTGGCATCGTAAAGCCATAATTACGACTATTTCCGTGTCTATAAGAAAGAAGGGAATCCCGATGAAACTGGTGGTTACAGTCATTCACGATAGAGATAAGAATAAGATCACGGAAACACTTCTTCGGAATGGTTTTAAATTTACAAAGATAGGCAGCACGGGGGGATTTCTTCGCGAGGGGAATGTAACTCTGCTCATCGGTGTCGAGTCCAAGGATGTGGAACGCCTGGTTCAGGTGATCAAGGATAGCTGCAAAGCCAGAGAGCAGTTTGTAAATGTCCTTCCTCCTGATGCTGCCCCTGTCGGTACCTTTATGCCCAGCCCTGTGAAGGTGCAGGTTGGGGGCGCCGTCTGCTTCGTGATGGATGTCGAACGCTTTGAGCGGTTCTAGCGACTTGAGCTGATCGACTCGCTCCGTTTTGATAAAAGTATGCGTGGATTTCCGAATTCAATTGCTAAGTGACTTAACTGAGAGACTGATTCCATTTAGCCGCAAAAAAGCACAAATAAGTTCGTTCGTAATTCCATTTGTGCCTTTTGCGCTTTTTTGTGGCTATTAATAAAGTATCAAGGATTGGCAAGATGCTTGAGGATGTGACAAAAAAGACTTCGTCAACCTTAAATAGTGTCTATTTCGCAGACGCGCGGAGAGTGGATAGGATGATCTATGAGTCTAACGATGGAAGGGAAGAGCAATAGCTCGCCCGGAACACTAAACTATGTGCGATACCTCACGGAGCGTTCTCCGGTATCTATGGTGGCCGTGGAGGGCGACACCCATATAGTCCGCTACGTCAACCCTGCCTTTTGCATACTTGCAGGCAAAGAGAGAGATTCCTTAATAGGGCATCGATTCGCCGAAGTGGTGCCGGAACAGATAGAAAATGGCTGCATTCAGCTTCTTGACCGGGTGCATCGTACGGGAGATGCCGAAAACCTCGCCGAACAGAAACACTCCAACGAGCACTCTACCTCTATATTCTGGTCATATGCGGTGTGGGCTATTCTCGACGAAGAAGAGCAGCCCAGCGGAGTTATGATTCAGATTACCAACACCTCGGAAGCCGCTTTAAATCGTTTGTTTAGAGAGAGCGCCACCGAAGAAATTCAAGAAATTAATCAGGAGCTCGTGACCGCAAGTGTCCGAGAGCAGGAACTGGCTCAGCTTGCCACCGAAACTCAGCATCAGCTTTTCGAGTCGCAGAAGCTGGAGAGTCTCGGACGGCTTGCTGGCGGAATTGCCCACGATTTCAACAATATGCTCACTGCTATCCTGGGCTACACCGAACTCTCTCTCACAATGCTTCCCGAAGACTCTTCCGTACTCCCTTTCCTAAAAAATGTGAGTTCCGCAGCGCAACGGTCTGCCGAACTGACAAAACAGCTTCTCATGTATGCCCGCAAGCAGCTTGTTGAATTTAGTACGCTGGATATCAACAAGGTTATACTCGGAATGGAATCACTCCTTCGGCGCACCATTGGAGAGCAGTATAAACTGGATGTGGCGCTGTCAAGGGATAACTGGTGTGTGACTGCGAACAACTCGCAGATGGAGCAAGTGCTTACAAACCTGGTGATCAATGCGCGGGATTCGATGCCGGATGGAGGGCGCATTCTGATAGAAACTGCCTGCGAAACTCTGAATAGTGAGTTCGCCGAGCATCATTTAGGGGTGGTGCCAGGGGATTACGTGGTCTATTCTGTGTCTGACTACGGCTCAGGGATGTCGGAAGAGGTGCAGAGCCATGTCTTCGAACCATTTTACACCACTAAAAAAGTGGGGAAGGGGACGGGCTTAGGGCTGGCGACATGCTACGGTATCGTGAAGCAGAGCAGTGGTAACATTGAGGTGATTAGCGAAGAGAGTGAAGGCACCACATTTAAAGTCTATCTTCCGCGCAGTGTTGAGAAGCTGTTTTCGGATGTGTTAGTTACTACCACTTCTTTAGCCACCGGTAAAGAGATCGTTCTATTGGCGGAAGATGAGGATATGGTTCGTTTTATTAGTGCACAAGCGCTGCGCCAGCAGGGCTACACTGTATTCGAGGCGGATAATGGGGTGGAAGCTCTGAAAATGCTCGACAGCTACTCCATAAAGCTAGATATACTGGTCACCGATGTGATCATGCCTCAAATGGGCGGTAAAGAGCTTGCCGAGCGCATTCTATTAAAGCATCCCGAGTTAAAGGTTCTCTACACTTCAGGATATACGGATGATGCCATCGACCATCAGGGAATACTCGATCTCGGAGTGGCATTCCTTCAGAAGCCCTTTACTCCCTTTGCGCTGGCACAAAAGGTTCGGGCTCTGCTGGATAGTACAAGAGCTGAAAGCGGGTAACCTCCCCACTGGGAGAGTGTCTCTTTCAAAGCCTCTCCTCCCGGCCCCTCTCCCGAAGCTTCGGGAGAGGGGCCGGGAGGGTGAGGGGTTGGGGTGAGGTGCATTTGCTCCTCCCTCTCCTGTTTTTGGGAGAAGGGGGCTGGGGGGGTGAGGCTGTTTAAGGAGTTTTTCATGAAGTACACTCGTCAAACAATACAAGCATTTCTATCATTGCAAGCAACCAGTGGAGAGAATTCACCGGACCTTGAAGAGCTGGTAGTGCAGCTAGCAGTCACCACTCACGCTATCCTCTTTGTATACGATCTCGAAGAGAAGCTTTGTATCTTCCTAAATAAACACATCTACGATTCGCTTGGCTGCGACCCCAATCCATTAGAAGATATCCGCACGGATCTACTTACCCGCCTCATGCATCCCGAAGACTTGCAGATGTCTCCTTCTATTCTTCAATTTCATTCTATTTCAGACGACGATGTGATTTCCTCTGAGTATCGTCTTCGTCATGCAAATGGGCATTGGCGATGGTTCTCCAGCAGAAGTGTTGTGTTCCGCCGTAATTCGAATGGTGTACCCACCCAGATACTTGCTACAGCGGAAGATGTCACGGAGCAGCGTCTGGCCGAAGAAGCGCTTCAGCTCAAAGCAGCGCAGTTACAGGCGGTTCTAGATACCGCTGTAGATGCTATTTTGACTATAGATGAGAAGGGGACTATCGAATCTTTCAATCACGCGGCCGTGCTTATGTTTGGTTATGCAGCCGAAGAGGTGATTGGGCAGAATGTTAAGATGCTAATGCCAGCTCCATTTCATGAGGAGCACGATTCCTACCTCCAACATTATCAGGAAACAGGCGAGCGAAAAATTATCGGTATTGGACGTGAAGTGGAAGGGAGGCGTAAGAATGGGAGTACTCTTGAATTAGATCTTGCCGTGAGTGAAGCGTGGGTAGGGCGCCGAGTATTTACAGGTATTCTGCGAGATATTACCGAAAAAAACCAGGCTAGAGAAGCGATACTAGAACAGGCCGACCTGATAGAACACGCGCATGACGCTATCCTTGTGCGCGACCTGGAAGGCCGAATCATTTTCTGGAATAATGGAGCGGTGGAGATGTACGGCTGGAGCAAAGAAGAGGCTGCCGGACAATATAAACATCTGCTTTTAAAAACCCAGTTCCCTATTTCCCGAGAAGCTATGGCACAGGAGTTGATGGATTCTGGAAGATGGGTAGGCGAGCTCATACACTCCAGGCGGGATGGGGTGCAATTGAAAGTGGCAAGCCGACAGATGATGCCTAGAGACAGCAAGGGCAGGCCGCGTGCTGTGCTGGAAATCAACATCGATATTACTGTACAGAAGCAGACACAGGCGCTGTTAGAAGAGAGCGAATCCCGGCTTCGGCTTGCCATCGAGAATGCGGGGCTTGGCCTGTGGGACTGGGATTTGATCTCGAACAAGATGCTTTATGATGATCACTGGAAGGAGATTCTCGGTTTCTCTCCTGATGAGCTCGATGAACGCCAATTGACAGGAGATACCAGAATTCATCCGGAAGATAGAGAACAGACATTCCAAGCTCTAAAGCACCATCTTGAATCAGAGGAATCTCCGTTCGATATGGAATACCGGACTAGGCACAAATCTGGAGAGTGGGTATGGCTGAATGCAAGAGGCAAGGTAAGCAGCCGTAGCGGCGATGGTAAACCTCTTCGGATGATCGGTACAATACAGGATATTACCATGCGCAAAGTGGCGCAAGAGCAGATTCGTGAAAGCGAAGCGCGATTTCGCGTGCTTGCCGACTCGGCACCGGTGCTCATTTGGACTTCTGGAACCGATTCTTTATACGACTATTTCAATCAACCCTGGCTGAAATTCACCGGGCGTCCCGAAGAAATGGAAGTTGGAAATGGCTGGCTCGATGGAGTTCATCCTGATGATCTCAGCCATTGTGTTGAAATCTTTCGCTCCTCCTTTGAAATGAGGCAGCCTTTCCTGATGGAATACCGACTGTGCCGCCACGATGGGCAGTACCGATGGCTCATGGATACAGGAACCCCACGTTTATCTCCAGATGGAACTTTTCTAGGTTTTATTGGATCCTGTATTGACATCACCGACCAAAAAAATCTACAGGAACAGTACTTCGAATCGCAGAAAATGGAGAGTATGGGCAGGCTCGCGGGCGGCATTGCCCATGATTTCAACAATCTGCTAACGGCTATTCTCGGCTTTACCGATTTAACGATGACTATGCTGCCGGAAAAGTCGGATGTTCGCCCATTTCTAAACAATGTTACTGCAGCCGCCGAACGCGCAGCCGAGCTCACCAAACAGCTGCTGATGTATGCCCGCCGTCAGATGGTCGAATTTGGTGTTGTCGATATCAACAGCACGATTACGAATATGGATCCGCTTCTTAGGCGAACGATCGGTGAGCAGTACGAACTGGTGATATCGCTTATGAACGATAGCTGCTGTGTACACGCAAACGCATCGCAAATGGAACAAGTGTTAACGAATCTAGTAGTGAATGCCCGTGATTCGATGCCAGAAGGTGGACGCATACTGATCGAAACTTCCTGTATCTTTTTGGATGCAGAATATGCTGAAAAACATATTGCTGTGGTGCCTGGAGAATATGTAATCTATTCTGTCAGCGATAATGGTTCTGGAATGACGAAAGAGGTTCGTGAACGTATTTTTGAACCGTTTTATACTACGAAAGAGATCGGGAAGGGAACAGGCTTAGGCCTGGCGACATGCTATGGCATTATCAAACAGTCCAAGGGAAATATTTGGGTATACAGCGAACCAGGTGAAGGGACGATTTTCAAAGTGTATTTACCGCGCGTCCACGATAAAGCGCGTGTAGAATCGGTGCTGATTCAGGATAATCTGCCGGCAGGTACAGAGACAATACTTCTTGTAGATGATGAACCAATGGTGCGCGATATTGCTAGCCGCACGCTGCGAAACTACGGATATAGAGTGCTGGAGGCTAGTAATGGGGCAGAGGCGCTGCACCTGCAGGGTGAATGGCCAGGATCTATCGACTTGTTAGTGACAGATGTAGTGATGCCTTTGATGGGCGGCAAGGAGCTGGCACAAAGACTTCAATCGTTGAATCCAAAGCTTACGGTGATGTATATGTCCGGCTATACACAAAATGTGGTTTTGCAGCAAGGGGTGCTAAAAGAGGGAGTGGTGATGCTGATAAAACCTTTCAACAGCGCTAGCTTACTTCGTACGGTACGAGAGGTGCTCGGAGATACTTAGCATTCAGAGGATTTACCTCACCCTTTTTATGCCCTCACCCCCCGACCCCTCTCCCGAAGCTTCGGGAGAGGGGGTGGCGAAATTCTGTATCCGCCCCTCTCCCAGTGAGGTTTTTACCTCACCCCCTGCCCCCTCTCCCATCTTGCTCGTTCCTCGCAAAGGAGCGGGGGTGGCGAAATTGTGTATTTGCCCCTCTCCCAGTGAGGAACGAACGGGCGGAAGAAGGATTGGGGTAAGGTGCATTTGCTCCCCCTTCTCCTGTTTTTGGGAGAAGGGGGCTGGGGGGATGAGGGCTATTCCCGGTGAGGTGAGAGTATTAAACAGTTTACTCCAGCGCGACATTTCCTTCTTCACCAGTGCGAATGCGAATAACATCCGCTACGGGAATTAGAAATATTTTGCCATCGCCGATCTCTCCTGTTCGAGCTGATTCCGCAATGACTGTCGCAATATGCTTCGCTTCGTTGTCTGGCACGACAATCTCGATTTTTACTTTTTGGAGGAGATTCACCGTATACTCAGCTCCTCGATAGTGCTGCGTGAACCCCTTCTGCTTTCCTGATCCTCGCACCTCCGTGATGGTCATACCCTTCACGCCAATTTCGGAAAGTGCCGATTTCACGTCCTCTAATTTCTGTGGGCGAATTAACGCTTCAACTTTAATCATACTTTTCCCCCTTTAAAAGAAGCTCGTGCAAACTGAATGCTCCGCTGCACTCTCTCGTAAACTTGAAGTTCATTATTATTTCGCAAACTGTTGTGCTCATGGAGTGCCTGTGTTTTAGTCTTAAATTTTTTTAATCTCAATATTCAGCAGCGCTCTTTCTATTCCTATACCAACATTTTCCGGTTAATAATAATTATATCATATTACTACGTTCCTCTGCCCCACTATCTTCGAATGCCTCACGTGCCATTCATTTAGCAATCAAACATGAAACCAGTGAATAAAAATTCCCCTCTTCCAAGACGTGGAAGAGGGGAAGGAAATGCATTATTTGATACACAGTTTATTGAAGAGCGATGTTTCCTTCTTCTCCGGTTCGAATTCGGATGACATCCGAAACAGGAATCAAGAATATCTTGCCATCTCCTATCTCGCCTGTGCGGGCTGATTCAGCGATCACATTCGCGACATGGGCAGCTTCACCATCTACAACCACAATCTCAATCTTAACTTTTTGGATGAGATTCACGATGTACTCTGCACCTCGATAGTGCTGCGTGAATCCCTTTTGCTTTCCCGCTCCACGCACCTCTGTAATCGTCATACCCTGCACTCCAATGTCCGAGAGCGCAGCCTTGACATCTTCCAGCTTTTGAGGCCTGATGAGGGCCTGTATCATAATCAATTTAATTTCTCCTTCGGTCTTACGAAAGTCTTTTCCGACAAGAATTCCGTTATGCCAGATATTTTGAGAATAGGGGGAGACTGGCAGATTACTCTGCCAGCCAGATTCCGGGCTTAGAGTGGTTATACTCCTACTTTTGTGGGTACCGGCTCGGCATGATCGACGAATGCTGATGAAGATGGATACCCCGAACCATGAGGTGATGCAGATGCGGTAAGTACGAATTCGGGATAGGCAGGGATACCATGCTCATGCAGGTCGAGGCCTTCTAGTTCGCCCTCACGTGAAACACGAAGGGTACCCGTGGCTTTCACAGCATACATCAGTATCAGAGCCACTACAAAAGTAACCCCTGTGATTATTCCGCTACCAATTGCTTGAGCTTTCAGCAAGTCGGCTCCACCGCCATAAAACAGTCCCTTGAGAGGCGCTGAGTTATCCGGGGCAAAGGCCCCGGTGACACCGAACTGACCGCTGGCAAATAGTCCGAGCGACAATGTACCCCATATTCCGCAAAATCCATGAACTGGCACCGCACCGATCGGATCGTCGATGCGCAGCCACTCCAGGAGATAAACTCCAGCGACCACTAAACCACCTGCCACAGCGCCCAGCAATACAGCTCCTGTGGGAGTTACCCAGTAACAGGGGCATGTGATAGCTACTAGTCCCGCTAGGAATCCATTTACTGTGAAACCAAGATCCCATTTCTTAGCCTGAGGATAGGCAACAATCATCGCCATGAGGCCAGCCGAACAGGCTGCAAGCGTGGTATTTGTTGCTACTCGTCCGCAGCCCTGGAAATCCATTGCGGAGAGTGTACTTCCGGGGTTAAACCCGTACCATCCAAACCAGAGAATGAGTCCACCTGTCGCAGCAATTACGAGGTCGTGAGGAAGCATAGGTCCGCCGCCGTCGCGTTTGAACTTGCGTCCGAGGCGAGGCCCAAGTGCAATCGACCCTGCAAACGCGATGAAGCCGCCGATAGTATGGACTACTGTGGAACCCGCAAAGTCGTGAAAACTATTTCCGAGCTTGGGAAGGAAATGGCCTTCTGAGCCCATCATCGCGAGAAAGCCGTCCGGCCCCCATGCCCAGTGGCCTACGATGGGATAGATGAATCCGGAGACACCTACACTATAGAGCAGATCGCCAACAAAACCGGTTCGTCCGATCATAGCGCCGGATGTGATTGTAGAGCAGGTATCTGCAAATGCAAACTGGAAAAGCCAGAATGCCAGGAAAGATACTCCTGTAGTTTCATAAGTCGCCGGAGCATTGGTTAGAAAGAACCAGGTGTGTGCCTTACCATCCCCGCTTCCGATCCAGCCATTTCCATGTCCGAACATGAAGGCGAAGCCGAACGCCCAGAACAGCAGACCGCAAAGACAGGTATCTACAATACACTCCATGAGTACGTTGACTGTCTCACGAGAACGGCAAAAGCCTGCCTCCAGCATGGTGAAACCAACCTGCATACAGAAAACGAGAAAAGCAGCCAGCAGAACCCAGAGAGTATTAATCGGGTTGACGATGTCGTTGCCTTTAAGCACCGGGTCATCTGCATGGGCCGCACTGCCTGTGAAGGCAGCATATATCCCAAAAATTGCAAATAGCAGGGCGATGGCGGTAATCTTACCAAGCGCTATAGTACCAAAATATTTACGCCATTCAGGCTGGCGCATCCTCTTTCTCAAACGTGCAATCTTATTAATAGACTGACTTTGTATAGCTTGCATTGTGCCCATTCCTCCTTCAATTTAGATCTAAACATTCGCTTTCATTCAGATCGTTACAACGTCCGAAGACGGCTGCCACACTGCTGCCGGCCGAACAGATAGCAGAAAAATACACGCGCTATCTGCATGAGGAGATTGGAAAGATAGTCTTTCCGGGCAACAACGTTGTTGCATTAGGATGGAATTCGCTGCACTGCGAACAAATTCGAGTAAGAAGTATTGAGAGATTGAAAACCACCGCCATGAAAACATAAGCATTATGAACAGGGTTTTTCAACTTCATCGAGAGACATATTCAATTACCGACGCAGTCGATATGTGGTTTAGCAATGCTGGTTTTAGAACTTATAAGCCTGACTGAAGAATAGAGTATCCTGATCATTGACAGCACGTCCATTTCCTACGAACAGCAGATTATTCGAGTGGTCGTGACGGTATTCAAGACGAGACACCAGATGACTATGAAGGGTCGCGTACTCTGCAGTGAAAGTAGCGCTGTTCATTTTGGTGTATCCGGCTCCGAATCGCAGCCCCTTGATGGCACCCGCTCCCGGCATATCCTCAAACTGCTCCAGCCTTGCTGCAAACGCAACTGCTGGGGTGAACTGGTATTTGCCGTATATAGCTAATCCCAGCAAATTGCCCGACGTATGCACCCCTAATACATCTCCAGCAGCACTGACATAGTCTACCAATCCAGTAACTTTCAACTTTTCGGTAGCCTGATATACGGAGTACCATTCTGCTAGATTGGTAGTGATATTACCGCCGCCATTGCGTGGAACAGCTACTCCGTACGCTCCGGTGCCTTCAGATCCACCCATGACTCCGAGAACGTGTGTCCATTTGGCTGTTGGCTTCCATGTAAGCTGTGCTATGAGGCTTTTAGCGCCATTGTCATCCGTGCTGTTGTTCCATCCGTTTACCAGCTCTCCAAGTATTGTGAATGTATTGCTAAGCGGAATACTGGCTCGGATTCCAGCATGATAGAACGGGATAGCATACGTAAATAACAGTCCACGAGAGTAGTTATCGTTCGAAGCGCTTTCAATCACTTCTACGCCGAACGACGTAACAAACTTTCCAAAATCTACCGTGATATCTTTTCCACACAGATGCGGCGCATAGGTGAGATAGAGCTGCTGTATTCCTTCGAATCCGCTTCGCGCGCCTGGTTCGGTGGCATAGACTACCGGTGGCGTATCCCCTGCTGTGAGTGTGGCTGTTATTCCCAGTGGGAATCCTTTGCCAGCCACACGGTTGAAATTGAGTTCCACCAGGTTCAAGCCGAACTGATTATGATAATCGAACGCGCGCCCGGCATTCTGCGCTCCACCTATCGCTCCACCAATAGTGGGGATGGCAAAATTAGGAGATGGATGCTGAAAATTGATCCCATAATACCAGTCTAATAGACCGGAAAAAGTAACATCGCCAGGTTTTGGTCCCGTAGGAGTAGCAGGTGCGGCGGGAGCAGTCTGAGCCGCTGGGGCAGCGGGAGCAGCCTGAGCCATGACGGTTGGCAGATTGCCCAACGCTGCGGCCAGGGCAAAAGGCATCACGCTGAGGCGTGAATAGTTCATGTTCAAAAGTCCTCCTTGGGTGTTTGTGAGAGTAGTAAAGATGTAAGTTCATTATCTTATCACCACCATGAAATGCATGCAGTGAGTAAGATAAACAAACGGAATCCATAGACAGAATCATTCTTATACAAATAGTCTAATCTTGAATAAAAGTTTTCTATCGGTGGAGAAGAATTGCAAATGCAACATCAATGTTGCCAGGAACCTATGCGGTTATTATCATCAATTGCAGCCTTGCAGATGATGAGGAGGAAAACGGTGAGGCGGTATTAACAACAAAGATGAATTCTCTGCCGTCCGTGTGTCTAAACATATTACCACATATTTATGATAAAAACTACCCATAATTAAAAAATATTACGATTCCTATTCCATTAGCCTCTTGCGAAAGTCTCAAAATAGTTGAAACACTCTTCACGCCCTCACCCCCCGACCCCCTCTCCCAAAATCAGGAGAGGGGGTGACAATGGCATCAGATATTCAAAATTATAGTGGGCTTTGATCTTACTATAAGCGCATAGCTCGCGAAACGGCAGACTGGATACCAACAATTTAAATCTCCCCCTCTCCTGTTTTTGGGAGAGGGGGTCGGGGGGTGAGGGCTTAAATATGCATTTGGACTGACTTTTGCAATTACCTCTCAGCATTAAGAAATTATAGGTTTTTCTACTGTGTATTCAGAGAATCCGGGTTATAATATCTAGATGCACCTGCATATCTTCCAGCTATCGAGCTGCACTCCAAAGTATTCGATGTAACGCCACATCCGTTTAGGCAGGCAATCTGCCGAACGCGCAAAGGAGAAATATCATGCAAGGATTTATCACTCTAGCACTCGTGTGTACTGTTCTGAGTGGAACAAAGCCTCAGCAAGTCAGCTATCATGTGGAAGGGAATCTTACGGAATCCTGCCCGTGTAATAGCATGTGCCCCTGCCATTTCGGATCAGACGACACCTATGGCCACTGTGAAGGAGCATTTCTCTTTCATATTACCAAAGGAACGTATGGTGATATCCCTCTCGATGGCCTCAATGCGATTTCGCTCAGTTGGTTTGGAAAAAACATGGGGGCACAGATGGGAAAGATCCCTACCCGCCTGTATATCGACAGTAAGGCCAATTCTGCTCAGAGAAAAGCCCTGGAAACATTGATTATGGCGCAGTTTGCTGGAATGTTCGGCAAAATTTACTCTCCAAGATACATCCCTATGAAAGTAAAATCTTTCGGAGACTATAGTTCGGTCAGCAGCAAAGTACTGGATTTAGAAATTATCCCCACCAAGGGAAGAGACGGTACACTGACATCGGTGAGTCATCCGCCGATGTGGCTTAATCTGCCGCAAGAGTATGTAGCTACTTCCAAAAACTATCGATTTGAAGATGCCTCAATAGGTAAAAAGTGGCACTATAAAGGCCGCCATGCCAACTACACGCCTTTTGTGTTCAGCAGCGATAAGAGCGATATTGCGACGCCTGAGGCAAAGTAAAAATCTCTCAATCCACTTTTTGATTCTTGATATACGCTCCTTTCTCACCATATGTGAGGATGGAGCGTATACTGCCGCCCATATGTTTCGACTGATTCCTCACCGAGAAATTATCTTCTGGAAATACTCTCTGACCGGTCTCTATGCGCCACAATCTGTTTTTTTATTTGACGAGAGCCTGAGTTTAAGATATAATAGGTCTACCAAAGCGGAGAGGTGGCCGAGTGGTCGATGGCACCTGTCTTGAAAACAGGACACCCGCAAGGGTGCGCAGGTTCGAATCCTGTCCTCTCCTTAAGTTCAAAAGCCCTGTCCATTTTATTGGACAGGGCTATATTCTGCATTATGTGAATGATGATGTGCTACGGATGAGTTCACTTAATCATTGTTCCTTCCCAAATATTGGTAAACTCGTATTTGTATTTCGGCTGATTGAGTATTGATTCGGAAGGACATCTTCCTTCTCCTGGCTAATAACATAAAACATGAATACGCTCTACTTTGGTGATAATCTTGAAATCCTTACGCGACACCTATCAAATGAGAGTGTTGATCTCATCTATCTAGATCCGCCGTTTAACTCCAATCGTGATTACAATGTACTATTCCGTGAACATAGTGGAAATGATTCCCCCGCACAGATAAAAGCGTTTGGCGATACTTGGAATTGGGCTGGAGCAGCCTCAGCTTGGGAAGATTTCACAACTCTTTGTCCCGTGCCAAAAGTAATTGAGTTGATGCATGGTTTTCATAATGCAATAGGTGAAAACGACGTTATGGCATATCTAGTTATGATGGCACCACGTCTTTACCATCTTCACAGAGTATTGAAACCTACTGGCAGTATCTATCTCCATTGTGACCCCACTGCTTCAGCCTATCTTCGCCTCATTCTTGATTGTTTATTTAGCCCAAAGAATTTCCGCAATGAAATTACTTGGAAACGATCAGACGCACACAACGATGCAAAAAAGCAGTTTGGAGCGATTAGTGATCATATACTCTTTTATGTTAAGAGTGCATCTGCTCAGTTCAACAAACAACATAGCGGTTATGCTGTCAAGACGCTCAGAGATTGGTATCAATATCTGGAGTTCCCTGATGGCACAACTCGACGAATGACCAAAGATGAACGGGCAACCCAACAAATTCCAGAAGAGGCTAGACGATTTAATACAGGAGACATGAGCAGTCCAAATCCTCGCCCAAATCTTACTTTTGATTATAAGGGCTTCAAACCTCATCGGAATGGCTGGCGAGTCTCTAAGGAAAAGATGGAAGAACTCGATTTCAACGGTCTATTACTATTCCCCGAAAACACCGATGGTAGAATTATGTTCAAACGTTATCTCGACGAACAGTTGGGTACGGTAGTAGGGGATGTATGGACGGATATTAGTCAATTACGAGGAACTACTTCTGAGCGTTTAGGTTATCCAACTCAAAAACCTTTAGCATTGTTAGAGCGAATTGTCGCGGCGTCAAGTAATATTGATGAAGTAGTATTAGACCCTTTTTGTGGCTGCGGTACAACAATAATCGCCGCAGAGTATTTGAAACGTAAGTGGATCGGTATAGACATTACTCCAATTGCTACATCTCTCGTACAACAAAGATTATTCGATTCTTTTCAGGCGAGAGACACTCGGCTACTATCAAAAGACGACCCTGCGCAACGAAGGGCATTCTCGGTCGAAGGTTTACCTACAGATCTAGCCGGGGCTAAACTTCTCTATGAAAAAGAACCGACTCATAAAGATTTCGAGATGTGGGCTGTCGGCCTTATTCCAGCAATTCCCCAAGAAAAGAAGGGATCTGATAGAGGAATTGATGGTATCGCTTATTTCCACGATAATCCCAAGAAGCCTTCCAAAGCTGTAGTACAAGTTAAAGGTGGGCATATCATACCAAATCAGATACGTGATTTAATCGGTGTGATGACAACAGATAAAGCTCAACTCGGTTTCTTTGTTTGTCTTGAAAACCCTACCAAACCAATGCGAGATGCAGCTCTCGCTGCAGGTTACTATCAGCCCCCTTCTGGAGTAGGGAGAAGAGTAGAAGCTTTACAAATCCGTACCATTCAAGATCTTCTTGAAGGTCGAAATTTCGATTTTCCACTTTACGGTTCGAATGTTTCCTACTCACGCGCTTCACAAATGCAAGAAGATGCTAAGCAAGAAGAGCTGAAGATGTGATAATGATAACTAAACTCAACTACTCACATACAGCCATCGGCCAGAATCGGCGCCGGTAACAGAGAATATTAGTGTGCCATTCTCAATTTTGCATGGTAGCTTAACACCCCTGCTGCCGGGCTGAACACCTTCCACGTACAGTTGGGCGTTGGCTGGCAAATCGATTGCGGGAATTCGTATTACTCCTGACCCATTCACCATTATCTGAACGATGGCTCCACCGGCCACACGCCTGTTGCTGGCAACCGGCGCCCAGGCAATCTGAGAAATATCCGCGTCTGCGAACACTGTCTCTTTTCCATCCACTTTGATTTTATGGCATTGCGAACCTGCGAACGCAATCAAACTGGCTTGCTTATCAACGAGGAACGTCATCGCCTCCTGCCCAGAGTAGGTGACGATATGCCCATTCACTTTAAAATCGTGAATATTTAACAGTTCTGAGGGAGGCGGTACTCGTTTCAAGTACTCCGCATCACGCTTTTCATCCCTGGAAAAACCCGATTCCCAATCCTCCTCAGTCTCACGAAAATGACGGCTGATAGCAACTGCACTATTGGGAAAACGACATGTGAGGTAGTCAGTGGTTCGGGAGATGTTTTCGGTGTTGTCATTCACACCTGGGAAAACGCCGGTGGAAGGATAGGCTCCGAGCCGACTAAGAATCTCGAACCACCATCGGCTCTCATAGCCCAAACTTTTTGACTGATCGTCTCGCGGGCGAAATCCGAGGAAAATCAAACTGCCTCCAGTCAAAAAAGAACGATATGAACCCACGATTTGGCCTTTTACCGACGCGACAGGTTCTGATCCCGGCTGCAGAGCAATCGGATAGATATGATCCACCAGGAAATCTGTGAGGATAGTCTGTGGAGCCAGTCCCTGGAATATACCTGTGAACTCTATATTACGCCCCGGAGCCATCCATCCCTCGTTCACCGAAGGAGTGTAGTCCACTCCGAACATACGTTTCCAGTTTTCGAGGATGGGTTCACCTTCGGCGGACAGCGCTGGTGGCGGGCCGCTCCAAATCACATGCCCGCCCTGTTCTGCAAGCTGATGTATAATAAGTAACAGTTTTTGTGATGGGAACGGCTCAAAAGTAGTAACCAGCGTTGTGAATCTCCGCCCGCCAAGTTCGACTGCTCCATTTTTAACCACACCGCGCTCGAGCAGTTTGGACTGGGTGATGCAGTTGGCATACCCATATTGAGTCATCCAGCTTCCAAATCTCTCTTCCACCGCGACCAGGTCCATAGGCGCGATCATAAGTACGCTCACATCTCTATGCTCCATGTTTTGCACCATGCCGTAGAGAGCCGAACCCGCAGCCCCATATGTATTGACGAGGGATGTTCGCCGGCGAGATAGTTCATTTGGCATACCCCAATGTGCTGCATATGAGTAGGGCGTATCGTTCAGGATTCCAGTGGAACATGCTAAGGCAAGCCCCACATAGTTGCGATCCAGATACCCTATTTCACAGTGATCGTTCCCATTTCCTGTCAGGAAATCTCCCCATTTGAAATAGTCGTAGCATGCCGCTGCCGCTTGATGCACGGTATTGGACCACACGAAATTCGAAGTGTACTCGTATCCGCTGCGAAACATGTTCTCCTGCCCGGTATCCCACTTATCTACGGTGGGGCTTTCTGCCCAGGTGGCGTGTGCCCGCGCTTCCAGTTTATGTCCCATCCGTTGTTCAGCATGATGCTTCGCCGCCGTGAAGAGATCGACGACACCATCTTGAAGTAGATGATAGTAGCGCGATCGGAATAGGGCTGTCTTTCTTATATCCTCCGGGCTGCTGCCAAAAACGGCCATTCCCCCAGCTTTTGCACTCAGATCGGTGGCCGTATCTTCCTGGCCATAGCAGAAATAGACCATATATTTCGCGAAATCCGCAAAGTCCGCACCATATCGAGTAGCAAACCTCTTTGCAAATCCCTTGCTCACATATCTCTGTGCAAACTCTCCATTATCGTGATGACCAAAATAGTTCCAGTCCTGCTGAATATGCATCTCATCCGAGTAGAGAGCGTTCAACTTCACACCGGCATCGGAATACTTATCCACCAGAGCTTTCAAATAAGGAAGCGCTTTTTCACTAAAATAGTCCATTTCTGGTGTCTTGTACTGCTGAACTACGAGTACGCGATTAAGGTCGCCAATGTCGGATCGGCCGCTGCCGTGGATTCTGATTCGCTGAACGCTTGCATCTTTTGGAATGCGGAAATGCCGTTCGACTTTAGCAGTATCAGTGATCTCGATGATCGACTTCGGATCTACTACTTTATAATGTGAACCAGATATTTGTGCCTCACGGAATGCAAATACTCGTACGCCGGAATCTGGCAATTCAATGATTCCTTTATTATTCGCCCATCGCTTTTGCTGCCATAGCTCCACACTGAATCTACCGGATTTGGGATCGCGTACGCCTTTACGATAGTGCAGCCAGAGCCCAGACTCTCCTGTCTGCTTTTCGTAGGCAGATCCGATCTCAAGCGGACTGAGGAGGCTTAACTCTAGCCATAGGCCGTATCTCTCCGCGAATTTACTGATAGCTGCTATCCTGGTTACGTACTCATCCATATCTGGCATCAGTTTGCGGGGTCCTTCCTGCCCCGGCCGATACTGGCTGAAAAAGTGGTCAAAAGCGATGATAAGCGTTCGATTTCCTGCTGCTTTTGCTCGTTCACACATCTGGCGCAGACTATTCTCCTCCTTCTGAAATCCCAGAGAGAGGTTGATTACTTTATCAGGATCAGAGAGCGAAAGGAGTTCTTTATCGCTTACAAGGATAATTGCCGATTTGCCAAGCTGAAAACTCCACGCTCCTGGATAACTGACCAGATCGGCTTTATACACATTTTCAGGAATTTGCTGCATCGATTTACTCTCCTGATCTGGACGTGCTGCTGAGCAAATGAGTATCAACACCAGAATAAATAGTGCTCTCCATTTTTCAATCCTCATACTCAAAAGTGTTCCTTTCGAAAAAATCGTGCCATGCTTTTGTCGACTGATGATATCATTGCTTCGAGACAGTCGCTCATTTGATGATAAAGTAGGCCAAATTGATTTCTCGGATGATAAGCATTTTCCGCCAATAAAACCAATTTTATCTATTGAGAAATTCAGGGTGGGAATAGTATCTTTACGTTGCTGCATTTGTTACCATTCAAGTGAACCAAACTCTATATTTCCCTTAATATTTAGTTTTGATCTATCTTTATAAAATGGGAATGTTCAAATGCTAAAGCTGATATTGTAAAAATGAGAAATCGGCCTTGGTTGAGCTAATGCCCATTAGTTTCAAACCAAATGGTGAGGTGAGAATGTGATGTGTTACAGGTGGACAAAGAAAAAGAAAATTTTCAAATTATAGGTTGAAGGATAGAACAAGTATGATAATTAGTAAATCATCATTTTGAACTTAAAACGGGGATGACGGGACTTGAACCCGCGGCTTCCTGCGTGACAGGCAGGCACTCTGACCACTGAGCTACACCCCCATAGAACAGTAAATAGTATACCATCCGCACGGCGCATTGTCAAGAGAGGATACTGTGAAATGTCTCTCAAATCCGGAGTGAGTTAGTGCACCAAGATGAGGCCGTGCCTATCTAAATTCACCTTTGAAGCTTTTATCATCTGCTTTATTAGCTGTCTGACTATCTAAGCGATGATATCCGTGATGAGAAGAACTTTGGGCTCCTTTACCTTTCTGCCTGGCCATACTTTCAAGCCTTCGCTTCTGCATCTGTGAGAGACGATGGCTGCGGGAATCCATCTTTGCATTCTTTTCTCCCGCAGATTTCTTACTCATACTCGAATGTATTGCTTTATGCGTCGGGGACATTGTCGAATCGTCAAGGTCCCTCAATAATCGAGTAGAATGAGAGCTTTTTTGCAGATAATCTCGACTGCCTACATCTGAATTGGTATCAGGTGCTTCGTCCTCGCTTAATTTGCTGAATCTTGCATGTCGTTGGTCTTTGGCTGACTTTTTAGTAATAGTACTATCAGGATTTGCCAATGTTGAATTAATGGTTGAAACTGCCGATTCAGATTTCACTTTAGACGTATTACTTTTGGGATTATAAGATTTCTTACCTTGTGCAGAAGCATTTATAGAGCAGAGAGAGATCGCTATCAACCCAATAGAAGTGTATACGTTAAATTTTTTTTGCATCATAAATTGATTCCCATACTATTGCTGAACATAAGAATATTATAGGTCATGTTTTCATAATCCGCAAGTTTATGTGAATGACCTGCTGTTTTTAATCCGAATTTAAGCAGACTGTGCAGGTTTTAATCTCGGTTAAGGTGAAGCTTAGTATATAGATTTGGGCAGAATGGATAGGTTTCGACTGTGAATATCGAAAGAATTATTATCGTAGTGCTGGATGGCGTTGGCGCGGGGGAGCTTCCCGATGCTGACTTATATGGCGACATGGGCAGCAACACGCTCGCGAACACATCCTCTGCAGTGGGAGGATTTGCCCTGCCCATGATGGCAAAGCTTGGCCTGGGAAACATTATAAATATCATGGGAGTCCCCGCGTCTGCTGATCCCATCGGCAATTATGGAAAGATGCGCGAAGCCTCTCCCGGTAAAGATACGATCACTGGCCACTGGGAAATAGCGGGAGTGGTATTGGAAAAACCATTTCCAACCTACCCGCAAGGATTTCCACCTGAAATCATATCCGCCTTTGAGACCGCGATTGGACGCTCAACTATCGGGAATTATCCCGCCTCTGGAACTGTGATCATCGAGAAACTAGGCGCTGAACACGTTCGTACAGGCTCCCCCATTGTCTACACTTCTGCAGACAGCGTGTTCCAAGTCGCGATGCACGAAGAGGTGATCCCGATCGCACAGCAGTATGAAATCTGCCAGATTGCGCGTGGAATTCTGTCCGGAGTACA
>JANXSG010000252.1 GCA_025352825.1 Chthonomonadaceae bacterium | reverse complement strand
AAAAATATGTGGCAGAAGATCATCTGGAGGTGAGGTGTACTGAAACACGGCTTCCGGTGTGCCGATGACAATGCAGGGCTGTGAGCCTGCAAGCATATTGAGTGCGGCTATTCTTTCACCGATGACACGGTGGTCGGTAGTGTCGCCTTCTAGAAACAAACTTTGGGAAGAGGGAAGTACGCAGCATAGATCCTCCGGCACACCAAATCGGACGAGATCGTCCCAGAGCCGAAGCGCCTGCTCCTGCTGATGGGTGATAATGAGGAGCGTTTTCTGGAGACGTGAAAAGAACCGCGAAATTGTGAAACCCTTCGCGGTACCTGCTAATCCTTCAATTTCATAGACGCCTGCCGGACTATCCGATCCCAGGCGCTCCGCAAGATCAGCAAATCCCGGTATGGGATCTGCTAGAACAGGCAGATCGGAGAGATGCATACGAAATACGCCTTACCTGGAGTGCGAATGAACATTCCAACATATTTTTCAAGAAGACATAACAACGGTACACAAGCCAAAAGCCGATTGCAATATACGAACAGGCAATCGGCATACTGAACATCATTGTTGAGTAGACTATGTAATTCTACCTTATTGAGATATAAAAAAGTATATTCCAGCAAAATATCGCCATCAGGAAAGAAAATCGAACCTGTACTTTTTCGATCAATATTTTGGTGACAGAGAAGACATCTGCAGTTTTTCCCTGAAAATAATACTGTCCACCATAATATAGCCTTTATCTTTTGACATCGAACTATCCACAATTTCCAGATGTGCTTTACGGCCGCCATAAATTCCTACATTCCACCGTTTTGCTCTCAATTCCGGGGTGTTGTCGCCTGTCGACGTTGCAGCAATCCTGCCATCAATAACTAGATTAAAACAGGTCTCCTGTGGATGATTCCCACCACCAATTCGAAAATAGATATATTTATATCCAATTTCGAACTCACGGGAAACAGCTTTGCCGGTAGCATAGACACCTTCTTTTTTATCAAATGTGCATGCGAAGTAACCCCCTTCAAAACCTGTAATCTTGCCTGGAAACCAGGATTCGGAGGAGGGGCCATGCTGCCAGCAGTTCCCCTCAAGAGTCCAGTTGAAATAAGTTCCGTTTTCAAAATCCTCAAATACTTCCTGCTCCTCATGAACAAGCCGTATTTGCCGTGAGACGTAAGGCTGTGATGGGCTGGATTTCGTGATGCGATAGGGAGCAGAAGCCTCTGGTTTATCCAGCAGCATTGGTTTCACTTCTCGATTCTGAACCATCGATTCGATGTTCGGTGAACTTCTCGGAGCATAGGTAATTTTGCACAGCCGTACCTGAACAGATTGATCACTGCTTGTCTGCTTACCTACGGCGATAATTCCCATGCCTTCCTGTAGATCTGTGAGTTTTAAAGTGCTGCCACTTTGTGAGACTCCTGTGATGGCAGCCAGCTTTAGATTCAGCGATTTTCGTGTTGGCATGATGATGGATCTGCTGTTTTTGTTGTATTGCTTGGTTGAAGCTAGAGAAATTGTCAACACTCCGCTTGCTGTATCGATATTGCTGACGACGCCATCGAAACGTATTTCGTCTGGTGCAGACTGGATTTCTGGAAAAATGTTTGACGCCACGGGTTCACTTATAACTCTGGCGCTGCGTAAGGATGGAGCTGGATTGATACATCTTCCATTTAGCCACATCTCGAAATGGCAATGCGGGCATACATTTTCGGCATTTCCACTATTTCCCACAAAAGCAATCAGTTGGCCGGCATTCACATGGTCGCCTGAATGCATAGTGGCGGGGTATGCGTACTCCTCAGAGCCAAGGCCGTCATTTGTCCCTGGGGTGTCGTTATTAATGTGCATATAGAGGCATCGGCATCCATTATCACCCGCCAAAGTGAGAATGTTATGTCCTCCGGGAGCAGTCTTTGTAAAAAATACTCTGCCATCCAGCGCTGCCACAAGCGGGCGCATTTTTGGAGCAATCAAGTCCTGGCCGTGGTGCCTTCTCATTCCACCTTCACCATTCGGAGCGAAACTATTTGACCAGCTAACTTTCCCCAGTACTGGAAAAATGATGGGAATAATGGGGGTAACTTCGGCAGGAGCAATGAGTGTAGCTAAAGGCCGATTCTCTTTACTGGATTGAAAACCTTTCAGTGGAGGATACTGAGCAGCGGAAGCGAAAGTGCAGCACGGAAAAAGGTTGCATAGGACAAACAGACAAAGTATTGATCTTTTGCGGTTAAAAATAGACATTTCAACTCCTAACATACAGTATTATCATGCGATTCGTTATGGTATGTTATGACGGTGAAAACTCTTTGCACTTACAATAGGTTAATAAATGCTTGTGCGAAATGCACTATATAAGAGAAAGAACAAAATAGCTTGGTTGTTTTGAACCTCGCCCCAAGCCCTCTCCCGAGAGTCAGTTCCGCACCAGGAGAGTAGCCGGGAGGCACTGAATTTCCAGGAGTGTAAAATAAAGAGATTTTAGTTGTTTACTCCTGAATTTAACGCTAATGGACTTTGGGGCGAGAGACTACATTTCCTGCGGGGAGGGATATACCACATGTATGATCCGTCACAGAATCATGAACAGCTCCTTATCGGGATATCGATAAGGAGCTTTACTTTTGAAAACCTATTTAACTTTGATCGCTCAATAGTTAATGCGTATTAAGAACTCTGATCTTCATCACTTCGTATCCAGTTAACAACGGTTTGATGATTTACAGAGAATGTCCGGGCAATCTCTCGAAGTGAACTGCCATTGGCGTGCAGGCCGGCTGCCTGCTGTCGTATATCGAGAGGATAGCGGTATCGCCGATTTTCAGTGCAGTAGTGGCGTTTACAATCTTGACACTGATAACGCTGAATGCCAGAAGTGGTGTGGCCTGCCTTAGTCTGGCGATGTTTACTATGACATGCAGGGCAGATGGGATTTGATGATGTTGTGTCAAAGCATTGCTGCATGGATGTAGCCTCCTTAAGGGTAGATCACTTCGACATTTGAATGCACAATCCAGGTGAAGGTGTAATAATTGCGTATTTGGATGTGTTCATTGAGCTCTGACCCTCATTGCTATTATAGAGGATTTGAAGCAGCCGAACATCCGCTATTTGGTGGATTACGCACAATGAAATTCAATTTAGTTGCACCAAATCTTAAGCGTGGTAGAGTTTTAACTTGCCTGATAAACCAAGACTATGATGTCCTAAACTCAGTTTTATACATAATTTCGCAAATCCACAAAAATGCCTATGTAATGTAGGCTTCAGAAAAACAATAAATTATAAATACTGCACTAAGATATGCATTTCTGAACTATAATTGGGAAGAAAATAGTGAACTGCAACACTGATAAAGCGTGATAAATATCCGCAGCAGAAAGGGCTGTCAATCACGAAAAGTAACGATAGTCAGCCCGGAATGCGGTGACCCTATAGGCAGCAATCTTATTCTGTACGGTGTCGTAAGAGAAAGTGATTGAGCCATAGTAGTCCCAATGAGATTGGCTGCCCCTCCGGGAGGTAAATTTGCAGCATGCGATTGGATTGCATACCCCTAATCAAAGCAGATGTGTAAGTGAGGAGGAACGTACCGTTCCATCGGGTAATTCATTTGACAGCATGGCATGCACGTGCTATAATGAATGGAAGTATGTACGGGGAGCTATGCTTTCCGAATTGCCGTTTGTCTGTTGCGTGGAGTGATGTCCGAGTTGGTCTAAGGAGCACGACTGGAAATCGTGTAGCGGGTGTAAGCTTGCTCGAGGGTTCGAATCCCTCTCACTCCGTTTTCTGTGAACTTTCTCCGTTTTATCCCGATATCAGCGAGTTGGGAGGCGCATTTGTTACGTCGCTCACCGTTTTATACACATTTTAGCCTCGGTTTCAAAATAGTGCTGCTACTGCTAGTCTTCCCATGCGTCTATTTTGGCGGTGCTGGAGCAGCATATTTCTATCGCCAGCATACCTTCTTGCCTGATCAATATGAAGCAAAAATCGTACCTTTACCCACTCCTGATAAAACATCTCGCCTTCTTGTGTTTGCACCACACTGCGACGATGAAACACTTGGCTGTGGTGGCCTAATTGAACGTACGCTCGAGCTTGGTGGCGCTGTTCGCACAGTAATGCTTACAAACGGAGATGGTTTTAGGACTGCTGTGGAACGGCAAACACGCAATCTGCGAGTAGAACCTCAGGACTACATACGCTTTGCATCCACCAGGCAGGATGAGTCAATTAAAGCCATGCAGTCGTTGGGAATACCGCGTAAAGATGTACTATTTTTCGGATATCCGGATCGCGGGCTTATGTCTCTCTGGAACGATCACTGGTCTCGCTCGAAGTTATACACCTCATCCTTCACTCGCTGCAGCGCATCGCCCTACACCAATACATATCATACTTCTTCGAAATACTGCGGCGAGGATCTACTCGACGACATAAAATCGGAGATCCAAGATTTTCATCCAACTAAAATTATGGTGACCCACCCGTCTGACGATCATCCTGATCACGCTGCTAGTTCCGCTTTTGTGACTCTAGCGCTCAAGCAGCTTCAGAATGAATCCCGTCCAGGCAGTTGGCTTAGAAGAGTTCGGCTTAGCTACTATCTGGTACATCGCGGTGACTGGCCGATGCCCCAGGGGGCACATCTAAATGAGATATTAGACCCTCCACGCCAGATGGCCCATTTGGATACACGCTGGAGCTCGCTTGCACTGAAACCTTCTGAAGTTCAGCGCAAAGCCAGGTCAATCGAACTCTACCCAAGCCAGACCTCTTTGATGGGGCGTTTCCTGATGTCGTTCGCAAGACGAACAGAGATATATGGCGATAATGCGATCAATGCTCTCGTCTCTGTGCCAGATAACACAATGCGAGTAGATGCCAATCCAAAAGACTGGGCGAGAATAACTCCGGTACTGTTGGATCCTGTTAGAGACAACCTTATTCGTGACCTGCAAGGTGGAGGAGATATCCGAGCGCTATTTACCAGTCAGGATAACAATTTCCTCTATGTAAGAATTGATACCCGCCAGCCAGTTTCCTCACGTTTCTCCTACACCGTGCGGCTGCGCGTATTTTCTGAGTTTGAAGAGACCACTCAGGATGTATTTACACTCCATATTCCAGTAAGTTCTGCCAATAGTATGCTCGACGGGCAAATACGCGTGGCAGCTCGCGGGAGAATTATCGAAGCCAGTATACCACTCAGCTCTATTCTATCCGGAATAAACGGGCATCGCATAAAGCTGCTGGCATTGAAAGCAGAAACAGCCCTAGCTGGAGTAGAAATAGATAAAACAGGCATTAGATTTGTAGAGGTACCTGTCGCCCCTACTCGCGGCGAGGGTCTGCCGCATCTCAACCCAACTCCAATGAATACTAAGCGAGGTGCGTATGCGACTGGGCATCATGGGCGGTACGTTCGATCCGATACATAATGGACATCTCTTTGTGGCTGAGGAAGCCAGAGTTAGGTTCCGTTTGAACAATGTACTTTTTGTTCCAAATGGTCAGCCTCCTCATAAAAAAGAGATTAAAATTACTCCGCCTCGAATGCGATATTCTATGGCGCTTATTGCTACGCATTCCAACCAGGCTTTTGGCTGCTCCCCTGTCGAATCAAATCGACCCGGGCCATCTTATACCATAGATACTCTCAAGGCGATACGGGAACAAAATCCGGACGCAGAACTCTATTATATAACAGGCATCGATGCGGTGGCAGATATTCTGAGTTGGAATCGACATGAAGAGGTAATTCAGCTTGCAACTTTTATTGCCGCTATGCGGCCAGGATACAATTTAGTCGATCTTCGAGATAAAATGCCCCGATCTTATTTGGAACGGATTCTGCTTCTTGGCTCAACATATCTGGGTATCTCATCGACGGATATCCGAACCAGATTGGAGCAAAGTCTTCCGGTACGTTATCTGATGCCAGATGGTGTACTCGACTATATTTTTAAAAACAGCCTGTATGGAACCAATGTTGTGCCCGCAGGCGCCGAGGTGAGTGGTGCGAATGCATCAGGAGATAGTGTAATTGACGAAACTAGATGACCGAATGGCTAAGAATGCTCTTGAACAGCTTAATATTGAAAATGGACTGGACTATTCCGAATGCGAGGAGGAAGAACGGGACGATACTCCGATAGAGACCGAGGAGTTTGATTCCGAAGAAAAAGTTAAGCTCATGGCTCTCGCCGCAGATTCTGTACGAGCGACCGACATCATAGTGCTGGATCTGCGCGGACTCACTATCATATCAGACTTCTTTCTGATCTGTACTGGTAAATCCAGCATCCAAATTCGCGCTATTGCAGATAGAATAGAAGAGAAAATGCGTGAGCAGGGATATAAAAAGCTTCGGGCTGAAGGCTATCAGGAAGCTACTTGGATACTTCTGGATTACGGAGATGTCGTGGTACATGCTATGGCAGAGGAACAGAGAAGCTTCTATCGAATTGAAGAGTTCTGGGAAGCAGCTCCGCGAGTTGAGATCGAGCTCGATGTAGAGCCGCTCGAACTCTCAAAAGCAAACAGCATGTGAATTTTGCCCTGCCGACCACCATTATCCAGAGAGGCAATTTATGAATTCTATGGAATCGCAAGATGGGGGTCTGGCACACGATGCCGTGGGTACCGAAGTAACACAATCTCCATCTCTCAACCCTTCTACCCCTTCACCTGAACCGACTGTGGTAATGACAGCTCAACCACAGTCGGTGATCGGTGGACACGATCCACTTGCTGATGCTGAAGGCAGACGAAAGATGGAGCTAGACCTGTCTAGACTCGGAGTCAGCCGTGAAGAGATTCAGCGGCTTATGAATGCCAGCTCGAACACTGCTTCCGTTCCTCCAAAATCTGCATTAACAACCTCTATTCCATCTTTAGGCGCCAGTATTCCCAGCGCAAAACCAGCAAAACCCAAACGACCTTCTGTGGATGACCTGCACAGCTTCGCCGCTCAGCTGATGCAGCAGCAGTCAGCAGCGAATGTACAGAAAATAGCCGAAATATCTCTCGATCTCCCTGAATTCCGTGAATCGACAGGTGACGAGGTTCGCCGAGGAGAAGTGCTGCTGCGCGAAGCGCAGATGCTCCGAAAACGTGAACACTACCCGGAGGCGGAATCAAAGTGCAGGGAAGCCCTAAATCTGATCCCCAAAGATGCGGCAGCCCTGGAGTTTCTGGGAGACCTTCTGCAGGGATTAGCACGGATAGACGAAGCTTTGGCGGTGTATAAACGAGCAATTGAGGCGAATCCCAAGCGATATTCCGCTGAGAAAAAGTATGGGGATCTTTTGGTTCGGCAGCAAAACTGGAGCGCGGCTGATGATTCTATTCCTCGCAACGGATTCGCGGCTGTGCTGCTCTCTACGCTTCTTCCTGGCGCGGGGCAGCTTCATAATGGAGATATTGGAAAAGGGGTATTCTTCATCATCACCTTTCTCATCAATGTCTTTCTCGTCGGCTGGTCTCCGTGGGGTCTTAAAAGTGAACATGTCAAACATGGCCTTAATACCAGCTTCCTCACCTGCGCCATCGTCATGGGGGTATTTTATATAGCTGCCATGATCGATGCTAATACAGGCGCAAAAAATACACACCGCTGAATTCTAATTCGCACATCATCCTTTTTTCTTTCCCATCATCTATCATTTGTGGCACATTCGATGCGATCTCTAAAATAAAATTGCATTCTTGTTTAATCCCCTTGACAACTTGATAAAAGCATGATAAAATCAGTTTGTTGTTTACGGATAAACATAATGGAAATGATCTAAATTGATGCAGTGGCTGTGGTTTGTTAACTATCTAGAACAGCTATTTGATCCGGGATATTGCATGATTACAGAGCCGAGAAAAAGAGAAGCAAAGGCTGTTACCATTCAGGATGTCGCGGCGCGTGTGGGCGTCAGTACGATGACTGTCTCCAATGTGCTCAGCAGCAGTCAATCGCAGCGCTGCCACGTATCCGCAGAAACTAGATTGCGCGTTATGAATGCTGTCCAGGAGTTGAAGTACCGACCCAATGCGAATGCGCGTTTTTTACGGCGTCAGCAGACTAACATTATCGGTGTATATTCTGACACAGGCTATGTACATCCAGGAAATCCATTTCTATCTGCGGTCTTAGGCGGTCTGCAGGAAGAATGCGATGCTCATGGCAAAGATCTGCTAGTGCACGGAACATTTAGAGGTGGTAGTGCAGAAAATTTTGCGGCGGAGTTATCAGACGGCAGGATTGATGGGCTGGTTATTTATGCACCTAACAATCGTGAACTGGTAAATCATTTAGCAAACTCCTCACTTCCCGTGATAGCCCTGGCAGATGCCATGCCGGAGTTACACTCCGTAGTGATGGATGAGCTAGCGGGCGGGCGAATGGCAGCCTATTTCCTGGCTGATTTAGGCCATCGTCGATTGGTGTGCCACTATCCTGAGGATGCTCCACTATCCGATATGAAACGAAAAAAATCGTTCATCGAGGGAGGTATTGCCTCCCATGTGGATATTATGGAACGAACCTGTACTCGCATTAATAATGACATTCATATCACTGAATCGGATGCCAATTGGCTGCTCATGCCTTCGGAAACACGCCCGACTGCAGCCTTCTGCTGCAATGATACAGCGGCATACGATCTGCTGGAACACTGCCATAAGTATAGTATCCGAGTTCCTGAGGATGTCGCTATCATTGGTTTCGACGGTGTATCAACCTCACGTGGCGGAGGCCGGCGAGTATCGACTATTCGCGCGCCGTGGATAAAAGCAGCGCGGACAGCTGTTTCGCTCCTCGTAGATTTAATCCAGCATAAAGATATCCCACGAGAGACAATGCTGATGGTTGAACTGGTTCTAGGCGATACGACTTGATAATCACAACCGTTCTGGAATGTCGGTACTGCCTAGAAAGGAGAGATCAACGAAAGACATTCATGGTTCCTTAACTAGTAAATAGCTGGCTGCTGATCAGAATTCACATATCGCTCATTGGCGGCTAACAAAAAAAGTTTAAACTAATAATTCGCAACAATTAAGAAAGAAGGTCACTTATAATGCATCATTCAAATCGGTCTCAACCACGTGGATTTACACTTATCGAACTACTTGTAGTAATAGCAATCATTGCAATATTGGCTGCCATTCTTTTCCCTGTTTTTGCACAAGCACGAGAGAAAGCACGAGCCATCTCCTGTATTTCAAATGTCAAGCAGATTGGCCTTGCCACGATGATGTATGTTCAGGACTACGATGAATCCTTTCCAATGACACTCTATCTGAATATGGAGAATGGCGGGCCGTGCCTGAACACATGCTGGGCAGTTATTCTGCCTTACGAGAAGAGTGCTGCGATATACAAGTGCCCATCGAACTCCTCGGCCCTGGATCTGCCAAAAACGCTGCCTAATCTGATGGGGCTGCCTGCCTGCTCCTCTAGCCCCACCCTCTCACCAATCAGTTATTTCCCAAATTTCACGCTTGTGAACTGGGGAGATGACAGTAATTTCTTCCCCCACAACGTCGGCCGGCCGATAGCTAATCTCTCAACTATCCAGTTCGCAACGGAAACAGCATCGTTCTACGATGCCGCTGGATCAGCTCCTAACGCAGATTTTGGATTCAGCATGATGGATGAGCCAATTCAACCACG
>JANXSG010000194.1 GCA_025352825.1 Chthonomonadaceae bacterium | reverse complement strand
TCAGATTTTTTCGTAGCTGGCCGCTCGGTAAGTGTGTTCTGGAACGCCTCCGCGATCTCCGGTGAATATCTTTCGGCAGCATCCTTCATGGGAATTGCCGGTATGCTCATGAAGGATGGCTACGATGTCATCTGGTATCCGGTCTGTTATGCCACCGGTTATCTATTTTTGTTGCTTTTCATCGCAGGGCCGCTGCGCAGATTTGGCGCTTACACCATTCCGGATTTCGCAGAAGGTAGATTCGACAGCCCACTCTTTCGTAAGATCGCTGTAATATTCGTTCTCTTCATCGGATTCTTTTATACGATGCCCCAGATGAAGGGAGCGGGCATTACAATGAGCTCCATTCTGAACTGGCCATACATCGTCGGTATTTTAGTTGTCGGGTGTATTATCACGCTCAATGTAGTGATGGGCGGAATGAAGAGTATCACTTTTGTACAGGCGTTCCAGTATTGGGTGAAAGCATTTGCGATCACAGCACCAATATTTGTTATCATGTCGTTGTATGGTGGGTACAACTCGTATCTAAGTAATGCTCAGGAGCATGCGACAGCTGCACCGAAGATCTCAAAAGATACGGAGATGAAGTTTAAAGGAAGAGATAAGTTTCCAGGTAATGCCATTGCTTTTTCAACATTAGGCAGGTCCGCTATCTATTTTCCTAAGGGTGCGATGATTGATAAGATTGGGCTGAGCAGAAAACCTTCCCCAGACGAACAAGCGCTTCCGGAAGGACATCTTAAAATAGGAGACTCCGGCAAGACTCTTGCCGAGAGCCTTGATGCTGCGAATATTCAAAATGCATATCCGCTCAAGTACACCGCTAAAAGCAGCTCCATAGCCGTGCCCCCCCAAACTATCGTATTATCCCAGCCATATCCTATTACTATAAATAATAAGGAAATGCTAGTGCAAGGGCATCGGCTGAAAAATGCGGCCAAATTGGAGATGAAAGAGCCGGCCATCGGGGTATTGATTGCCAACTCATTTGTACCAAACACATCCAGCAATAAAACTTGGCTATCGCCTTTCGGAACGCTCACGAGTAAATTTGGCAATCCGCTTCTCTACACCTACTCTTTGATTATTGCTCTGGTATGTGGTACTGCAGGTTTGCCTCATATTCTGGTGAGATTTTACACCAATCCAGATGGCCGATCCGCGAAACGCACCACTCTTTGGGTGATGGTACTTATCGGGATTTTCTATATGTTTCCACCGATATGGGGGACGCTCGGGCGATTTTTGATGCCGGCACTGTATGCCAATAACTCTACTGACAGCGTTGTGATCAAGCTGCCAACAATTCTACACAATAAGCTGCTCGGGCAGATACTAGCTGGAATTACAAGTGCGGGAGCATTTGCAGCCTTTATGTCGACATTTTCTGGTCTACTGGTGAGTATGTCTGGGGCTCTGGCTCACGACATCTATGGCAAAATCATTCGTCCACACTCCACCCCACACGAACGCCTGATTGCCTTCAAGGTGGCCGCAGTCGTATTTGGCGCTATTGCCATGGTGCTGGGATACAAAGCTGAGACTTTCGATATCAATCTGATGGTAGGCTGGGCGTTCGCCATCGCGGCAGCATCCTACTTCCCACTTTTACTACTGGGGGCATGGTGGAGGGGACTCACGATGGCGGGAGCGGCATCCGGAATGCTGCTTGGCGGACTGATTACTATGGGAGCAATCATCACCAATATGCTGCTTACCTGGAAAGTAATCAGCTATCCTTTTTCTCCAGTGATTCGAACTCTACTCGAACAGCCTGCAATCTGTACCGTGCCGGTAGCCTTGATTACGATGTTCATCGTTTCCAAATTCTCGATGGCTAGTGTGCCACAGGATGTCGATCTGAAAATGCTTCGTCTCCACGCTCCAGAACAGATGGGGCTATCGAAGAACTATATTGAACATTAATAGGACGACACAGCACTAAAGTACCGGTCTGGATTTGCGAAGCCCATCTTCGGTCGCTTAGGCTCCCTGCATGGGCTAATAACAAATAATATCTCCTCACGATGATGATTTGAGTATTAACAAGCCGTTTGCGACTAGATATTAACTCGAATTCTTGTATAGCTCATATTATATCCAACCTATTCTATAGCGAATGACTATATGAATCTCACTTGATGTGAATAGCCCATGAAGGGAGCCTAAGCGACCGGAGATGGGCTTCCGCAAATCCAGACAGGTACTTAAATGCCGTGTCTATCGCTTCTATTTCTTGCTAAGATACATTTCGAACCATTCGACGAGCGAAACTGCGTCTTTTTCGATACCGAGCCAGCCGTGGCCGCCGCCTTTGTGGATGATCAGTTTATGAGGGATATTATTCTTTTCCAGAGCAGCCATGAATCTCTCCGACTGCTGCAACGGGACTAACATATCTGCGTCCCCATGAATAATGAGGGTGGGTGGCATCTTGCTCAAGTTTCCATAAATGGGTGAAAGATCGTGACCAATTTTTGAGCGATCGGCTTCAGAGGTCTGGTCGTTCACGCCGAAGACGTGCCAGTAGGATTTGAGTTTCTCTATTTTCATGGCACTGAGACCTTCAGAACCGTAGTTCAGAAAATCTGTAGGAGGAAAGAAACAGGCGACAGCTTCCACTTCACTGGATGCACGATCTACAATATCCTTTGCATTCGGATCTCCTGGGCCGCCATATGCGCCTATCGTCAGAGAGAGATGTCCGCCAGCGCTTCCGCCTGAAATACCAAGCCGGTTGGGATCGACATTCCAGTCTGCGGCGTGATAACGAACGAATCGGACTGCGCGGTTTATATCCTGGATAATCTCTGGTAACACGAATCTTGGCTGGCTGCCGTGAACTACTTCGAAAATAGTGATACCGCGGCTATTGAAATATTTCGCCAATTCGGGATTGATATCTTTGTGGTTTGAAAACCAGCCGCCGCTCACCATCCAGAGAACTCCGATTCCGTTCGGTTTGTCTGGCTTGAAAACGTCCATACTGAGCGCTACACCCTCTTTATGCCCGTAAACCACATCTACGAGGTGATTTCCATCGGCGAGTACAGGCCGCAATAATCCTAAGGCGGCAATTAGCCCGAATAATAATGAGAGCCGTTTTAACATTTAAATTCCCTTTCAGCTTCGAACGAACTATTGAGGTAATTGCAAAACTAACAATCAGTACATATTTGATTACTGCTTTGCCTAACCCCCCGGGAGGGCGGGTCAAAAGTCTTTCTGAAATTTTTGATTGAAAAAAAATCGCTCTACAATGCCCATACAAGCGACGAAGATTTTTTGACGCTGATCTGCCATTGAAAAATAGCGACTTTTAGCCCATTTACAATCCGAAAGAGACTTTTGAGACACTCTCCCGGCCCCTTCCCTGCACACACAAACGATAAAGCTGTTTGTGTTAGAGAAGGGGGAGAATCAACGATAATGATTCCCCCCCTTCCCTCTGAGGAACGAGGGAAGCAGGGAAAGGGGTCAGGGGGTCAGGCAAAAAGTTGTATTTCTCTAGGATTTGCAATCGCCTCTAACCCTAAAGTTTGATTTACAGGTGAGTGTATCCTGCTTACGAAACCTAAAACTTGAACCTTTATTATATTAATCACAGCCTATTTAGGCAATGTAAGGAGCGTGGATTTGAAGATTACTGATTTTCGAACTTATGTAGTAGCAACTCCGTGGCGTAATCTGACCTACCTGATTCTCGAAACGGAAGATGGAATTAGCGGAGTGGGTGAGGCCCGTGTCCTGGGTAAGACCCATACGGTACTGGAATTTTTAAAAGACACCCGCCGGCACATCATTGGGCAGAATGTGTACGATATTGAAGACCTATACCGCAGATTCACGCTCCTCGATTTTGGTTCTGCAGGCGAGGTCGTGATGACTGGTCTCGCGCTTGTCGAGATGGCCTGCTGGGATATTATCGGGAAAAAGGCGAATCTACCAGTCTATCAGATGATCGGTGGGAAGGTGCATGATCGCATCCCTGCCTATGCGAATGGCTGGTATAAAGTGGAGCGTTCGCCGGAGGCTTTTGCAGAAGCCGCTCAAAAAGTAGTGGATCGCGGCTATCTTGCGATGAAGTTCGATCCGTTTGGAAACGGCGATCTGGAACTGACACGTGCCGAGTATTATAAATCGATTGCCATTATCGAGGCGGTTCACTCGGTCACTGGAGATAAGGCTCAAATGCTGATCGAGATGCATGGCCGTTTTGCACCGCATCAGGCTGTGGAGATCGCACGAGCTATCGAACACATGCATCCAGGTTGGATCGAAGAACCATGCCGCCCGGAAGATATCGGTGCGCTGAAGTACGTCATGGATCACACATGCATTCCCATCGCGACTGGTGAGCGACTATACCACGCCCAGCAGTATCGCGAACTTCTCAGCGGGAGATTAGCGCACATTATCCAGCCGGATCTAAATCAGTGCGGCGGGCTATTGGAGACGAAAAAAATCTGCTCCACCGCAGAAACCTACTCCATCATGGCCGCACCACATAACGTTGGCGGAATTATCACTACGGTCGCCTCCCTACATTTGATGTTTGGACTGCGTAACGCAAAAATTCTGGAACACTTCAACGATTTTGTCGACTCTGAAGTCAAGCAGGTCGGTGCACCATATCCAGAGGTGGTGGACGGGCACTTTGCACTTCCGACGGGTCCAGGGTGGGGGGTCGAGATCGATGAAGAGTACCTAAAGGAGTGTAAGCGCAACCAAACGGACGAAATCATCTCCGACCCAGGACTGAATATGTTCGTCAATGCCGAATGGAACCTCCGCAAAACTACGGAAGATTAAATCGATGAAGCACTCTCACTTCGATAAACTATTCCATAACAATCCTTGTCAATCTCTGATATAAGTGGTAATATAGAGATGAAAGGATTAATGATATGAATGTATCTCTTACGCCTGAACTGGATAAATATGTACACTCGAAAGTGAAGTCTGGTCGTTATAACTCTGCAAGCGAAGTCGTGCGAGAAGCACTTCGTATTATGCAAGACCATGAGAGTACGAGATCTCTTCACTTGGAAGAAGTCAGGAGCAAAATTCAAGCAGGAGTTGACGACCTCGACAATGGGAGATATATTGAAGGCACAGCTGATGAACTCTTCCAGAATACTATCAGCAGAGGACGAGCACGCCTAGCCGCGAGAACCAAACAGTCAAATGGAGGGCAGTCGATACAGACTCTCTGAGAAGGCGGCAACCGATCTCGAAGAGGTATGGTTCAACGTCTATGACCAGAGTTTAAATTTAGAGATAGCAGACCGTGTAATTGACGAAATATATGATGGATTCAGGCTCCTGGGTGAGAATCCTGGTGCAGGCCATTTTCGAGAAGACCTCTTTCCTAAGCCGGTCAAGTTCTGGAGTGTCTACAGCTACCTCATCATCTATAAGATCGAGACACACATTCAGATTGTCCGTGTCATTCCTGGTCAAAGGGATGTCGCAACAATATTGAAAATCGATCCAATATAAGCAACATCCCTTATGCTCAACTACCTATTTCTTCAAATGAGAATCGAAGAATGCAAAAAGAGCATCATCGGCTTTTTTGGCGTCTTCACCAGAGAATCCATGCCCCGCACCTTGTAACGTGAGCAGTTCAGCTTCCACTCCGGCTCCAATGAGCTTATCTACCATCCATACAGCCTGCTCGTAAGCTACATAGTTATCCTTGGTTCCCTGGACGCATAGAGTGGGAGCGGAGTTCGGCGTGACCCAGTAAAGTGGGCTTGCATAGATATGTTTCTGGCGTGCCTGCTCCAAATTTCCGCCGAGGAAGAGTGGCAGAACCACCGCAGCATCCACACTTTTACCATAAGATTTTGTGAAATCACTCGGCCCGAAGTAGTTCACGACGCAGGCCACCCGGCTGGATTGGTCGAGATTACCTTCATCACCTTCTAGCTCCTTGATATCAGCGGTCACTCCAAGAAACTGTGCTAGATGCCCTCCCGCAGATCCGCCGGTCACCCCGATTTTATCCGGGTTGACATGGTACTTGGAAGCATTTGCGCGCAGCCAACGTACACTCGCCTTGACATCATAGATAGCCGCCGGAAACGGATACTTTGGCGCGAGGCGATAGGTCACCGTTATGGCGACATATCCTCGCTCTGCAAGCTGCCGAATCAAACTATCGTAACCCTGGCGATCTCCCGCTCTGAAACCGCCGCCATGGATACAGATCACGGCAGGGAATGGGCCATTCCCCTGTGCCGGACGTGCCATATCTACACAGAGATGCTGATTATCCGGATTTGCATATTCGATATCCTTCTCAAAAACGATCTTCTCTTGAGCATAAACGGGCAATGCGGATATTAGAGCACAGAGCGCGAGACTCACTGCCCTACATAAAAGTTTCAATGAATTCATGAATCCTCCAAGCGTGGTATTTGTGAAGTAGAATCATATTCTGCATATCGATTGGAAATTCATTCCTGGATTTCTCTTACCACTTTCTGCCCCGTACCTCATGCCTCCTCGGAAGGGAATAAGCTGAATAACAAACAGGATAAATTCCATTTTAGAAATCATGTAAATCCTTAAATCCGTTTAATCCGAGTTCAGACAAATTAAGGTAGGAATCCATTCCAATACTGTCGAAACTGTACTTGAGATTCAGTTGGGTACGATTAGTTTCGTGCTCTATCCATATAGGAGAGGAGATAAGATTATGCCGGAAGATAAACGGTTAGGCCGCCGTAAGTTCCTAAAAGGTGCAATCGGGGCAGGCGCGGGAACTGCTCTCTTTAATATCATTCCAGCCTCGGCGCTGGGGAGAGGTGGAAAACCCGCGCCAAGCAATCGAATCGTGATGGGGTGCCTGGGTGTTGGAGGTCAGGGATCGGGCAATATGGGTGTGTTCCTTGGCCAGCCGGATACCCAGATCGTCGCTGTATGCGATGTGGATAAGGGTCATGTCAACGGAGCGAAAAGTACGGTCGATAAGCACTACAGCAATTCAGACTGTACAACTTATGCCGACTTCAGAGAGATGCTGGCTCGTACCGATCTGGATGCTATCTCGCTGGCAACTCCCGATCACTGGCATGCTATCCCGGCGATTGCTGCTCTTAACGCAGGCTTTGATGTGTATGGTGAAAAGCCAATCTCGCACTGTCTGATGGAAGGCCGAGCGATGGCAGATGCCCAGATTAAGAACGCGAGAATTTGGCAGACAGGCAGTTGGCAGCGATCTCAGAGCCACTTCAGATTTGCCTGTGAATTAGTGCGCAACGGTCGTATAGGTAAGGTGGTTCGCATCGAAGTAGGTTTGCCGACAGGAAGCCCGACTGGGCCTGTCACATTTACCGATGCCCCGGCCGATCTAGATTACGAATTTTGGGTTGGGCCTTCACGATGGGCTCCCTACTGCGACAAGCGCACCCACTGGAACTGGCGATGGCAGCTCGATTACGGCGGTGGTCAGATGATGGACTGGATCGGCCATCATGCCGACATCGCTCAGTGGGGCATGGGATGGGATAAAACCGGCCCGACCGAGATCGAAGGCAAGGGCGACTACCCAACCGAAGGCATCTGGAACGCGGCAACCACGTATCATTTTGTTTGTAAAAGCCCAGGTGGCGTGGAGATGCACGTCGCTAACGGCGGCAACGCAGGTATCAGAGGCGGAACGAAGTGGATTGGCGAGAACGGAAATTGGGTCTGGGTAGATCGCGGCGGGCTTGAAGCCAGTCAAAAGAATCTTCTTCACGAATATATCAGCCCGAACGAAACTCAACTTTTCCACAGTCCAGGGCATCAACGAGAGTTTCTCGATTCCGTGAAATCCCGAAGGCCAACGATCACTCCTGCCGAGACAGCGCATCGCTCTGCATCCATCGGGCATCTCGGACAGATCGCTATGCTCCTGGGACGCAAAATCAAATGGAATCCGGAAACAGAGACTATCCTGAACGATCCTGCGGCAACCAGCATGCTTTCGACGCCAATGCGCGCTCCGTGGCACGTTTAGTTTTATAAAATTCATCTTTAGTAGGATAACTCTGGCTGACCTCTGAAAGGATTAGCATGAAAGTATTTCGTAGAATTGCTCCGTTGCTGGCAATGATAACACTGGTGCTGGCGACTGTGTTCTGTACTCGAGCCTTGGCGCAAGACAACCCGTTTGAATCGCTTAAAAGTTACGATTTTCAAAATCGATCTTCTGTGGCTGCAATTCACATGATAGTACAGCAGTCCATTGCGGACAAAGTGAAGACAGCAGAAATAGAGCAGAAGCTGATCACGGTTCTGGAAGATCCGAACGCAACGTTTGCAGGTAAGCAAGAGGCCTGTCGCTTCTTGTGGATCATCGGATCCGGAAAATCGGTTCCTACTTTGCAGAAGATGCTGCTCGATGAGAAACTTTCCAATATCGCCAGGTATGCTCTGGAAAGAAATCAAGACCCTTCTGCAGCAAAAGCGCTCAGATTAGCAGTTGGTAAAACATCCAGTAAAGTACAAATAGGTATCATCAACTCGATCGGAGATCGTGCTGATAGTGGCGCTGTATCCCTTCTAAAGCCGCTGGCCTCCAGCTCTGATAACCTTGTCTCCGAAGCTGCCATAACTGCCCTGGGTAAAATTGGAACTGGCGCATCATACATAGTACTGAAATCACTTCCGAAAAGCGTCATCGTAGGTAAAGCGATGATTCGCAGTGCAGAACGAATGGCATCTTTAGGCAAAATATCTCAGTCTGAAGAGATATATAAAGAATTTGCTGGAGACAAAAGTACTGTTCTTCTTCAGGCAGAAGGACTAAAAGGGCTTACAACAATACACTCAAAACTGGCTGCCGAGTATGCTATCGCCTCTTTGAAATCTCCTGACCCGTACATTCAGGTAGTGTCTGCGCAGCTTACCGTAGCGATGCATGACGTATCTACCACCGATAAGTTGATCGCGATGTGGCCCGGCCTCACTCCGCCTGCGCAGAACATTATTTTGGCAGGAATGGGTGAACGCCGTGAGGCTTCTGCTTCTAATATCGCTGCGCTGGCGGCACAAAGTCAGGACCCAATGCTGAGAACCACTGGAATTCAGGCGCTCGCAAAAGTGGGTGGACTGAAAGCAATACCACGATTGGTTGCATTCCTCTCTTTTGGAGAATCTGCTGATAAAGTCACCACTCACGACAGTCTTGCAAGTATGCCGGGTGTGGATGCTGAAGCTGAGATATTGAAGATAGCAGCGAAGGGTAGTTACTCTGATCGTGCCTCGCTAATGAGCGTGCTTGCAGACCGGCCTTCCGCTGCTGCAAAGTCAGTCCTGCTGGAGTCTGCAACTTTCTATGAGCCAAACGTAGTTAGGGAGGCTATCAAGGCATTAGGCCGAGTAGGGGGCAGGCAGGAATATTCCGGTATTATAAAATTACTAGTCGGATCCTCAAATAATCCTGAAGCATTAAGAGATGCCGTAATAGCAATAGGACAACGCCTTGGTGACCATGAAATGGCGTCGGAACCTGTGCTGGCTGCCTATCCTGGAGCTTCTGTTGCAGGTAAGGCAGCTCTCATTCCAGTCCTTACTGAGTTGGGAGGTGAACGAGCTTTCAATATTCTCTTCGATGCGACGATTTCAAGTGATGATGAAGTAAAGGCGACTGCGATATCTGCTCTCGCCGAATCGTGGAGCGATATGAAGATGCTCCCGAAGCTGCTTCCTAAACTGCTAAGAATTGCGAAAGCCGACTCAGGAATAGTGCATCGGGTTCAAGCTCTGCGAGGTTATTTGAGATTGCTCAGTCAGGATGATAACGAGAATATTCCCATTGCAAAAAAGCCTGAGTATATCAGTGATGGTCTTGCAGCGGCAGAACGGCCGGAAGAGAAGATCCAAGTTTTGGGCGTACTTCGGGATTGTAGGCAAGAGAAGGCCGTAATAATCGCAGCAAAACTCCTGGATGACCCCGATCTCTTCTCGAATGCGGCAGATACAATTCTCTATTTAGCCGCACCACAGAAGAAAAACAATAAAGATCAAGCGGCAGTGACTGGGCCTGCTGTCACTACAGCACTGGATAAAATTATTCTGACAACTAAGGATACTACTCAAAAGGAATTAGCCCAAAAGATCAAGGGGTAAACGCCTCGATATTATCAATTCATGTAAGTTTTCTAAAACTCGACGATAGCCGCAAAAAAGCACAAAATGCGCTCTCTGCATAACCCCCCCGGCCCCCTTCCCTGCTCACGCAAACGATAAAACTGTTTGCGTTAGGGAAGGGGGAGCACTAACCATCAATATTCCCCCTTCCCCTGAGGCAGGAGGTAATCAGGGCAGTGGGTTAGGCAGAGAGTGTCTTTTGTGCTTTTTTGCGACTACACCTATGTTTGTAGTTTTCTAATCAACCCTTTTAGTTATGAAATAAATTCTAGTGAGATCGAGTATGAATATCAGGCGTATAATATAATAGATAGCAGTCTAGTACCTTCAATGTGAGAGATACCGAATGTTAAATCAGTTCGAAGCATATGAGCCAAATGAGATTGAGCTGAAGTTACCTGCAGAAGTTGCCCTTGCTGAGATTACAGGCAGCGCTAGTTTCAGCCAAATTAAGCGTTTGATGTGCAGAGGCAGCAGCATTCGTAAACTCAGAAATATTTTGACGACAGTTCTTTTGTCCGTCGTAGTGACCTTGACTGTGGTCGGATATCCATTCACGCTTGGAATTACTGCCATACTTCTTTGGGCTGCCATGAATTTGTTCTGTCGAAAAGTATATGATCATGTTCTAAATGAATTAAACTTACTCCCCGATAAAGTTCAAGATATTGAACTAGTGGTGTCTATGATAGGTGCACTAGCTGAACTGGATTTCAAACCTTCTGCTCTTAACTCTGTACTTGAGACAAAGCTAACTCATATTCTGCCGGAACTCACGGTGGAGGAGGTTCAGCAGTTCTCTCCATATATTCGGGATGTGCTTTCTAAAGCAGTATGTTTCGAAAATCGGCCGAGCCGAAATTACGCTTTATATCTTAAAAACCACACCGAATTTGTGATCGCTGGATTGGAAGCACTTGCAAAAATCGGTGATCCCAATATAATTAAGAGAGCTAGCTTTTTAAATAAACGAACGACAGATACCAAAATTGAAAATGCCTCCCGATTATGTGTCAATGCTCTAATTGCTTCCCGTGAGCAGATTCAATCCAGCCAAACACTACTTCGCGCCTCACAATCAGTTGATACTTCATCAGACATACTACTTCGAGCTGCCGGCTCAGGTAATCCCTCCGCTTCAGAAGAACTGCTGCGCGCATCCCACAACGACAAAATCCACTAAAAGATGTAATACGAGAATTCTTTTAGACAGGATTAACGTGATTAACAGGATTAGATTTATCTTAACTATTGATTTTCCATCAAGTGGTAGGAATATATAAATTGTTTCCTAATCCTGTTAATCCTGTCCAAAAATATAAATTTAATTATCACCGGCTTGCTCCGGCGCATTCTTTTTCTTCTTCTCTAAATACAACTGCCACAGATCCAACCGCACCCAGGCTTGAAGGAACACTCCAGACCGAATTCCGAAGTAGCCGGTCATGAGATGCGTGGCGTCCAGCTTGTGCGTTAGCTCCACATCGAACTCCGGAGATGCCAGTACGATAGGTGCATCCGGATCGGAAGGCACGGAATTCCAGTAACCTATATTGGAGAATCGGCGAAGATTCCAGGGGAGAGGCCAGTAGTAGTTATCCACCGAAAAGACTTTGATAACGGTGTTGTTACCTTTCCTTGATGCGGCCGCCAGTATATCCAGCCGCTTCTGCAGCTCGCCGATATCAGGAACAGTCTGCGCATAGACATAAGGGTTACGAGGATCGGTATAAGCCACAAAGCTTGTTCGGTACGACTGCAGCATGAGTTGAGCGCAGCCAGCTGACAATAAAAGTACGATAACCATTTTTCCAACAGTTCCAGGGATGCGCCGTATCAACTCAGATGCACCGATCCCCGCAAGCAGTATGAAACCGAGCAGCATACTCAGTACGCACCAGGGAGTTTTATAGGGGATTACACTATAGATCAGTGTGAGAAGTATTGTGGTAAATGCGAGAAATCTACCCAGAGCTGCACTGCTTTCCATTTGATATTTCTTCTTCCGAAGCAGACTGAAGACGGCACCAAGAACCCCCAGGCCGACTATCAACCCTTCACTCCAGACCGGGCCGCCCTTTGCATGTGTCCATAATAAAATCTTGAGGTAGTAGTACCAGGGATGACGATGAACGTCAGTTCCATGGGCTCGATTTAGCCACGGTGTGTAGGAGCGCAGATAGTCGAGAGCGCCCGCTGGATTTTTTAGAAAACCAGTGAGAAACAGGCAGGCGGTAATGATGCAAACTACAGCTGCAAATACCGTTAATCGGCGATTCTCCCAGAGGAGAGATATTTTTGGCATATAGCCATCTACTTTGCTAGTCCATATCGATGTTAATCCGAGTGCGGCAGCCGATGCTGCAAAGGTAAGAACGGCTGTCTCTTTCGAGGCAATCATCAAACCTGCACAAACTCCGGAGGAGATTAACCAGATCGCATTTCGAGTACGAGCGAATCGCCAGCCGCATCCTAACATTCCCATCGTAAAAAAAACGAACAGAATTTCCTGGATGTAGTATCGGCTATAGAAAACGAATGCGGGTGAAATAGCTAGAAACAGCGCAGACCAGATGACAGCTTTACTTCCCAGACCATCCGATAGCATAAAAATTAGAAGGATCATTACGGCGCCGAATACTGCTATCGGGAGCCGGTAGTCTGCTTCGCGGGTTTCGGCGAAACTGTGTCGGTGCTGGAGCCACACTGAAGGTAAAGCCGCATAGTAGAGGGTGGGGCCATGAAACTCGTTCGGATCGTAGCGGTAGACGCCTTTTTCCCATAGTTCACGGAATTTGAACGCATGAACTGCCTCGTCGCCGTGCATGGGTCTGTTACCGATATCGGGAATGCGAAACAACAGCGCTCCCAAACTGAGCAGCAGAATCACGGCGACGAATGCACTCTTACGAATCATTTAGAGGGAAGCCCGTAGACCTCGACTTCGGTATAACGGTTCAGTGGATCCCGGAAGGTGCTGCCTTTGGAGTAGAGGCGGATATATCGCGAGGTAATACCCTTCGCATCCACTAATTTACCCTCGTTGGTCTCAAAGTATTCCCGATCCTTACCAATCCCCAGGCCAGCGTTGTTCTCCTGGTCGTTATTAAATAGTGTAGTAACACCTTCCAGGAAATTGGGATCGTTTGAGATCTGCACAATTACACTGTGGAATACTATTGGTTCCATGTGGAAATGCCAGGTGACTATGTAAAATAGTTTCGATGGAGCGCCAAGATCGATTTTAATCCATTGCAACCGAGGTTTCAGTTCGACAGCAGTATCGTCACGCGCTTCTTTGTCACCATTGGTAATCAATTCAAGTGAACCATTAAAAGGCGCGGCGCTGCTGGTTACTTTTTTATGAAGGGCGAGATTGATGGTACCTTTTGGCACTTGTGGAATTGCTCTCGGCTTACCAGTCAATTTCTCGACATTCCCAGTCACTTTTCCATTAGCTGCTGTACCGGCGAATACTGCTTTTGGGAGAGCCAGTGGAAGAGGAATAGTGTCGTCTGCACGAGCACCTAGATTAGAAACGATTCCCATCAATCCACAAAGTAAGGCAATCGGGACTAGCCTTTCCAGTAAATAATGTATTAAAGCATTCAACGCTTTTCGATTACTATCAGACAACTCGATCTCCTTTAATCCCCTAATATATATTTTCATTCCATTCAGCATCGTAATTATACCACCTACTATTCGACACCTGAAAACGATTGAAGTTGCTTCGTTATAACCTCATCTTATAAACGGTCTAGATTTTATTGGTTTTTAGATGCTAGCACGATTATTTGCTTGTTGTTCAATTATTATAGGAAATTTTAATCGACGAATAATAAATCTTGCGGTTCCTCCCGATACAGTGAAACCAATAGCTATTAGGCACACTGCCAGCTTATAATTTACTAAATCAGGCTGATAGTGATTTACCCATGTAACAAATAATAGGAGAAAAATAGCCTACAACCCACATGCTATACTGCTGGCACATGCTTGAACTCGGACTTCACAACTCTAATATTTATAAAATAACCTCCAACCGCACAAATCGAAATAATCAAAAGATATTGCAAATGTCCCCAATTTTCAGACCCAAGGCTCATGAAGGAGTGACGAAACGCTCCAAACCCAATAATAAATGGAGAAATAAACAAAATGATTCCTCCTGTCGCTGCTCCTATTACTCCTGCAGCAATTATCCTTACAATTTTTGCCATAATGAAACCTCATTCGAAAAATCCAATGTGGTACATTTAGATTAAAACTCGAATACAACTTTGCCGCACTGTCCATCAAGCATCAATTCCATACCGCGATTGAAATCCGTGTAGGGCATCTGGTAGGTGATTGCTGGTTCGACATTGAGACGACCTGACGCCAGGAGCGCGTGCATGGTACCCACGTGTCGTGTAGCGCTCTACCTACAATTCAGTTTACGGTCAGCCTTTTGAATATCATATCTTCCGCCAATCTATTGCAGCTGTGACTGGAGCTTGATTGAAAAGGAAAAATATTGTCTAATCTCAGTACACTGAGATTTATCTCTACTCAGGATTCTTTAGAAGAAGAATATCAGTGGCGCGATACCTCTGCAGGCTATTGTAAAGGCTTGGCAGTTTTGAAATCGGCTGGAGTGAAAGAATCCGATCCTGCAGATCGATATAGTGGCTGAAATGACCTCCCAACAGACTGAGTACCTGTTCGTCTGTGGTGCCCGCTCGCTGTAAGCCATGTGGCCACAACTGCATGACAACGGGTATATCACGCGATAGCAGCGCGGAAGCGCCTAATAGTGAGTACCACTCATGCCCCTGAACATCCAGCCAGATTAAGCGGATGTCATCCTGCGCTATTCTGAGTGGTTCCAGCATGGAGTCGAGTCGATGCACCTTGGCATTGCCCTTAGGAGCAACTGCTACTGAAGCGCCGCCGCTCATACTCGTTTTGGTGTAACTAGGTGCGAGAAATCGATGCTCACTAAATAGATTGGGATTTTGCTCTAGTTCAAGTTCACCATCGACATCTGAGAGGCCGTTCTGGAACGGGAAAATTCGATTTTCAAACTCGTTGAGTTCAATGTTCCGTTTCAGATAGCTATAGTTGACAGGGTCTGGCTCAAATGCGATAGATTTACCAAAAGCATTTTCCCGCATGAGAGTGATGGATACTGTCCCCAGTCCTGCGCCCGCATCTACCACGGTTCCATTGACATCCCCCACGGGATATCCGTGCAGTTTCAGCATTGTGACAGCATTTCGAATTGTCTGAATTCGATACTCACGATATATAAACAGGCTCCTTCCGATCGATTCGTCTTTCGTGCTAAATGCCATTTTACCATGCAAAGTATCAACCACAATTTCACTGCGATTCAGAAATTCACTCATCTTCCACAACAGCGACCGTGCCGCAGGAAGTACTCCGCCTTTAGGCGTGCTTAGAATATGATTCGATCTTAAGACTGCATTATCCATTTCGAGCGCCTCCGATGACTTACTAGGACGACTACGTTTAAACATAGTTCAATAAAGTTGGACTGCTCAATTATCAAAACCTTCTGTAAGCATTATTTATGCCATTCCTGCGATCTTTGGTTAATTTGGATTATAATCCAAATATTCCCGTTGTTAATCGGTACACAAGGAGTGAGTTGGTAAGGGATCGAAAAACACTATCCAGACTCAACCTGTTGTTAGCTATTTTCTCAGCTAATACCTTTGTGGGAACTAGAATTACATCACCAGCATGATACTCTTTCACTTTGTTCGCAGGTATCAGCCCGCCTCCAGCATGTATAATTACTATTCTATCCTTGGCGGCATCCGGAGCGAATCCTCCTACCTGCTCTACATAGTATTCCAGAGGCGCACTTGGACGGTAAAGTACTCCACGCCCGTTCACTACCGCACCTACCACCTGAATTGTGGTTGGCTGCTCAGGAATGGTAATCGAATCTCCATCCACCAGCAGTATATCTTCCGATCCTGCAGGTTTATGTAGCGCTTCCGGGAGATTTACTGCGATATTTCCGTTGGGCTGCAGATCCGATGATGACAGTATCCTGGGTTTGGACACCAGCTCATGTTGAGATAGTTGGGAAGCGACTACAGCTGTTGCGGGACTGTTCGTGGCCGCTGCAGAAGCGGGGCCAGCTGTTTCGGCAGCGGCCGAACCCAGAGCTTTTAGCCGTTCGATGTCGGATTTTGCCTGTTCGCGTTTGTACTGGCTGTCGTTGAGGAGATTACTCAAACGGCTGATGGTATCGGCAAGGTCGCGCTGGCCAGTGGTTACCAGGAGGGACGGGTTGCGATAAAACTCTGCCCCATCCGCAAATGCCTCCGGCCGCAGTCCGCCTGCCTCACGAATCGCATCCGTCAATCTCATGCTTTTGCTTGTCAGCGCAATCGCGCCTGGTTTGTTGACAGCGCCTTTAACCATCACTAACTGAACATGGTCTATGTATCCGCCTACTCCCTGCACAGTGATGACATCTCCATCTTCCAGGATGATATCGTTATCAGGCAGGCTCAGTCTCTGCTGATCGAAGTTGACAACTTTTGACTGCAGATTGCTCCCAACTGAATCTATGATCTTTCGTGCATGCGTCACGACAACTCTTGATCCTGCATTCGGCTTGAATCCACCAGCGAGAGAAAGCAGGTCACTTAGTTTCATCTGGTTCCCACGTGGATAGTTGCCAGGGGAAACCACTTCTCCCACGATTGAAATACTGTGTTCAGGAATAAACCTGGCTTCTGTATTCTTATAGATTGCCAGCAGATCGTTATCCTGAATCAAAATGTCGGCATTCCTATTTCCCAGGACTGCATCTTTCATGTGGATGTACTCATAGTCGAATGTTCCATCCCCATGCTGATGCAGCAAATAGGCTTGATCAAGATACGCATCTGGACTTGGGCCGCCAACCATCAGCAGCAGATTACTAACTCGTGTGTTAGCGCTGAGATCATAGACACCTGGCCGCTGAACGGCTCCTGTGATGGTTACCTTTCGCGTGCCAGTCCAGGCTACTTCCTGGCGTGTATACACTTTGAGACGATCCCATTTGCTAAGAACGATATTGGATTCCAGCTCGCCCATGAGGGCTTTTTCAAGATTTATGGTTACTAAGGAAGTGGAATTATCCGCGTTCCATCGGTGTATTTCTGCTTTTTCAAGGTATGCCTCTGAAAGTGGTCCGCGAGCCAGTTTGATGAGATCACTGACACGCATGCCTGGTTCAAGCGCATATTCGTTCGGCTGATCGACTGCGCCTTCAATTGTGACCTTGTTCGCAATGGTCAGACGAAGTGAGAATACATCTACGGAATCTCCATCGAAGAGATGCAGGGCATGAATCTGAGCCGAATTAGTCAGGCTGACAGTTTTCAGAAGTCGAGTGGATCCTGGCGATAGCGTACTTATCTGAACTGCCTGATCCACAGCAGATGGTTTCGATCCCCCGGCAAAATGAAGCAGATCGGTAAGCGTTTCGCCATCCTTTAGCTCGTAGAGAGCTTCACGTCGGATTTCTCCACGGAGTTCAACATGCGATTGAGCTCCGGGTATATATATTTGATCACCAGCCTGTAATGAGATGTCCGATTGTACACCCGAAGTCATCATCTGATAGAGGTCGATTGAGCCAATTTTCTTACCCTGCCGGAACACTTGAATATCACGCAGAGTTCCTTCCCGAGTTGGCCCGCCTGCCGCATAGAGCACATTGTATGCAGTGGCGACCGCCGGAACCTGGAAATTTCCTGTTAGAATAGCTTCTCCGGTTACGGAAACCCCAATGGTTCTAGGCTCACGTATCGAAACGGAAACATCGACTTCTCTATATACATGGCGAAGTCGTTCCTTCAGCAGTGTTTGTGCAGAGGAAAGACTCTGTCCTCGAAGCACAATATTGCCAGCAAATCCAAAAGTTATAGAACCCGCAGCATCGATTTTAAGATTCGTAGTTTGTGTTTCGAGCGTAGGAGACCAGTAACGTACAGTCAGCACATCGCCTGAAGCTAACTGATAACTTTCTGGGATAGATGCCATAACATTTCGATATATCTGAGATAATGGGTCTGCCACTTTATGCTGAGCATCTATAGTGGTTTCACTATTGGAAGTATTATCGTCATTATTTTGATCACTGTTAAAATCGTTTACACGGCTATTATTGGTTGAATTCCTGTTGTCGGGCGTATAGTTGTTTGAAGAACTGTTTGAGTTATTTTTAGCTCTTGCTCTCAGTCTGGGAGCAGCTAATTCTCCACCAGGTGAGGATATATCCGACTCTGAAGCAGATGCTGAATCATGAGAATTTGCTCCAGATGCAGAATCGTCTGTGTTTAATTCAGCTCCACTACTATTGCCTGGAGAAGCGTCTCTTTTCTTATTACTGCTAGTATCTGCAGTGTTACTATCGCTTGAGTCGTTAAGCCCATCCAGGGATGAGTCTGAAGTACTAAGCTTCTTTTTCTTTTGACTTACTCCCGAATTAGTCTTCTTCTTCTTATTTCCAGATGACCCATTTTGAGACGATGAGTCTATGCTGCTATACTGATCGAAAAGACTTGCCCGTCTGGCAGCTACTAGACTGCGGGCTGAAGCAAAAAAGTTGTATCCAAACAGTGGAAGTGGTTTACGAACAGTTCTTGATCTAGGATCAAAATCTGTTCGGCGATAGTCTGGAAGCGGGGAGTGAGAGGTTGAAATTCTAAGTCCCGGAGCAGTGGTGTTATCAGTCTTCACCAGGCCGTCTTTGAGAGGGGCTTTGACCAATGGCGCGCTAACCGGAATATCAGTAGTACCGCTAACCGTGGTGGATGCCGGCTTTTTTGCTTTAGTTTCTATTTCCTGAGCATATACTTTCTGAGATGTGTGTGCACTAAGCAGTAACAGAAATGCAGTCAAAATGCGCATATGGTATCTATTCATAGGATTGGGATTCCTTTTATTTCCTGGGTGCTTCTTGCATATGGAAGCTGTGATAATATTATGTGGGTCGTTTTAAGCTGAGGTGTCGATGTGAAACTCGAACGATACTTTTGGAGGTAAAGTACCGTATTCTCCATTCTATTATAGCCGATTTTATTTTTTTATGCCCATATTATTACGAGGTTCCTGTGTGCCAGCTATGAGGGAATGCCCTTTATAAGAGAGAATTGACTATGGGCATCTAAATAAAATTAAGATCTTTTTGGTAACTAAACATGCAGGAAATGCACTTGCTTTAATTGTATCTAAAGGAAATATTAGTGGAGTATATAATTTATGAGTTCACTGAACTTCACCCTTTTAAAAGAGATATGCGAAACTCCTGGCATCAGCAGTCGAGAAGAACTTATGCGCCAGTTAGTGGTGCGAGAATTAAAGCCTTTGACAGATAGTGTCGAATCAGATGCCATGGGTAATATTATTGGTATCCGGAAAGGGAATGAAAACGGCCCTAAAATCATGATTGCTGCGCACATGGACGAGATTGGCTTCATGGTGAAATTTGTGGATGATAAAGGATTTTTGAGGTTAAATCCGATTGGTGGATGGGATCCTCGTGTAATGGTGGCACAGAGGGTATTGGTTCATGGTTTTAAAGGAACTACCTTACGTGGAACTCTCATGCCGGCCACAAAGCCCATTCATTTACTGACTGCCGAGGACGCCGGAAAGCCGCCGAAGCTGGAGGAGATGTTTGTAGACCTCGGCCTAAGCGGAGAGAAAGCAAAAGAGTTTGTAGAGATTGGCGATATGGTTACCATGGATCGCACAGCTGAGTTAGTCGGGGATACTGTTGTGAGTAAAACCCTCGATAATAGAGTAGGTGTGTTTATCATGATTGAAGTTCTGAAAAAGCTCCGAGGCTTGAAGATAGATTCTAACATCTATGCAGTCGCTACCACCCAGGAAGAGGTGGGGCTGCGTGGAGCAAAAACGGCGGCATACTCGATTCAGCCAGACGTAGGGATAGCGCTTGATATAACACTAGCGAACGATTTCCCAGGGCCGTCTGATCATGAACAGATCACGCGACTAGGCTATGGAACGGCCATCAAGATTTCAGATTCGTCGCTCATCTGCCACCCGAAACTTGTGCGCCATTTTAGGGATGTTGCTGAGAGTACGGGCATAAAATATCAGCTCGAAATCCTTACGCGAGGTGGTACAGACGCCGGTGGTATCCAGCTCAGTAGAAGTGGAGTTCCTAGTTTCACGCTGTCCATACCTACGCGGTACGTGCATACAGTAAATGAGATGGCCCATATAGATGATATTCAGGCCACGATCGACCTACTTGCAGCCTACTTGCAGGAAGCGCACACTCGTCCCTACGGTTATTCACAAGATGTTTAGAAGATTTGCATCATGAAAAAGAGGTGTTTGTTTTGCAATTATCAACCTTAAGTCATACCTTAGCGTGTTTTGTTATACTATTCTCAACTTCCAATGTGCAAAGTCAAACTCAATTACTTAATGAACGACTAGGGTTTAAGGCTTCAGATAGACTGCTTATTATTCATGCAGACGATGTAGGTATGTGCCACTCCGTAAATGCTGCGACTATCGACGCTATGGAGCACGGTGTCGTAACCTGTGCGAGCATCATGATGCCCTGTCCATGGGTTCCAGAAATTGCAGAGTACTGCCGTGCCCACCCCGAAGCCGACTTTGGGTTACACCTGACTCTGACTAGTGAATGGGAAAGATACAGATGGCGCCCTGTCACTCCGCTGAGTGAGGTACCTAGCCTGCAGGATGTGGATGGATATCTACCGCACGAAGTTCCCGAAGTAGTTTCCCACTGCAAACCTGCTGAGGTTGCAAAGGAGATTCGCAGTCAGATCGAACGTGCTGCCCATTTTGGAATCAAGCCCACACATGTCGATTCGCACATGGGCACTCTCTTCATGTCTCCATTTTACCCTGCATACACTAGCGTTTCAAAAGATATGGGTGTGATGCCCATGGTGCTGTATCCTACAGCTCAACGTCAGCAGCAGGCCAAGTTGTTTGGGATAGATGCCATGGCTTCTTATAGAGACCTTAGCAAGCAAGGATTTGTGTTTCTAGACATGCTGTATGAATCTGCCAAAGGAGACAATCTTGAGGCGAGACGCAGATACTATTTAGACCTATTTCATGCATTAAAACCAGGTGTGAATGAAATTATTGTTCACCTTGCCATGAATGATGAAGAGATTAAGCATATATCTGGTGCATGGGAAGCACGATGGAATGAGTATCAGATATTTACTGATCCTAAAACACGCGCAGCGCTCAATGAACTCGGGATCAAGCTGATCGGGTACAAACAGCTTAAGGCAATAGCATTCAAAAACTGAACTCGCATGCCTGTCTACATGCGCTGGTATATTTAAGCGGCGATTGTGTTATAATATTTTTTGCATCTGCTGTCTCAAACATCGGTATGCAGTACTGAGTAAACTAATTTGTTAGTATATCAAGAATTTTGGGAGGAGTTTTTTATGTTGAAATACGCACTGCCGTTAGTCATCACGACAACGCTGTTCGCTGCCTGCACTGCGCAGGTGTGGGGCGATGAACCGGCAGCCAAAAAATCGGTATCGAGCAAGGCAGGTGCCGCTAAAAGCGCTGGTTCAGTTGGATTTGTTGGCGATATGGAAGTAGTTGGCAGCGTCAACGGGAAAGAGTTTACGTGGGGAAAAGTTGTCGATCAACTTAGGAAAAATAATCCCGTTCAGTTTTCCCAGGCTGTCGCACAGGCTGTAGGAACGAAAGCCGCCGACGGACTCTTTGGCACCTCTGCAAAACCTACTTACACCATCACCCGGGCAGAGGCTCTCTCAGCCCTTCGAAAACAGCCTAGCCCGCCTATTATTAATGAATTGGGCAGAATGGTTGAAGAAGAGTCGCTCAACCAGCTCACTAAAAATATGAAAGTACGTAGTTCTGAAGTAGATTTGCAGGCTGTCCTGCATAAACTGCTTTCTGGGCTTCGTTCTAAAGGAAATATCGAGGCGGGAGTCACAGACGAACAGTTTTTATCTTCACGTGGAGTGACACATAATCAGGCAATGAATATTATGCGCAGCCAAGTTCAGACAGGCGCACTGATACGCGCTGATCTGGAAAAGCAGTTAGGCCATGCTGTGGGAAATGATGACTACGTGGAGACTCGTTCCCTGTTTATTCGATTTAAGCAGTCCGTTCCAGATGCTAAGCCAGAAGACAAGAAAAAAGAAGAGTCGGAAATACTGGCTAAAATCAACGCTATTGCGAACGATATTGCATCTAAAAAGAAGACCTTTGAAGCCGCAGTAAAAGACGACAGTGAGGATGAGAACAAACTTAAAAACGGTAACCCTGGCCCTATGGTTCGCGGTACGATGGCAAAAGAGTTCGAAGATGTGTCTTTTACTCTCAAAAAAGATGAAATCAGTAAGCCTGTGCTCACTTCAAATGGATTCTATTTAATCCAGGGAGTGCGAAGCAGCAAAGAACTTACAGCTGCTGATCGTGAAACTGCATGGGATAATTTTGAGAATAGCGCGCGGCAAAATGGAAAACTCAGAGTAATCATGAGTGCGCTTATGGCTAAAAATATTAAGACAGTAAACAAACTTCAGCAGAGTGCTCCTCCAGGGTTCCCTCAAGGCCCTCCAGGCAGAAATCCAAGAATGGGACGTCCGGGCGCATCCGGCAGACCAGGCGCTCCTGGCCAACCCGGAGGACCACCTCCAGGCGCTCCTCAGTAGAATAAATAAAACACTGAGCTCACCAATCGCTTCGAAAACCCTACGAAGTGATTGGTGAGCTTTATCTCGTCGATACTAACCTCAATTATTGGGATGTGTGCCAAGTTGGAACAGAATGCAAACGAATCAATAACATGTAAATTTGGCGGAACCTCGCTTGCAGATTCCAAGCAAATCGAGCGAGTGGTTGGTATTCTTAATCAGGATGCTGACCGCAGATTTATAGTGGTTTCTGCCCCCGGAAAGAGAACACCCTCCGACAAGAAAATAACAGATCTGCTCTACTTATGCCACCAGACGGCAAAAGAAGGACTGGATGTTGAGAGTGTGTTTTCGGTTATTCGGCAGCGCTACGAGAGTATCGCTGCTGAGCTTAACGTGGATGGAGTAACCGGCTGGCTCGACACAGTGGAAGCGGAAATCAAGCGCGGCGCTGGCAAAGATTGGGCGGCATCCCGAGGTGAGTATCTGCATGCTCGCATTCTAGCGAACGCATTAGATGCAACATTTATAGATACGGCGGAGTGCGTACGTTTCGATAGTGAGGGGCGACTTAACCCTGTCAGCTATGATCTCATTTTGGAAAGAGTATCTAATACTGGCCGCTATGTATTTCCCGGGTTCTACGGAACGGATGCCAGAGGGCAGATTCGCACCTTTTCGCGTGGTGGATCCGACGTGACAGGCGCGATTGTAGCTCGTGCGGTACGCTCCCGTGTGTATGAAAACTGGACAGATGTTGATGGATTGCTCATGGCTGATCCTCGAATAGTGGATAGTCCTTTACCTATCAGGGAAGTCACCTACAGTGAACTGCGCGAACTAGCCTATATGGGTGCATCCGTACTGCATGATGAAGCTATTTTTCCTGTGAGTGAAGCCCAGATACCGATTAATATTCGCAATACAAATGCACCGGAGCAGCCTGGTACATGGATAGCTCCTACCAGAGAGAACTCCGAACTCCCTATTGTGGGCATTGCGGGGCGCAGCCATTTCAGCACGATCTATGTTGAAAAAGCGCTAATGAATCAGGAAAAGGGTTTTGGCCGGCGGCTGTTGGAAATCCTCGAGAATCATCATATCTCCTACGAACACGCTCCCAGTAGTATCGATTCCATGTCTGTCATCCTTAGCAATGAAGAGCTCGGGGAGCGCGAAGCTATGGTTCGCGCGGATATCGCTAGAGTACTGCAGCCGGACAGAGTGGAAGTACTTCCGGGCCTTGCACTAATTGCTACGGTGGGGCAGGGGATGAGCCATCGTGTAGGGGTTGCAAAGTGTCTTTTTTCAGCGCTTTCGGATTCATCCGTAAATGTTCGAATGATCAATCAGGGTGCCTCCGAAATAAATATTATTGTTGGTGTGGCCGATAGTGATTACGAGAAAGCAATTAGAGCCATCTACTCTGCTTTTGTTGTCTAGGCACCTCTAAAATTGATTTGTGCTTAAGGATAATTTTAAACCTGGTTTCTGTGAACAGGGTATACTATCCTGTATTAATTTAGAAATGGCAGTCGGAGGATAGTTATTTGGACGCGAAACAGATCGCGGCGTACAAAGCGGTGGAGTATGTCAAAGATGGTATGGTTCTAGGGTTAGGTTCTGGATCAACAGCCATTTTTGCCATTCAAGCTATTGGTGAACGCGTAAAAAATGAGGGACTTCGCGTTCGTGGGATACCAACTTCCGCTAAATCCCGTGACCTGGCAATGCAGCTTGGAATACCTCTTATCGATTTTGGGGACACAGCTCAGATTGACCTGACGATTGATGGCGCCGACGAAGTCAGTGGTAAATTAGACCTTATTAAAGGCGGAGGCGGAGCTCTGCTTCGAGAAAAAATTGTAGCTGCTTCAAGTGATCAGCTGTTGATCATCTGTGACGAAGGTAAACTATGCAAGTCGCTTGGAAAATTTCCACTGCCAATTGCGATAGTTCCATTTGGCTGGCAAATCACAAAAAGTGCTCTGGATGCATTCTGCGTAACCAATCTTAGAAAATCACTTACCGAACCTGATAAGCCATTTATCACCGATGATAATCTATTAATTCTGGATATGCACATAGAACATGTTCCAGATGCAGTGGCAGATTTTGAGGAAGAGCTGAAGCGGAGAATTGGTGTCGTTGAAGTAGGACTGTTTGTGGGAATGGCTACCAGAGTGATTGTTGGATACACAGATGGCCATACCACCGAACTAATTCCCGATATGTCATAAAAAATTTTTGGGAGGCAGAAAATTGTATTTAGGTGAAAATACCTGGCCATCGGTCAAAGATCATATTGGCAAAGTAATTGTCGTTCCTTTAGGTTCCATGGAACAGCATGGCCATCATCTTCCTCTATTAACAGATACTTTAATCGGAACTGAGATCGCGCGACAAGCCGAATTGGAGCTTGGTGACGAGGCAGTGTTCCTGCCGATATTATGGGTGGGTGCATCGGATCATCATCGGGCGTATCCTGGCACTGTCAGTATTAGTAACGAAATCTATGTTAAAGTGCTGATTGATATGCTGGAGAGCCTGATCGGAAGCGGATTCAGAAAGATTTTTTTACTGAACGCTCATGGTGGAAACATCACTCCCGGCCGCATGGCAATGTACGATGTGAATATTCGACATCGGGATAAGCCAAAACTTCTCATTGCTTTTAGCAGCTGGTTTACAATAGCAGCCGACCAGGTAGCTGCCCTGGATAATGTGGAACAGAATATGGTGACTCATGCCTGCGAACTGGAGACGAGTATGATCATGAATATTCGTCCTGAGTTAGTTAAACTTGAACTGGCTGCGGGATCGAATATCCCATTCGAATCAGCCTTCTACTGTCCCGATTCTTCGCGCTCCAGCAGGGTAGATGTCCCGCGTACATTTGATCAGGTGACAATAACAGGCGCATTAGGGCATCCGGAAATTTCAACACCAGAGAAGGGTGTATCCTTGTTCGATACAGCCGTGACAGAAGTAGTCTCTTTCGTGAGAGAATTTGCTGACTGGCCAGAGATTCAGCCCCATTAATTAGAAAGCATCAGGGAAAAGTGAACAAACGACATACCGGTTCCTCTAGAACTGTAGATAAACGAGGCGGCGCAGGATGGCATAGAGGCAGCAGAAAATCTGATCTGACCAGGCGTTATTCTACTGGCAAGCGGCCTGAACCCAAGATAGGATGGCAGATACTGGATAAAGAAGAGATAGCTAAAGAAGCAGTAGAAACAGGGCCGGCAGCATTTCGTGTGCTCATAGCAGTCCACCGGCCTCGTTATCGTGGGAGAACAGAGCGTGCTGCCGCGCTGGTAGGCTGGGAGGTAACGTCGCTGCTGAATAAACAGGATCCCGTGGGGCAGGTAGCAAAAGCTCCAGGGCCTCCGGACATACTCGTTCTCTCGGGCGATTTTGGCAGGCAGAAGGACTTAGCAATTTTCAGAGCTGTCCAACCGTGGCGGGCAAAAGGGCTTAGAATTATTGGGCTGATAGACGAATGTGAAACTGCGCCCGAAGGATTTCCAGAATCTATACCCTCGAAATTATGTGATATCTGTATTCCACCACCATATACCGCAGTCCATCTTCGAGAACTCCTATCTCGAATATACCAGGAGAAAAGACACCAAGCCCCTCCTCCGCCTATCAAGCCGCCCGCTGGTTATCTACACGAAGAAGATGAAGATTAGCCGTGTAAATTCGCCCTGAAAATTTACTATCAGGGCGTTGCTATTCTACTTGCCTTCCGGCTTGGGTTGAGTTTGTGGTTCAGGTGAACCGTGATGGCACATAAAACAGGTAGCCTGTCCACCAAGCAACTTCTGCTGTTTGTTGATTCCTTTGGTCATCAGAATCATCTTGCGAGCCATATCTTTTGCAGGCTTATCATCTTTTTCAAAACCTGAATGGACTGGCCCTATAACGTGGCAGAAATCACACTTCACACCCAGAGCATCGTTGAACTGATGCATCACCGGAATCAGCTTGTTGGCAGGCAGATCTTTTAATACCTTGATGTTTTTAAACTGCTCTTTGGAAGTTTTCTCCTTAGGAGCTGAAGGAGTGTCTTGGGCTATGCTCCACAGTGTTAGGAGTGCAACAGGCGCTGCGATTGCGACGATTAGCCCCAGGATGCGAAGTGATTGCCGGTAGTGTTTCATCATTTACCCTTTCTTTAAGTGTGATTTAATCTCATCTTGAAATCTGACGCTATCTATGTACTTCTACTTGCAGGTTATCTCCTGCTGCCATATTCACGGGTACGTCAAAAATAAGTTCTATCGCTCCATCAGGCAATGTGTTAGCAGATACCCCCAATGGATTCTGCCTGAGACTCGCATGGATGGAAGGGGATCTGAGTGTAGTTCCTGGGGAAGGAGGAGGAAGAGAACCGAAAATAATTTTCTTGAAATTCAGGCCTGCATTTACATCGGTGTTCCAATTCGGATCTGCACTTGCAAGGGGGATCATCCGATCCACGCGCAGATTAAAGACAACCCCGCCCGCAAGAGGTTTATATTGTAAATGCCCCCAAAAAGTAGGTGAAAATAGCGGCAGCGAAAGACTTCTCCATGAATCGGGCAGTGAGGGATTAAGTGTAATTTCACCTGATATTCGGTTAATCTTAAACCCACCTAAGCTTTCCATCCAGATCCAGTCTAGTTTGGTTTTATTCTCTTTATCTCTTAATATTGCAGAGTCTTGCCTGGGAAACATACCGGCAAATATCTTCTGAGTACCTAGAATACGAATTTTAAGCGAGTCTGCAAATTTTTTGTTCAGGTTTGCCTCAGAAATATTATCAATCGTATTTAGCACGCTGGTGAGGTTGTTGGAACTGTCGCCTACCGGGGAGATAGGTTTGCTTCCTATCTCCGTAAGCTGCTGTGTGTTTTTCAAAAGATCTAGCCACAGATCTGCTACAGCCTGAACAAACATGAAATGAAGGTTTGGGAGCAGATTCTTATCATCGCTTTGATAGTAGTGCGCCACAAATTTTCGCAGAAATGGAAGCACATGAGGTATTAGGGATACATCTCCAGATTCTCTCACGTAGTTATTAAGAGAATCCACTTCATCCGAAATCTTAACCAACTCTTCAAATGTAGTGTCATGAAGTGTGTTTGATTTGCCAACGGTTAAAACGTTTGCAGCTTTCCAGTATTTTA
>JANXSG010000185.1 GCA_025352825.1 Chthonomonadaceae bacterium | reverse complement strand
GCCATCATCTACAGTATCGTGGAGACCGCCAAGGAGAACGGCCTGAATCCGTTCACTTATCTGACCTACCTTTTCGAACAGCTCCCAAATATTAACTGTAAGAACCCACAAGCTCTGGAACTTCTGCTGCCATGGGCCGATACTGTCAAGGCTAGATGCAGCACACCGTTAAAACCCACAAATTCATAAATACCTGCAAATCAATCCCACATCCCACTCTACCCAATATATCGCATAAAAAATAAGGTGTATATTATTGTACGCTTACTTTGGGAGAGGGGGTGAGGGTTATTAAGCAGGAATTGAACCCTCTAATCTTGAACCTCAAATATATATAAAGTATCATTACAGTAGACGACGATTTTATTGAAATGAGGTGACTAGATGAGTGCACAGGTTTTATCTGGTGAACAGGTGTCCGCATTTGAGCAGGATGGGTATCTCTTCGTGAAAGACCTCTATAATGCCGAAGAGATCGAACTGCTGCACAAAATCTCCAAAGCCGATTCACATCTGGTGAGCGACTCTATAAATCGACTCGATTCGAAAGCTGGGAATACCAAGCTAACCCTGAGAAATGATCTATCTGATGATATCTACAGCGCATTTGCTCGCGGGGCTCGAATGGTTGGCGCGATGGAGCAGATTCTGGGTGGCGAGGTGTATCACTATCACCATAAAATGACTATCAAGGAGCCGTTCGTAGGCGGAGCTTGGGAATGGCATCAAGACTATGGTTACTGGTACAACAATGGATGTCTTTTTCCATACATGGCGAGCTGCATGATAGCGGTCGATAAAGCCACCAAGGAAAATGGCTGCCTACAAGTGTTACGTGGATCACACCACATGGGCAGAATCGAACATGGGCTTTCCGGTGAGCAGACTGGCGCAGATATGGAGAGAGTGGAAAAAGCGATGGAGCGCCTTGAGCTTGTCTATTGTGAGATGGAGCCTGGCACTGCACTATTCTTTCACAGCAATCTACTCCATCGCTCAAATCAAAATCGCAGCCCGGATCCCCGGTGGGCGCTCATACTTTGTTATAATGCCGCACGGAATGATCCTTATAAGAAACACGGGCATCCGAATTATAGTTTCCTGGAAAGATGGCCAGATTTAAAGATAAAAGAGATAGGGCTGCGAGACACTGCTATAAAGATATGACAAGCAGACATATAATCACAAATGTCCTTGGCCAGCCAATAGGCTTTCCCATGCCGAACTGGAAAAATCCATCTCCACCATCAAAGGAGAAGATGGAAGGCCGGTTCTGCCGGGTAGAGCGTCTCAATCCACAAATACACGCTGCACATTTATTCGAATCTAACGCAATCGATCAGTCTGGAAGTTTGTGGACGTATCTTCCGTATGGGCCATTCCCCACTTCCGATAGTTACAGAGGTTGGATAGAAACGGTATGTAATGGCAGCGACCCACTGTTTTTTGCGATAATCAGTGTGGATAAAAACCAGGCTCCAGGTGTGGCAAGTTATATGCGCATCGACACGGGAGTAGGTTCGGTAGAGGTAGGCCATATAAACTACTCACCGCTTCTGCAGAGAACACCTGCCGCCACTGAAGCGATGTATCTCATGATGAAGAGGGCATTCGAAAGTGGCTATAGGCGATACGAATGGAAGTGCGATGCTCTAAATGCAAAATCGCGATCGGCGGCAATACGTCTTGGTTTCACGTTTGAAGGAGTATTTCGGCAGGCATCGATATACAAAGGCAGGAGCAGAGATACAGCATGGTACTCCATCATAGACTCTGAGTGGCCAGCGCTCGATAAGGCGTTCCTGCAGTGGCTCGAACCTGCAAATTTCGACGAAATGGGGAAGCAGCGCGTAAGATTGACCGAATTAACATTTCCGGTGCTTTAACAGTCCGGATAGAATCAAAAAACTTTTAACCTCACCCCAACCCATCTCCCAAATGCTCGTTCCCCGCAGGGAGAGGGGCAAATGCATGTTGAGTCACCCCCTCTCCCTTGTGAGCAGTGCGAGCAAAATGGGAGAGGGTGACGGGGGTGAGGTTGTGATTTCATCCAAATATTTCCGGCTCAAACGGCAGAATTTGTGCTGGTCTGAAATCAAGCCAGGCGATTGATTCGGGGGATGCGCTGCCTAATGCACTGGGAGGGATTACACCAATGATCTCACTCACAACCTCTTTAATTCCTAAATCTTGTGCTATTTTCCGAACATACTCAAAAATTGTGGGCAAACATGAGTAGTAAGGCAGTGTCAGGTTCATGGAGACCTGAGACAAACCTTTGCTGGGCAGATACAGACCCAGCGCTCGCACGCCGGCAAGATGAGAATGCACGTCGCGGTCTATTCTGATTCGTGCAGCTATCCGCTTTGCAATACTATCATCTCCATCCATCAAGTTTATATTATATGCGACTAAGAGTCCGCGGGCGCCAACTACGGAAGCTCCTGCAGTGGGATGAATATGCGTGGGACCAGCATCGGGAGCGAGGTCACCGATGAGTTCTATCTGCTTCAACTGCTCAAACTGATTCCGGCGCAGTTCTGGAAGTGCGGAGGGACGTCCTGCAAGGGACGCCCATTCGTAAAAATATACCGGCAAATCGTATGCTGCTGCCATCTCATATCCAATCTTACGAGACAGGTTCACTGCAATCTCCCGTGAACCGCCACGGAGTGGGATAATTGGAAGCACGTCTACTGCGCCAATTCTGGGATGAACGCCAGTATGCCTGTTCATATCAATTCTATCTATGGCCACATCGACAGCAGCCATCGCTGACACATGTATCGCTTCGGCATTTCCCAGGAATGTCATCACGCCTCGATTGTGATCCGGGTCCGCAGAAAAATCACGAAGCTCAATCCCAGGGGAATTTGAGATCACCTTCGCTATCGACTTAACCACAGCAAGATCTCTTCCTACGCTGAAATTAGGGACACACTGATAGATGGGAAAAGAGTCGTATGCAGACATGATGGATAGTTATGGAATTGCCGAGAATTTCCTCTGGAAAATTAAAAAATGTATCAATTCTCCTTTTTGGGGTATATATATTTTCACGCTCTCATAAATAGTGCAGTTTTGCAGTCAGTTTAAAAAGTGAGTGGAAAGGAATCTATTGCATGTTTCATAGACGAAAGTTCCGCGGTTGGTTTCCATTTTTTATATTGTTATTCGGGGTAGGTATGCTAGGTGCGATGCGAGAGAACCGTGCAGGCGGCGATGTTACCTGGGCTTCCTCGTACGAAATGGGACGGACATTCGCGAAAAGAACACATCGTCCGATTTTGCTTAGTTTTCACACTCCCGGTTGTGGATGGTGCGCCAAGATGGACACAGAAACGTTCACCGATCCAGCCGTCGTCGATATTATGAAAAAATATGTCTGTGTTCGAGTCGATTCCGATCAAAATCCAGGCCTCATATCGAAATACAAGGTAGTTTCTTACCCACTCACATTAATAGTAAATCCTGAAGGTAATACTCTCCTGAGCATCCCTGACTACACTCCCCCAGATCAGTTCACACCTATATTAAAGGCAGTATTAGAAGCACACACGAAGATGTAGTGTTAATCGCAGCCCCAACTCTTTGTAAGATTTATGATTAGTATTCTCCATTTTCTTACTCTTCACACAACATTCCCCTTGACAATAAAAAAAACTACAACCATACTGAAGTTATGCGTTGGGAACAGCAAATATACGCAGGTCAGGGCTTTCACATTAATATTCCTCAAGATTTGTCGAGTGATATCCAATAAGAAGATTGTGAAATGATTTTTTTCTCATCTGTTTACAATTGACAAAAATCAGAACTCTTATTTTACGTTTCTTTCGTTGTTTTAATTATTCTATTTTTTGAATTCGAATATCAAGGGTACTAAACTGAATGGCTAAATCGCTAATCATCGTCGAATCTCCTGCAAAGACAAAAACTTTAAAGAACTTTCTGGGTGACGACTACATTATTGAAGCAAGTATGGGGCATGTTCGTGATCTGCCGGAACGGCAGCTAGGGGTAGATGTCGACAATGATTTTGCGCCAACATATAAACCAATAGCGGCAAGAAAAGATGTTCTGAAACGTCTTACGGCAGCAGCAAAAGGGGTTAAGACTGTCTACCTCGCTTCCGACCCGGACAGAGAAGGCGAGGCCATCGCGTGGCACCTGGCAGAAGCGCTCAAACTTGTGAACCCGGTGCGCATCCAGTTCAATGAAATTACAAAGTCGGCAGTACAGCAGGCTCTCGCAAACCCCAGAACTGTCGATGTCGATCGCGTGGATGCTCAGCAGGCGCGGCGTGTACTTGACCGGCTTGTGGGATATAAACTATCGCCCGTGCTATGGTCGAAAATTCAGAAAGGGCTTTCTGCCGGGCGCGTGCAATCTGTGGCAGTGAGACTCATCTGTGAGCGAGAAAGAGCTGTCCTCGCTTTCGTGCCGGAAGAGTACTGGTCGCTCACAGCTCTGCTCACCCCGGTATCTCCTGAAAAACGATTTGAATTTCCCTCCAAGCTTCATTCTCGTGGCGGAGAACGAGTAGAACCCAAGTCTGAAGTAGATATCAACCAGATTTTGAGTGATCTGGAAGGCGCAAATTATAGCATCCACGAGGTTAAAAAGCGCGAGCAGAAACGGAACGCTGCAGCCCCGTTTATTACGAGTACTCTTCAGCAGGAAGCCTCCAGAAAACTGGGATTCAGCAACCGCCGAACCATGTCCGTCGCTCAAGCGCTATATGAAGGAATCGAACTAGGTTCTGAAGGCAGTGTAGGTCTGATTACGTACATGCGAACCGACTCCGTGCGAATCTCTGCTGAAGCTCAGGCTGATACGAGAAAGTTCATTACAGAAAAGTACGGCTCTCCTTATTTGCCGAATGCTCCTAAACAGTTCAAAACCAAAGGCAGCGCTCAGGATGCCCATGAGGCAATACGGCCGACCTATGTTCGTCATGAGCCTGATACTATTGCGCGGTTCCTGGACAAAGACGAACTCAAGCTATACCGGCTTATCTGGCAGCGATACGTCGCCAGCCAGATGAACCCTGCCGTGATGGATGTGACCACAGCCGACATCGCCGCAATCCGCGAGAATCAGCCCACATCCGAGGCTCCCTATCTTTTCCGATCTACTGGAAGCACGGTCAAGTTTGATGGTTTCATGCGGGTCTATATGGAAGGTAAAGACACAGAAGAGGTCGCTGATGATGAGCAGCCTCCGCTGCCTCCTCTCTCTAAAGATCAACCGCTCGATCTTGTAAATCTTCTCCCGAAACAACACTTCACGGAACCCCTGCCGAGATACACGGAAGCAACCATCGTGAAAGCCCTGGAAGAGCAGGGGATTGGTCGCCCAAGCACATACGCCAATATTATCTCCACCATCCGCGATAGAAACTACGTCGATCTTCTTGAGAAACGATTCTATCCTACTGAACTGGGTTTCAAGGTTACGGATCAGCTTGTCAAGCATTTTCCAACGGTGATGGATATTAAATTCACTGCTGATATGGAGACCAAGCTGGATGAGGTGGAGGAAGGTAAGGAGAACTGGGTAGACCTGCTTCGCAATTTCTACGACCCGTTTGCCAAATCGGTCGAGGCGGCGAAAGTGGAGATGGAGAACCTCAAACCAGCTCCTGTGGAGACCGAGTATAAATGCCCTTCCACCGGTAAGGTGATGTATCTGAGGCAGAGTAGATTCGGGCCCTTCCTTGGCTGCAGCGGATTCCCTGATTGCAGGCGAATTCTGAAATTAAATCCAAATGGGTCGCCCGCAGAAGGGCTAAATTTTTCATGCGGGCTCGATGCTCCTGTGGCGGGGACGGCTCAATCCGATGGTGGCGCGCCTGCTGGAATACCATCTGTTGTAGATCCGAGTTCACTGCCAAACGCTACTGAATATGTTTGCCCATCTGGTCATGGCGGTGTGATGATGCTTCGCTCCAGTCGGTTCGGTCCCTTTCTCGGCTGCAGCAACTACCCCAAGTGCCGTACTATGCTCAAGGTGGGAGCTGACGGCAAACTTCAGGACGGGCAGGCAGAAATATTTAAATGTACCTGGTCGGAAGAGAACGCAAAACGCAGTACAACGAAGAAAAAAACACCTACTCGTGGACGTGCCACGGCGGCGAGCAGCGCTCCCAAAAAGGCGAAAGCGAAATTAGCCGAGTAGGATACTGAGTATGGAATTGAGAAATGACGAAGATCGCCTCACTTACCTCTGAGATATTTCGGATACCTCTGCACAATCCATTTGTGACTTCCCAGGGGATGGCCACAGAGGCGCGCGGAGTGGCAGTTTCACTTATTTGCGAAGATGGATTAGCATTTCGTGGGGAATCTGTACCGGTACAGTATGTTACAGGTGAAACATGCGAAACCGTAATTCAAACCATATCGCAGATCGCTTCATTTCTAGTTGGGAAAGACATAAGCGATTATAAACGAGTAGTCGCACTGATTGGTTCGACTGCTCCCGCCTCACCTAGCGCCCGATGCGGTCTGGAGATGGCGGTCTTAAATGCCTTTGCCAGTCAATCCAATACTTCGCTGCTTCAGTTCTTTGGCGGAACATTGACTTCTGTTGAGACGGATGTAACTATTCCCATCGTGGAAAATGGGTTACTCTTAGCACTCGCAGCGTGGGAGCGAGGAATTCGCGTATTCAAAATGAAGGTAGGCTCCGATATTCAAGCTGACTTCGCACGTATCGAAGCTGTTCAGTATTCACTGCCCGAAGCAAGATTCAGAATAGATGCTAATCAGGCTTTTTCTCCATCTGAGGCAGTGGATTTTATTTCGAAGCTTAGTACCGATGGAGTGCATGTCGAACTTTTGGAACAGCCCGTTTTAAAAAGTGATTTTGAAGGCCTGAATTTCGTGGCGAAGAACAGCCCCGTTCCAGTATTTGCAGATGAGAGCGTCTGCACAGTGGAAGATGCTCATAAGCTAATTTCAACAACTTCGGTACATGGAATTAACTGCAAAATAAACAAAAATGGTATTCAAGGAGTGATGGATATCATCGCTGTGGCACAGGCCGCCGGCAGAAAACTTATGCTCGGCTGCATGCTCGAAACTCGCTTCAGTACTGCTCTCTCGCTTGCGTTGGCGTGTGGCACTGGAGCCTTCCAGTTCATCGATCTCGATTCCCCTCAGTTGCTGAATGAAATTGGGAACAACCCCTATTACCAACAGCTTGGTCCCCGTATGATTTTGCCTGTCTTATAGAGCGGAAGATTAACCTCACTCCCAAGCAGCAATCCTTGTTTTGTAATCGAATACATAATATAAAAATTGAACCGCGGAGACGCAGAGAAAGCAGAGACCACCGTATGAATTTCACCAAATATACGGAGAACTGGTGAGTTTTCTCGGTTTTGTTGATGTTCCTAAGAATTTCTCTGTGCTCTCTGTGTCTCTGCGGTTTAATCAAAAAAAAACGGATATTTTAATCGGCGAGAACTTCATCTAAATGCGGAAATCACGGACCTATCGTGCTGTGAGAGCAAGCTGGGTTAGGCTGAACTGCGTAATGAAGTTAGACTACGGTTTCAATCGTAATTGTGACGAATCAAGAACATTTGGATTACATGTGTCGACCGGGGGTTCGCCGCGCAGAACGGTAAGGATGTTTTCTGCGGCACAGATACTCATTGCAGTAGAGGCCTCCATCGAGTTAAAGGCATTATGCGGCGCAAGAACACAGTTCGGCATCTGACGCAAAAAACTGTCGGGTGGGAGGGGTTCCTCGTGATAGACATCGATCCCTGCACCACGAATAATTCGATTTACTAAGGCATCACGCAGTGCTATATCATCCACTAGAGCGCCCCGAGCGGTGTTGACAAAGTATGCCGTTGGCTTCATCAGGGCAAATCTATCCGCATTAAACATATGGAATGTATCTCGGTTTGCAGGGGCATGGAGAGAGACAAAATCACTCTGTTCAAGAAGCTCGTTGAGCGAAACAAATGGGACAAGTTCGAGGTGAGCCCCGTGTTCGTTGGATGAGGCGGAATGAAGGGCCAGAGGTGGATCGCAGGCGATAATGTGCATCCCAAAACCGACGGCCCTGCGTGCGACAGCTTTCCCTATCCTTCCAAAACCAACGAGGCCTAGTGTCTTACCTGGGAGCTCAACACCGGGAAGCTCCGCCCAGCCACCTGCCCGCATCAGCACATCTCCTTCCACAATTTTTCTTGCAATTCCCAGCAGCAGCGCAAAAGTATAGTCTGCGACTGCTTCCGTCATGGCGCCCGGCGTATTGGTGATGAGCACGCCTGCTTTTGTGGCCGCTTCCAGATCGATTCGGTCGATTCCAATTCCGCACCTGGAAACCATTTTTAATGTGGGGCACGACGTGAACAGATACTCATTATAGGGATCGCTTGCTGCGATAATCGCATCAAATCCCTGGAGGAGATCAACGAGAGTACTGAGCTGAATAGGGCCAGATTGCGGCGAATGCACCACTTCACAGCCAGCATCGGTTAGTTTTTCGGTGGCCTGCTGCCCGCTCACCCAGTACGCCCTGGCTGTGACCAGTACCTTCCAATTCGGATTCAAACTGTTACCCCCCTCGATGAGTGAAATAAGTTCTTGCTTCATTCGCTTCCATATCTCAAACTGCCCTCCTAACTCTTTTTTAGAAAGGATTTAACAGGATTCTCAAGCCCCCACCCCCCAACCCCCTCTCCCGAAGCTTCGGGAGAGGGGGCGGGAGGTGAGGGCTGAATTTAGTTAATTCAACCGATTTCCAATCATCGAGGAGATAATTGGAAGTTCTTTTTTATCAACGATTCCTTCGATCAATGCCGTCCCTTCCTAACAAAATGGTCATATCCTACTCTGATCAGAAAAACTGGTGTACTCACTCCCTCAGCCTGCATTTGTTGGGCGACGTCCACGCCGGAACAACCAATCCACACCCGCTCACTCTGCGGGTCGATCGCTGCAATTTCTCCGCGTTTACTCGAGAGATCGTGTTTCGACAAAAAGTCCGCCCATATCTGCTGTGCTCGGACAGTATATTCGGGTTTCCATGTTTCCATGTTGAACTCATTCCTTCATTACTAAACATACTCATCTATTCAGCAATTCTGAGTAAATTCCAGTATTTGCATATATATCTCCCTGTTAGCATCCTTCTTGAATAGCCTGTTCCATCTGTTCCAAATCGTCTAAAGGTATGAGCCCCGCAAATTTCAGCAAAGATTCCCCAGGAACGCCAAAGTATTGTGAGGACTGCAGTGAACGGACAAAATCCAATACTTTGATTTTTTGGTCATGTGGCAGCAGGTCTACTTGTTTGTAGATTTCTTCTGTAATGGGGCTAGTCATGTATCACCTCACTAATTCAATCGCAAACATAAAATTTATATTGACATAATCATTATAGGAAATGCAAATCTGCCTCAGCCTGAGCTAGAGTTTGTATTATTTTCTGAGATTCATCGATCATCGAGCGACTTATACGATTGATTTCTTGACTGATTTGCTGTAATTGACCTAGCCCATGTCGAAGTTCTTGTTCTAATTTTCGACGAGTAACTGCGATCTCACCATCAACAAGGGATATTTCAGAAGCTGCAATACTTTGTGTAGGATTGAAAACAAACTTCCGTTCGTGATCCCTACGCCATCGTACTAATTTTTCCGTATATGCCTGACCAAATCCTGGAACATTTAGAATATCATTTTCATTAATATCTGCTGCAGTTTCAATGCCATAAGATTGAAGTGTAGATTTACGTGTGGGACCGATACCGCTTATATTAGAATGCCAAATGTTGAACTTATCTAGGTAGTGATGAAGCTGTGACTTGCGACGATTGTTCTCCAATTGATTAATTTTTTGCTGTCTTAGTTCATGTAATCCAAGATATTCAGTTTTTTTGTTTTCTAATTCTTGTTTTTTAGTTCGATAGGATGTATTTCCATTTCCTATTTCAGCTTGCCATCTTTTTTGCAAGGATTCCCTATTTACATTAGCTTGTTTCAATGCATTAGCTGCTCTCTTACGAGCATTAGTCCGAATTGAATTTAAACCTAAAATTGATGTTAACGCAGACCAACCATTGCTATATTGTTGTCGCTGTTGTACTGCCCAGACGGATGGAGCTACCGCTATATTTGGAATAGCAGGGAATGGTGGTAAAGATATAGGTGTATCTATTGCATTTATTTTTTTCCAAATTACATCTATTTCTATATTACTATATGCTGGTTGTGAAGAATTTATAAAAGGAAATAAAAGAATGTTTGCAGCTACTTCGATCGGACACCAAGGACAAGCCGATAGCCCATTCCAATATTGATGCCCATTGTGCCGGCTGCAAACTTTTAGATTCTGGAGAAGTAGTTGAAGTTCCCGTGCCCATATCTGTGGAGATGGTCGTGATGGTGTAGTATTAGATCGGAGAAATGATTGTTCAAATAATTTTACTATCGCGGGTGAAACGGCTGATAGTGGCAATGATGCTGGTGGAGGGAGCATCAAATTAGTTTTAGCAGAATCGCCATAAGCAAATCTATATTCAGAAATTGCTTTGCCGATAGGCATATCACCAGTGCCCATATACCTGCCAGCAAATGGATGGCGTCCTAAAAATAGTAACTGGAATAGCAGTACAGATAATCCAAATACATCATGGTCCGTAGTTCGAATAATATTCCGAAAATTGTGTCCTTGTAACTCAGGAGGTGTGTATATTTCGACACCGACTCCGCATAAGAATTGGTTTTGAGGAGTAGCAATTTGAATACTGTCACAATCCAAAAGCATTATTGTTGCCTGTTGAGGAGTAACGAATACGTTTCCTTCATTAACGTCACCTAGTATAAAACCATGTTCATGCATCACACTAAATACACGAGCTAAGTTGTCTGCCGCGTGAAGCAGAAATTTCCAATTTGCTTGTGGGAATTGTACTAATCTGCTTTTAACGCCGTATAGATCATGAATTTTATTCATATGTGATACTTTAGGCATTAAAAACCCGATTACTGCTCCGCCTGGTCGTTCGTGCATTGTTTCAATCGGCCATGCAGCTATGCGTAAAAGGCGATCTGACTTTTTATAAACCATATAAGTCAGTTTTCGTGCACGTTCTATTGTGGGAGTATGATAGATTTTGGCAGCAAGGTTATGTTCGCCCTGAACTTCATATACCGTTCCTCCGCCTGCACGTCCCAATTGTTTTCCAGACAGGAATTGTCGGCCCGCACTATTGTAAAATATCTGATGCATCAATCTTTTCTTCGTGTTTTATATTGGGCAATAATTCAGATCTTCATGATGCTAAGACTAATGTTTTATCATCATCAGTGCGATCATTCACTCGTTCTGATGAAAGCAAATTTGTAAGAGCAGTTGAGGCGGTTTTAGAATATCCTGATTCCTGAACTCGCAATGGTGTGAACATGCTACGAAAAAATGGAGAATGAGCATTTTGAATACTGAAATCGAGCGCAACTCTTTGTAGACCGTCAGTTAATATTGCGATCTCATCCACATATGCAACTACTGTATCAAAATGTAAATGATCAACTGCGTCAGACTGAGTTAAAAAGGATGTTAAATTTTCATATTCACCTTTTTCAGGCCAATTGATTACACTATATTCTTCCGGAGTATTAGGATCAGAATATACAATTACTCCATCACCAATTTGCCATGTAATAATTTGCGCTTGACCAATTATCGCAACAAGTAAAGTACACGCAAAGTCACGTAATGCGTTACTTGTTTCTTCTGCATATTTTGCCAGTTTCGATTGTATTTTTTCAATGCAATCCTCTGCAAATTTACGATTCAGATTTACGAGATTATCATTAATATTAATACAATTGGTTATTTCTGCTATAATTTCATTACATGAAATTTCCGCTCCAATTGCTGATTGAGATGCACTGCCAGCACCATCGGCAACTACTGAAATAAATACAGGTTCTCCATTAGTGGTTTTCAAAACTTCGCAGTAGCTGAAATCTTGACATGGTAATCCCGCTCGAACATGTCCGGTTCCAATAACAGAAGCAAATGCGTATCGCCAAGATGTCGAACTCATCCTGCTACTGCCCAACCACCAGGAGCTGTGGGATTCACAAGTGGTACTAGATCACCAGGGCTTGATTGCGATACTGAACTCAATGAACTAGAGAGCCAAGCAAACAGATCACGAAAACGTAGCCCCTTTAAATGTAAGGGCTCACGAACTGCAATCTGTTTTAGAATATCGAAATTTGCCCTTTCAACTCCTACTGCGTAAAATGAAAATGCTTTCGCCTCTTCACCTGCTCTAACCAGTTGTGAGGCACGGTGCCAACTATCGGTTGGCCCACCATCTGTGATCAAAAATATCCAGGGACGGTAATACGAAACTCCATTACTTTTATAAGTATCTTTACGATCTTGCAACATTTTTATTCCCTGTTCAATTGCCGCACCCATGGGGGTATCAGCTTGAGCACGGAGATTTGGAGGTTGAAAATTGTCAGCTGTTTGAAATTGAATCAGTGAATTTACCGGTCCAAATGTGATAATGGCTACTTCAACTCGTTTAACACTTAGACTATCGGCCATTAATTCTTCTTTAAAAGCAATGAGTCCATCATTGAGTTCTGCAATAGGTTTACCACTCATTGATCCTGATACATCCAATAATAAAAGACATGGGCACCTCGGCTCTGGGTTTTCTGCAAATGAAGTATCTGCGAAGAATGTGTCTACATAAGGAGCTCGATCGGCATAATCTGACAGGAGAAAATCCTTTCCACTAATATAAATCAATATAACCGATTTCTGAAAAAGAAGAAGGGTCAACTTTATTCGATAGAGTTGACCCTAGATCAGAGACTGTAGAAAATTAATCTTTGGCCCAGAACATGGCGCCGGGTTTCTCTTTGACGACTGCGATTTCTAGAGTTTGAAGGGCTTTTGTGAGTCCTTCTTTCATGCTCATCATGCCGTCTTCATGTTCGATGGAAAGCACCCAGTCGTAACCAACCATCCGCAGCGTGGTCACGAAATCGTTCCACCAGCCCTGATCGTGACCGTATCCAACCGCGCGGAACACCCAGCTTCGATCTGAAATTGCCCCGTATGACTTCACATCGAGATTGCCGTTGATGCCGCTATTGATCGGATCGATACGGGTGTCCTTGGCATGTACATGGAAGATGGCGCCCGCTGCCCCAAGATTTCGAACTGCCGCCAAAGGATCTATTCCCTGCCACCAGAAGTGCGATGGATCGAAGTTACAGCCGATATTTTCACCAGCCGCGCTGCGCAGTTTTAGCACCGTCTCGGGGTTGTATACAATGAATCCCGGGTGCGCCTCGATAGCGAATTTTACATTATGCTGTTTCAGAAACGCATTCTGCTCTTTCCAGTAAGGGATAGCCACCGTATTCCATTGATACTCCAGAATATCTCTGAACTCATCCGGCCACGGGCAGATCACCCAGTTCGGATTCTGGCCGCCCGGCCCGGAAGGACAGCCACTGAAGCCATTCACCACGCCGATACCCAGTTTTTCTGCCGCCAATACCGCATTATGGAATGCATCGTGATGTTCCTTCGCGATGGCCTTATTCGGATGAATGGGGTTGCCATGCACCGAAATTGCAGATATCTCCAGGCCGCGGCTTGAGGTGATCTGAAGCAGCTTCTTTCGCGCACTCTCATCATTGATAAGTGCCTGAATACCGCCGACATCATCCAGGTGTCTGCAGCCCGGATATGCTCCCCCTCCGAACTCAACCGAAGTAATGCCCGCCTCAGCAATGATGTCGAGAGCTTTCTCTATTGGCTGATCATGAAACAGCGCTGTAAAAATACCAATTTTCATCTGACCATTTCTCCTTGAATACAAATAAAATTTTAATTGATTCTGAACTCTAAAACCTCACTCCCCTAGCCCCCTTCCCTGATTCCCTCGTGCCTCGGAGGGAAGGGGGAATCTCTAAATCATGACTCTCCCCCTTCCCTAGGGCAAACAGCTTTACCGTTTGCTCGAGCAGGGAAGGGGTCGGGGGGTTAGGTAAACTACTTCCCACTATCTTTCGACAGTGCGCCTTCTACTTCCTTGTAAGTACAGCGTGCATTCCACAATAGATATTCATTTATGCCAAGCTCTCTGGCAGCTTTGAACTGAGCGCTTAGTTGAGCTGGCCCGTAGTGCTCATGATGCAGCGTGAATGCCTGCAGCCATGGTCTTAATTTACAGTTAGGTGCGCCGGCCATTCGTTTCTTTGCGTCCCCCAGGGAGAGATGGAGAATCTTGTAAGGTTCAAGATTGGGATTCTTGATGTGGTACTCGCCATGTGCGTAGTGCGATGGGTAGACCATCGGGCATAGATAGTCCACATTTTGGATAACCTTCAAAAATTTCTGGCCGATACCTTCATCGTTTTTCACCAGACTCGTAAGGCCAAATACATCCGCAGAGAACCAACCTCCTGCCGCTTTAATCTTTTCGTGCGCATACTTCATAAAGCCAGCGATCTCATCTTCCCTCAATGCGCCCGCAGGCTTGCCAGGATAAACCAGCGTCGATACTTTGCCTTCGCTTGGAAATCGAACATAGTCGAACTGGATCTCCTTAAATCCATGCTTCAGTGCATCAAGGGCCACATCCACATTGTAGTCCCACACTTTTTTATTGTAGGGGTTAAGCCAGGCATGGTGAGTTTTATCGTGCCACACACTTCCGTCTGAGGAGTGTACGGCCATTTCAGGATGTTTTTCCGGCAAGATCGTATCGCGCATACAAGCGATTCGGGCAATGGGGAAGATGTTGTGCTGCTTCAAAACCACCATGACTTTATCGACATTAAACATCTTTCGATTCGCACCGATTTCTTTGACCAGAGCGTTATCGATATCGTAAGACACCTGTCCATCATCTTTAACATCGATCACCATGGCATTTAGTTCTGTTCGATCCACCAGAGCTACAAGTGCAGGAAAGCCTTTGGGATGCCCGGCGCTCCAGCCCGTAACATAGATACCCCGAACGCCTCCTGCTGGAATAGGAGGCAGCGATAGCGAACTGAATGAGGTGGAAGCAGATTTACCCACAGATTTACCCACAGTTTTAACTGCAGCTGGAGCTATCTCCGTTTTTGAAGATCGACAGCCGAAGGAACCAGCTATTGCTAAAATTCCTAGTCCCACAGCGAACAGATTTTGGGTGAATGCATGGCGAATACAGAAGGATGTGCGGCTCATAAGTGATTTGATTTCCTCGTCAATGCCGAAGGAAGCGACGGAGGTGTAGATTCGGCAGTTTCCCAGCTAGAATGCTAGCTATTCTGACACAGATAGTAGAGATTGTCTACGCCGTCAGGGTCTATTTTTTGAATAGATATCCCACAAGAATTCCATTGACAGTGCGGCATTCATGTGGTATCTTATATCAAATATGAATGCCTTTTTCAAAGAGGCATTCATGTTCTGTTTTAAGTCTGTACACGGAGATTTATTCTCCGTGTAATCGTTTTTCAACCCGTTAGAATGGGAGCATCTCCAAAAATGCAATACGACGACCTTATTATAACTGTGAGTACCCGGAGACAGAAAGAGGATGAGCTGGACTATCTGCGCACAGTCAAACGGCCTCTGGTTACGGAAGCAATACGCATTGCACGATCCTACGGAGATCTCTCCGAGAATTTTGAGTATCAGGCTGCACGACAGTCCCAAGCGATCTTAAATGGTCAGATTGCGGAAATCGAGGCTCTGCTCGAGAGAGCAACCATAGTGGAAGATGGAGCGGTTGCAGATGGCACGGTGGGGCTAAACTGTATTGTCTTAGTAAAAGATATTGAAACTGATGACGAGTGGGAATACACGATTGTAGACGCATCCTCGGCAGACCCGATTAACGACAAAATTTCTTATACTTCCCCCGTAGGGAGAGCTTTGATGCATCTGCGTATCGGGGATGTTGTCGATGTGGCAATTCCAGACGGCACGACGAAATACGAGATCATCGATATTCGCCATGAGTAGCTGGCTGCTATACTCTTTCAGTGGCTCGAGAAACCAGGCGTAACGATTTGCGATAAGTGGCTGGGTGTATGTTATTTGAAACCCTGTTGAGAGATGGCATTTCATTTTTAACTGCTAAACGGATTGCTTCCCGGACTAAATCTACCACTGCTTTGTGAGATCGTGCTCCGAATGCAATTTTTGTAGCTTCTGCAACTGTCCAATAGATTTCACCTACCGGGCAAGACTCGCAAATCCAGAGTCTATGCTCACTATCTTCAACAAGTCTATACTCCATTCGGGGAGGCAGTTTCCATCGCGAAATAACTCTTAAAATCGTCGGTGTCGGACACAATTGATTCATAAAATTCGCCTTCATTACTTAAACATGGTTCTAGTTGAAAGAAAAACACTTGAAAGCTACAACTTCATTCACTATTGTTGGCAGAAACAAAGAGCTTCTGAAGGTGTAGTTATTTCTGGGTTTCTTTCTGAACTCGGATTAAACGGATGAGAGGATAGACTATGATTTTCCACTCGATGAATCATAGTCTATCCTCTCATCCGTTTAATCCGAGTTCAAACAAGGGACTCATTTTAGATTCTCCGGGTTAAGGCCGGCAAGATCAGGGATAGTAAAGAGCCCATCTTTCCGAATGAGTACATCATCAAAATATATTTCGCCGCCTCCATATTCTGGTCGTTGAATAGAGACGATATCCCAATGGATTTGTGAGCGGTTTCCGTTGTCCGCTTCTTCATATGCCTGCCCAGGCGTTAGGTGGAAACTTCCTGCTATCTTTTCATCGAATAAAGTATCTTTCATGGGATGCAAAATATATGGATTGAATGCCAGCGACCACTCTCCGATATATCGTGCACCCTCGTCAGCATCCAGAATTTCATTAAGTTTTGAGGTATTGCTTCCGGCTTCCGCGTCGACAATCTTTCCATCCTTGAATACAAACTTGATATTGCTGAATAGTGTTCCGCGATAGATAGACTCGGTGTTATAATGCAGTGTTCCATTCAACGAGTTACGCACTGGGGCAGTAAAAATCTCGCCGTCCGGAATATTGACTTCTCCAGCACATGGAATAGTAGGGATATTTTGAATGCTGAAACTCAGATCGGTTCCTGGGCCAGTGATTTGCACACGATCAGTGCGGTTCATGAGTTCTTTCAGTGGCTCCATCGCCGTTGCCATTTTGGAGTAGTCGATACCTGCACATACCTGAAAATAGAAATCTTCGAATGCTTCCGTACTCATTCCCGCTGCCTGCGACATGCTGGAATGCGGCCACCGCAGCACCACCCACCGAGTTTTCTTGACTCGCACTTCGGAATGGACATAGTTCCACCAGTGCTTTTCGTAGAGGCTCATGCGCTCCTTAGGAACATCGCTAAACTCACTTGTATTGTGGCTTCCACGTACACCAATATAACAATCCACTGCCTCCATACGCTTGCGCTCCACTTCACCGATTGTTTTCATCTGCTCTTCACTGGCGACAGAGTAAAGGGCTCTAAGAACAGATTGGTGGTAGGTGCTCACGATGGGCAGACCGCCAGCTTCTGCAATTACCCTGATAAGCTCAGCTGTGAAATCTGTTGGAATATCGAAAGCCTCTATAAGCACTTTCTCACCGGGTTTAACTTTGATGGCATGTGATACCAGTTGCTGTGCAAACTGCCTGAATCGTGGATCGCGCATGACTGCTGCTCCTTATTACTTGCTCAAAGAAGAATGGAATATGTACAGAGAATCTGATGAACTGATGCTCGTGGAAGTATTATTTTAAGACAGGATTAACATGATTTACAGGATTAAAACGATATTAAGCAAAGAGCTTGAGATATATTATCAATCAGTTCGTCGCGAATGTAACTTGCGTGCATTCTGAACTCAAGTTAACTCCAACAGAACTAATCCTGTAAATCCTGTCTAAAAAAAGATCACTATGGAGAACACTCGGCTATGGAAAGGCGCTGTATCGAAGCATAGTCCATGCGGAGAGGACCCCGATGAGGGTAGCAAGCAAATTTACAAGGTCGTTATTAATATAAGGCATGCCCGCTGCAAGCCTCTGCTTCATTCCGGGGAGTCGTACTTCTGTAGTAACCTCCGAGTCGCCTACTTTAAACTTCTCCTGAAATGTCGCTCCCAACAGGCTGTCTGCCAGGCATCCAAGAAAGCCAGCCCACACTACTACCACAAACTCCAGAAGATCCAGATGCCAGAACGGCAGCGCTGAGAGTGGGATTGCAATGGCGCCCATGGTAGCACCAAATATCCCGAGGAGTGTTACCGCACCCGAGGTACCTGCGGCAACCGGCTTCCAATCTGATAATAATCGCGGAGGTGATTTAGAAAGACGTCCAATTTCTGTAGCCCATGTATCTGAATTCACTGTAGCCAAAGCACTTAGGTATAGTATCAAGAGGATTCGAGATAGGAAGGTTGGCCATAGATGTACGTAGTGCCAAAATATCAGAACGATAACAACCGCTGTACCACCATTCGCCCATACTTGAGCAGCTGTCCGCCTTCCCATCGTGGACGCGCCGTGCAGTTTTGAGAGTAGCGAGGAAGAAATAAAGAAAGTCAGAAGTGGAATGGTAAATTTTCCGCCACCCAGCCAGAATATCACCATTCCCACTACAAATGTAGAGACCGCCCCGCTGCGAGAGAGCCAGCCAGCCCAGAAAGACAATAGTACAAGCACAGATACCAGCAGCAGTGCAAGCCAAAAAGGGGGAAGAACCAGAAGTGACGACATCGTGGACGTATTCAACGTTATAAGTGCTCGATTCTATGAGTGATCAGCGAGAAGTGTATTGATCGCCTTGTATCGTGAAGCGCCAGAGTGCTTCTGTTCCTTTAGATATTCCAATTCGTTTTGATGCTAAAATCTCGCGAAGCGGCGCATTTGCTGGTTTCGATATCCAGAGTGAATTCGAGTTAGTCAGATCAATACCATCTTGATCACAGGTCAATCCGAATGATTTACACAGCCTGCCGGGACCTCCACATAGCAGGCGAGAAAATCGAATTCTGGCTTTTAAATCAGTCTCAATACCTTTTAAATCTGTGTCAATATTTGGTATAGAAGGGTCATAAATCTGCCACCCAGATAGACTACGCCGAAAAGCCATTAGTTCCATCCCGCATATGGGTTCTACCGACCTAATTAAAACTGCCTCCCCTACACCTTCTGGCGCAGTCACCGCGTTCAGGCAGTAGTGAATTCCATACGTAAAATAGATATACGCCCGCCCAGGAGGCCCAAACATAGTCGCATTACGACGGGTCTTACCGCGCGAAGCATGACATGCCGCATCGTTAGAAAGATAGGCTTCGGTTTCTGAAATTCGTCCGGCAACAATACCTTCGTCTGAGCGATAGATCAAGATGCAGTCTAATAGCTGTTTAGCCACCTCGACAGTATGCTGAAGATAAAAATCAGCAGAAATTGGCGGATAAAGATCACTATTCCACAAATTATCAAAGTTAGTCATGTACTCTAAGACACGAAAAAGAAAGCGGCCGCAATGATAATATAGGTAGCCAGCAGCTGGGCGCCTTCCAGCCAGTGTGACTTTCCATCAAGCGCGATCAACACTGCGATTGCTGCTGCAACGGCCACGGAAATTAGCTCTAAATTACTAAAAAGTACGGTGATAGGGTGGCCGAAGAAAAAACTGATAAATATCACCACTGGCGCCACGAACATCGCGATCTGAGTACTTGAAGATACAGCTATATTCAGGCTGATATCCATCTTATTCCGTAGCGCCATCATCACTGCGGCACTGTGCTCTGCTGCGTTGCCAACAATTGGAAGGACAATAATTCCTATGAACAGCGGGCTGACATTCCACTGCTTCACGACAGGTTCGATCGTTTTAACCAAAAGCTCGCTTTCGAAGGCGACGATGATGGTGGATATTAGCAGCACCCATAGCGCGGTCGCTTGTTTCCACTCAGGCGGTTCATGCTCTTCCTCTTCCACACGAAATAGACTTTCGTGAGTATAAAGTGAGAATAGCAAGCTTCCAAAGTAGAGTGCAAAAAGTACTCCTGCCACAGCAAGACTGAGATGCAGCACTCTGGGATTGAGGCTAGACTCGGAAAGGCCGGGCATATTGCGCACAAAGGCCGCAGGAACTAGAAGCCCAATCACCGACATAGCCATCATGGAAGCATGCATTCCAGCCATGTCTTTGTTGAATGCCTGAACCTTATATTTAATTCCCCCCAGAAAAACAGAAAGGCCCAAAACAAGAAGAATATTTCCTACGATGGAGCCGATCAGCGAAGCCTTTACCACATCTACCAAGCCATCGTGAAGCAGGATGATGGCGATGATCATCTCAGTAGCGTTGCCGAAAGTGGCGTTTAATAGCCCGCCAACTGCCGGACCTCGGTACTTGGCTACTTCCTCTGTCGCCGTGCCCATTAGACCTGCCAGTGGTATGATAGCCATACAAGAGAGCACGAACATGATGGCTGGAGCAGCGCCCAGAAAATGAGCGACAAGACTGATTGGTACAAACAACAACATCACCTTCAGCCATAGCATCAGGGCAGATACTCCTTCACACAATGGGGCAGCGCAAATCTGATTGTAGTGCGTATGCAGAAACTGATTAATAATAAAACAGTCGCGATGAAAATTTGAACATCGCCATTGTCCAGGTATCTGTTCGATATGCGTATAGTTTTTTCCTTCCAACAATCTAATCTGGCGCAGGTAGAACCAAGAAGTAGCTTGTTAAGTGACACACCAGTCATCGTATCGACAAACCCTCACCCCCCGGCCTCCTCTCCCGAAGCTTCGGGAGAGGGGGTGACTGATTATCATTAGTTTCCTGTGTTCCATTGAGATTGTACCCTCAACCTCGCCCATGAGATTCGGCACTAAAGTACCGATCTGGATTTGCAAAGCCCTTCTCCGGTCGCATAGGCTCCCTGCATGGGCTGAGATTCACCTCACCCCCTGCCCCCTCTCCTTTCCATTCCCTCGCAAGCTCGGAGAGCGGGGGATGCGACCTCACCTGCCTACAACTCCGCGAACTGCCCCTCATAGGAAGGCTGTTCGAAGAGGAACCGCAGTTTCTCATCGGCAATCTGATCCACCATCGCTTTCGGAAGATGCATGTGCTTCCAGTTGCGGAACCAGGGCGGTGAGAAGTTATAGTACATGTTGTACCGGACGTTCTCCGACAGGATGGGGCAGGCCGCATGAATCAAGCACTCGGTAAAGATCACCACGCTGCCCGCTTTTACCGGTGGCACATCCACCCGGCACTTCTCTTTCAGTGTCTGATAGTCGCCATCGAACCGGTGGGAACCGCTCAGGAAAGCCGTGCTCCCATTGCCCGGCGAGACGTCCGTCAGGTAGGTCACTGCATTCAGAAAATGTGCATAGATCAGGTCCGGGTCATCATCTGCGGGAAACACCCCCCATTTCGGACGAAGATCGCGGTGCCAGCCCCAGTTATCTGGTTTTGATAACTCCTCTCGTCGCGTTTCGCGCTCTTTATGCGGCTGTTTGATGTGTGAGAAAACCGCTCCAAAGCGCAAACGAGTACCAAGAAGTTGGGTGTGCGCCTCGATTAGTTCCGGGACTGTCAGCCACTCAAGAAAAATCTGATCGAAGTAGACGATGTTGTCCAGCACGATGATCTCATCTGTCCACTGACTGGTGTGCAGGCAACGACGTATTGCTTTCGCCCTGTCCATCGCTGCAATATACTCCAGCACCTTCGGTGCATCGAAGATGTTTTCAAGCAATACCCATCCGTTCTCTGCAAAATGTTTTCTCTGTTCGTATGTCAACAAACTCTGAATTCTCCTCTTTTATCTACAACTACTCCAGCTCTCCCCTTCTGGTATGGAAGAGAGAATGCTACTCCTTCTTAAGGAGGGTATGGGGAGTCGTATCACATATGCTGCACCACCGGTTCCTGCTCGATATAGGCATGGCTATCAAACAGCGTCCGTAGTTTTTCATCCGCCAACAACTCCACCCATTCCAGCGGCATCTCCATTAAGTCCCAGCACCGATACCAGGGCGGCGTGAAGCCATAGTACATGGTATACCGTTTGGTCTCCTTGAGGATAGGCGTGCCGGAGTGGAGGAGCGATTCGGTAAACAACAGCACATCGCCCGGTTTCGCTGCAATCGTATCTACTGTGCAGTGGTCTTTCACATCCGCGTATTCGCCTTCCAGCTTATGCGAACCGCTCAGAACCGCCGTGCAACCATTACCCACACCCGTTTCGGTCAAAAAGGTGATATTGTTCAGGTAGGTCGCGTTGATAAGTTTGGGGTCGTGGTCGTCCGGGAAGATGCCCCACTTCGGGCGCAGAGCACGATGCCAGCCCCAGTTATCCACATCGGCGAGCAGTTCCGCGCGGCGTGTCTCTCGCTCTGGGTGCGCGTTTTTGATGTGCGCGGCGGAAAAATGGTACCGGATACCGGTCCCGAGGCACTGCCGGTTGGCTTCCATCACCGTCTCAGTTTGCAGCCACCGCACAAACAACTCGTCCAGAAGCGGCAGGTTATCCAGCATCCGCGTCTCGGCCGTATGCTGGCTTGTGGCAAGTGGTCGATAGAACCGGCCGACTCGATCCAGAGCGTGAATGTAGGTGGCTACCTGCCCGGCATCAAAGATACCTTCCAGCAAGACCCAGCCCTTCTCCGTAAAATGAAGGCGTTGTTCGTAACTCAGCAAGCAAATTCTCCTAACTTTTCTCCACAGGTATTTTCAGAACCCAAACATATCGACACGGACGGGCAACCGGCGACTGTAACGCCGACGGAAGTTCGATAATTGTCCCGCGCTCCCCTTCTAAAGCCGCTTCAACGCGCCTTCCAGATTTTGACAAACTCATCGAAGTACTCTAACGGCTTGTCGCCCCGGATGATCTGGGTATAGGCGGTGGACTGGAACTGATGCAGGTCTTCCAGATAGCGTCCGGCAGAGGGCGTGACATCGGACTTCCCG
>JANXSG010000033.1 GCA_025352825.1 Chthonomonadaceae bacterium | reverse complement strand
AACCGCAAATGACGCAAAGAAAAGCAAAGAAGAACAGAGGAAAAGCTTAGGAAAAGAATTGGATGAGAAGGTGAATCAGGTTATCAACAGCCTGGTATTATCTTAACGCTCTCTCGTTTTCCTTTGCGCTCTTTGCGTCCTTTGCGGTTTGAAAAAAATTTATGTTCTAGATTTAGCTGTTATCAATCGTCTTTGCGGTGTGAAGGTAATTGGTAGAAATAGTTAACAATTTTGACTTCTGTTCAAGACTCTTATATTAAATTATTTTTATTTTCAGCCGACAATCGTTCATGGCTTTGCTCCCGTGTTTCATGAAGGCGCGAAATTATTTGATATTATGATAAACACATTGATGCCTACTATTATTGAAGTTAATTCCAACTCTGGCCCTGTACCTCGCCGTCTTGGTGATCGTCTTGTACAGAGCGGGGCTATCACCGAGCACCAACTCCAGCAAGCTCTGGATGTGCAAAGTAGAAGCCAGGCGTTCCTGGGACAGATTCTTGTCGATCTAGGTTTCATCACTTCTGCAGCCATCGGCAATCTGCTGGCTGCAGATTTCGGGGTCTCCTATGTCGATCTCCTTTCGATACGCCTGGAACCCACAACCGTCCGGCTGCTCCCTGAGGAAGTGGTTCGTTCTACACGTGCAATCCCCCTGCGCATCTCTGCCGATATTATCGAAGTAGCTATGGCAGATCCGCTCGATGTCACGGCAATCGATAAAATTCACCTGCTAACCGGCCTGCGTGTCGCTCCTTTTCTGGCAATGGAGTGGGAGCTGCAGCGTGCAATCAACGACCATTTTGATGCGCATGCCCGCACTTCGGAAGCCCTTCATGAGCTGGAAACGGTGGAGAATGAGGGGCCAGATCGTACCCGCGCGAACCGCGCTGAGATGTCGGCAGCCAGTGAAGCTCCTATTGTTCGCCTGGTAGCATCGCTGATGGAGAGCGCACTGGCGCTTCGTGCGAGTGATATTCATTTTGAACCGCATGAACGCGGTATGCGCGTTCGTTTCCGTGTGGATGGATCGCTTCTGGAACAGGCCGAGATCCCACGGGCGCAGCTGACCTCACTCACAGCTCGACTGAAAGTGCTCTGCCTGATGGACATCACGGAGAGCCGTCGGCCGCAGGATGGCCGCATGAGTTACGATAATCATGGCCGAATTTACGACATGCGTGTCTCTTCGGTGCCCACGGTGTATGGCGAGAAGATTGTACTTCGTATCCTGGATAAGTCGTCCGTTCTGGTGCCGCTGGAGAAACTGGGCTTTCTGCCGCAGCAGCACCATCGATTCGAAGCGCTCATCCGTCAGCCGCACGGCCTTGTACTCGTTGTGGGGCCGACGGGAAGTGGCAAAAGTACCACGCTCTACTCATCCCTGAATCTACTCAACGATGAGAAACGCAATATTATGACTCTGGAAGACCCGGTAGAGTACAACGTACCGGGCATCAATCAGGTGCAGGTCAATGCGCGTATCGGCCTTACTTTCGCCAGTGGGCTCCGAACCTTCGTACGGCAGGATCCGGATGTGATTCTGGTAGGCGAAATACGAGATACGGAGACCGCAGAGATGGCAGTGCAAGCATCCCTCACGGGTCACCTTATGCTGTCCACGCTTCACACGAACAGCGCCGTGGGAACGATTGCGCGATTGGCGAACCTGAGAGTGGATCCATTTCTGATCGCGCAGGCGCTTTCGGGAGTTGTCTCTCAGCGGCTGGCTGCTAAAGTTTGTAAGCACTGCATCGAGGAGTATCGGCCGGATGCCGAAACGCTGATCGTGCTGGGTATTCCTGCGGATGAGGCGCTTACTATTAAATTCAAGCGCGGGCGGGGATGCCGATCCTGCCATAATCGCGGCTATATGGGCCGGGTAGGACTGTATGAAGTGATGGTTCTCAATGACGAAATGCGGCGATTGATCATTCGCAGCGCTTCGGAAGAGGAGCTGCATGAGGCCGCGGTACGAAACCATATGACCACACTGCAGGACAGCGCTATTGGTGCGGTGCGGGCAGGAATCACCACTCCGGAAGAGATGGGACGCATCGTGCTGGCAAAGGAGGCTATCTAGTGCCGCTATTCGAATACACCGCTCGTGACGGACAGGGCGAACTAATTAATGAGACCATTGCGTTTCCTGATGAAATAGCGCTGAGGCACCACCTGCGAAAGAACGAACTCTACCTGGTGAGTATCGCTGAGCGTAAGGTAAATCGGATGGGCTCCGGTTTTGGCAGGGGTATCGGCCTGCGGGACCTGATTATCATGACCAGGCAGCTTCGTACCATGATCAAGGCAGGTATGCCGCTTGTCTCCGGGCTGGATGCTCTGCGGGAGCAGTCGGCAAACCGAAAACTGGCTCTGATTCTGACCGAAATTGCACGCTCCGTGGGAAGCGGGCTGAAACTGGCCGATTCGATGGAGGAGTTCCCGAAGATTTTCCCCATGCTGCTCTGTACTCTGGTGCGCAGCGGCGAAGAGGGCGGGCGGCTGCCCGAAGCGCTGGAAGAGGCTTCGAGGCAGATGGAGCTGCAGATGGATACGCGCCAGAAGATTATCACGGCAATGATCTATCCCTGCTTCACGGTTCTGGTGACTATCGGTGTGCTCGCAGCGATGCTTATCTGGATCGTGCCGACATTCGCTGCAATTTACAAAGATTTAAACGCTACCCTGCCTGCCATTACTCTCACACTTGTCTGGATGAGTAACGTAGTAATAGATCGCGGATGGATCGTTGCTTTGATTGTTATCGCCTGCACCATCAGTCTGAAAAAATTCTATAAGACACCGGAGGGACGATTAAAGATTGATGGGTTCAAGCTCAGAATGCCTTTAATGGGGACACTCTTTATCAAATCTGCTTCTGCCAATCTCACGGGCAGCCTGGCCGGACTTCTCAGCAGCGGCCTCCCTCTGCTGCAGGCGCTCAACACGGCAGCCAATGTATGCGGCAACGAAGTAGTAGCCCAGGCTGTTCGAAAAGCAGGGAATAATGTGACTCTGGGGCGCCGCCTCTCGGATGAACTGGAACAGTCCAATCAGTTTCCGATGATGGTAACCCGCATGATCGCGATGGCTGAGGAAATAGGTACTCTTCCGGATGTACTGAAAGAGATATCACTTTCGTACATCGAGGATGTGGAGTACGCCATCAAGCGTATCACGAGTATTATCGAACCGATTATGGTTCTCTGTGTGGGCGGCGTTGTCGGATTTATTCTGGTGGCGCTGTACTATCCGATATTTAATCTCGGAAATGCGTTCCTGGGGGATAAGAAGTGATCTAATTGTGCTGCCTAATCCCTCGATGCCCTCACCCCCCGGCCCCCTCTCCCAAAAACAGGAGAGGGGGAGCTAGAGCGGTAGTTGGTTCTCTGTTCCACGCAGTGGAATAGAGATATGGGTGAGAATAATTTTACGATTAAAAGGTAACTCTGTAATTCAGTCACCCCTCTCTCCCAAAAACAGGGGAGGGGGAGCTAGGGAGGTTGTTGGTTCTCTGTTCCACGCAGTGGAATAGAGATATGGGTGAGTTAAATTTTACAATTTAAAGATAATCTCGCAATTATGTCACCCCCTCTCCCAAAAACAGGCGAGGGGGAGCTAGACCGGTAGTTGGCTTTCTCTGTTCCACGCAGTGGAATAGAGATATGGATGAGTTAAATTTTACAATTTAAAGATAATCTCGCAATTATGTCACCCCCTCTCCTGTTTTTGG
>JANXSG010000289.1 GCA_025352825.1 Chthonomonadaceae bacterium | reverse complement strand
ACTCTTCCTGAAGCAGAACCCCCATAATCGCACATCCCTTGAGGGAGGCGGCGACTTCCGTAGCGCCGAATGCATCGCGCTCCTGGATCAGGCAGACATCGTCGTAACCAACCCTCCCTTCTCACTCTTCCGCGAATTTGTGGCACAACTCATTGCGTATGGCAAGAAGTTTTTAATCATCGGAAACCAGAACGCAATTACGTATAGAGAAATATTCCCACTCATTAAGGAAAATGAGATGTGGCTCGGAGTCGATAATGGTGGAACAAAATGGTTTCAAGTTAGTATAGACTACGACATCAAGACCGAATCGCGCAAGAAGATAGTAAAAGGCATTAAATATTTTAGTATGGGAAGTATTATGTGGTTCACTAACATGGATCATGGCCGGAGACACCAGAAACTGTCGCTTATGACAATGGAGGATAACTTGCGATTCAGCAAGCACAAGGAGATCAAGAGTAAAACAACGTATGATCTATACGATAATTACGACGCGATTGCGGTACCGTACACCGATGCTATCCCCAGCGACTATTGCGGCACGATGGGAGTCCCTATCACGTTCCTAGACAAATACAACCCGGATCAGTTCGAAATTCTTGGAATCAGCGATGATGTTAAGAATGGGCTCATCCCTGCCATGGTGCGTCCGGATTGGAAGGGAAAGCTTGATCGGCCCTACCTCGATGGCAAACGAAAGTATGCCTGCCTTCTCATCCGACATCGCGCTCAGTCCGGAACAGGTACCAATTAGTGAAGTCAACGCTGAGAACAGACATCACCGTCGCCGACATCTGCGACGGGTTTGTGTACAACCAGTTGGAGGGTAAAGGCTTGTTCGGGCTGGGTGGAAAGCTCACGATTCAGCCTGAGTATCAGCGGAATTACCTCTACGCCGATGGTGGTGGTAAGAAAGAGATGGCGGTGATCGAATCGCTGCTCAAGGATTACCCACTAGGGCTAATTTACTTCAATAAAATCTTCGAGGGCAAGTTCGAAGTGTTGGACGGCCAGCAACGGATCACAAGTATCGGCAGGTTTGTGACGACCAAATTCGCGATCATAGATAACGGCAATCCGAAAAACTTCGACAGTCTGCCCGCCGAACAAAGGGCAAACATTTTGAGTTCTAAGCTATTGATATACGAGTGCGAGGGAACCGAAAGCGAGATTAGGGAATGGTTCCAGACCATCAATATCGCAGGAGTTCCGCTCAATGAACAGGAACTTCTCAACGCAGTATACTCGGGGCCATTTGTCACGCTTGCCAAGGCCGAGTTTAGCAATAGCCAGAACTCGAACATACAGAAATGGAGTGCCTACATCAAGGGCAGTGCAAACCGGCAGGAGTTCTTGGAGCGGGCATTGGACTGGGTGAGTAAGAACACAATTGGCGGCTACATGAATCTGCATCGTAAAGATGCCAATATTAATGAGCTGAAGACCTATTTCAACAGCGTAATCGACTGGGTTTCAGGCGTTTTCAAGGATGTCGAGAGCGAGATGCGTGGATTGGAATGGGGTCGTCTCTACGAGCAATATCACTTCCAGTCATACGATCCAGCCAATGTTTCAACTGAAGTCAAGCAGCTTTATGGTGATCCATATGTCAAGAATCGTCGCGGCGTCTTCGAATACATACTCGGTGGACTTCAAGACAAAAAGCTCCTGGATGTGCGAGTATTCGATGAAGCGACCAAGAGGGTGGTTTACGAGAAGCAGACAAAAGAAGCAGAGGCCAAGAGTGTATCTAACTGCCCTCTTTGTGCAGTTGGAAATAGCCCTAACAAGATCAAGATATGGAAGATCGCCGAAATGGACGCCGATCACGTAACCGCTTGGAGTGCAGGTGGCGGGACCGCTGCCAATAACTGCCAAATGCTCTGCATAACCCACAACAGAGCCAAGGGGAATCGATAAAGTGAGCTTTTCACACAAATAAGATGAGTTTTCATTCTGTCACAATCTACACGCTCATCCTCCGAATCTAAATCGAATACAGAGTAATTCTAAGCCTATTCCGTTTTAGCTAGGATGTGTGATGCACCGGTCCCAAGCCGTAGATCGGCGTAGGAATTCCCTCCATGCGTGCTTTCAACTGAAGCGCGAGATACTGCGAATAGTGGCGTGAAAGATGCAGGTTGCCGCCGTGGAACCACAACGCCTCCTGCTGTGTGGGCTTCCACATATTGCGCAGCTCACCCTCCCACGGCCCCGGATCAGAGTACGTTCCCGAACCCAGGCCCCAGCATTTGCCTACCTTGTCAGCCATCTCTTTACTGATCAGCTGTTCGACCCAACCGTTCATGGAGCCATAGCCGGTGGCAAAGACGATCAGGTCTGCCGGCAGTTCGCTGCCGTCGGTGAATATGATCGAGCGCTCCTTAATGCGTTCGACGCCTACCTTGCTTTTGAGCTTGATCCGGCCATCGGCGATAAGATCACTCGCACCCACGTCGATATAGAACCCTCCGCCCCTGCGCTGGCCCATCACCGCCAGACCTGATTCATCCTCGCCGAAATCGAGCTGGAA
>JANXSG010000268.1 GCA_025352825.1 Chthonomonadaceae bacterium | reverse complement strand
AAAGGTGAGGTGGCCGTCGACGGCGCGGAGGGGAGATCGGAGAAGGCCAGTCCCGGTTAGGCCGGTAGCGAGGGGTGATTCGGCGACGGTGTATTCGACCAGAGAGCCGTTCGGAATCGAGGCAACCCAGTGCATACTTGCCGCAAGCAAAACTCCGGTACTGAAGGCATGGGGAACACATGGGAGGTTTCGCTGATGTGCCATCTGTGCAATTCGGCGGCTTTCTGTGAGGCCGCCTGCACGGCTCATATCCACTTGAACAACATCGATATGTCCCCGATCCATCAAATCGGCGAAGCCCCAGGTAGTAGACTCTTCCTCGCCCGCCGCGATTCGCATATCCACGGCGTCGGCAAGGCGAGCGTATCCGGCAATATCGTCCGGCGGAAGCGGCTCTTCCAGCCAGTACAGATTGAACTCTTCAAACCGTTTGGCACGGGCGATGGCGGTCGCGGAGTCCCAGCAAAGGCCGATATCGATCATCAGATCACCGTCATCTCCGAATCCTCTGCGGGCAGCGCCGATTAAGGCAACATCAGTTGCGATATCTTTACCAAGAGGCCCCCACCCGAATTTGAGTGCGGTAAATCCAGCCTGCCGAAGTTCAGCCGCACGACTGTATGATTCCTCCGGAGTGTCCGGCATCAGGGCGCTGGCGTAGGCTTGGAGTCGGGTACGGTAGGCGCCACCCAGCAGTTGATAGACCGGCAAACACGTCGCCTTCCCAAGAATATCCCACAACGCAATGTCTGCGCCGCTGATCGCATGAATAGCAGCCCCGCGCCGCCCGAAGTAGATAGTCCCACGATACATCTTTTCCCAGAGTCGCTCCACATCACGTGGGTCTTCGCCGATAAGGAGTGCGCGCAGTCCGCTGGCTATGGTATGCGAAAAAGGAGCATCGAACACAGCTTTTGCAACCTCCGGCGAGGAGTCCACTTCGCCTATACCGGTCAGACCGGTATCGGTGTGAATCTTGACCAGCAGAGCGTCCTGAGTTCCATCGCACTTCGCCTCAATCTGCGGCAAGCGGACAATAATAGTTTCTACTTCGGTGATTTTCATTAGTTTTCGTAGTTACGTTTCCAGTGCCAACTGGCCTCTCCAGAAATGATGGGTCGACTATCTTCAGGCAGGGTGGTGATGAATTCCGGGCTGATTTCGTTTCTAGGCCACTCACGCAGCATGGTGGGCGTGTAACCGGAGACGATAATCACGCGTTCTTTATCACTGCGGATCTCAGTAGTGCTGTGAATTAGGGATTCGGGGAACAGCAGTACATCTCCTGCATTGGCGACAACCTGTGTAATCAAACTCTCGTTCTGATTCGCCGCATCGATCATCTCCTGCTGTTTCCACTGCATTTTGTGGCTGCCCGGAATAAAGGCAGTTCCGCCATCGTCCGGCCCAACGTCGGTCAGAAATGCCAACGTCTTGACGAAGATACAGTGGAAGCGATCGTTCTCCGTATAGGTACCCCACCCATGCCGAGTTCCTGTATGAAAACCGGTAGGAATGGACTTCCGCTGCATGAGTTCGGAGGGGACAGAATCGGGATTTCGACGATTGATGATCGCTTCGGACTCCTCCAACCTTACTGCACCCCCCACCAGCTCTTCGACGCAGGGAATCAATTTTGGATGCACCGCATAAGCGAGAAGTGCAGGATCGTACTCCACCAGATGCCCAAATAACTGATAGTGACTTTCATGCTTGTTCGTGTAGACGCGTTTCGCTTCCAGATCCAGGTCAGCCTTCATGCGATAGAGCGCATCCTTGGCCGCAGATATTTCCTCCGGAGTAAGAACACCTTTGAGCAGAACAAAGCCAAGTGCATCCAGCTGGAAACGCTGTGATATTGTCAGTCCAGGATTCATCTTAATCCCCCTAAAAGTCGTTTGAGTTAATTTGGTTTGACGTGATATTATACACTGAGAACTTGATGCAATTACCAAACTTTATTTTGAACTTCTGGGCTAATGATGGACTAAGCACAATTATAAGATTGCCCACTTATCTGAGATGCAGGAAATTCAGTATTTCTGGCGTATTTATACAATCATGCTGCCAAAAAAATGGTTGTACGTACGGATATCTCTCCTCTGAGCACAGAAATGCATTTTACAACATACAATCGATCAGGATTCTGTCTGCTGGAGCCTAAATTCTAATGGAACATTCCGAAGAAAATCAGCCAGAATCGAAAGCGTCGCAATCGGTCTGGCTTCGTGTGCTGATGCTAGCTGCTGCCGGACTGCTGCTATGGCAGATCGCCGCTCATTCCGGCCTGGCGCAAGAAGCTGCCCTGCGCAGTGGAGTCAGACTGTCAGGAGTTCATCGGACGGTACTGCGTGTTTGGGACTGGTGGTCTCCTGGTACGGATGAACGATACGCCACGTATTTCGAAGCGCTGAAGCGAGAGTTCGAACAGCTGCATCCAGATGTCGAGGTAGTTTTCCAGTACGTTCCATTCCCTCAATACGAACAAAAAATGTCGACCGGACTTAC
>JANXSG010000229.1 GCA_025352825.1 Chthonomonadaceae bacterium | reverse complement strand
TATTTGCGGAATCCTGCTAGGATAAAACGATGACCAAGAACGAGTCAATCCATTTTGAAGCCAAGTTGTTTGAACTCAAGGATCAGACGATTCTGCGGCTGCCGGAAGACCAGAGTGCCAAACTGCCATCACGGGGACAAGTAGCCGTTCGCGGTACGATCAATGGCCATGAACTGCTGACGGTGCTGGAGCCGGACGGTTGCCGGGGCCATTGGATGCGGATAGATACCGGCCTGCAAAATGCCACCGGCATATGCGTCGGCGACAGCGCGATGCTGAAACTCGAAGTCACCCAGGATTGGCCGGAGCCCGTTGTGCCGAACGATTTTATGGCAGCGCTAAGCGCGGGTCCGCAGAAAGTCAGAGACAAGTGGAAAGACATCACGCCCATGGCGCGGTGGGAATGGATACGCTGGATCAATGAGACCCGCAATGGTGATACCCGTGCACTGCGGATTCAAAAAACGATATCAAAACTCGATGGCGAGCATCGGCGCCCGTGCTGCTTTAACTTATCCGCCTGCACCGATCCTGTACTGTCGAGAAGCGGCAGGTTGATGGAGCCGGCGCAGGCTAAGTGATCGATATTTTTACCTGCATCGTGGCTCAATCTAACGCCGATACGCCGCAGCCTCAAACGCACACTGATGCTTCTATTGCGGTATTCTTAATGAAAGCAGAACCGAGGATGCTCGACTCGGGGGTTCACGCCAAAGCTAACTCAGGTGCAGAACAATGTAACCGTGCTCAATTTCATTAGCAATATACAGCACTGCTGCGTTTGCCGGATACTACATCACTGATGGCTGACCGGTCTGTGAATGGTCATTTTGAAATGGTATAATATCTACAAATGCATACGTGTGGAAGAACTATGGGCCATGAAGGTTTGAGTACGGAAGAGATTGCGATACGCGGCAGAGATATCTATGAGAATAATCTGCGTCAACAATTAGAACCTGGCAATGATGGCAAGTTTCTTGTGATCGATATTGAAACCGGGGAGTACGAGATCGACGAAGATGGCGATGCCGCTTCACTGCGTGCTCGTAACAAGAAGCCCAACGGAATGCGCTATGGGATGCGGATCGGCTATCGGGCTTGGGGGCAACTCGGTATGGGCGGCAAGAGATCGACATCTTGATCCTGGGACGTGTCAGCGCTTTCAAGCAGGTCTGTTTCTTATAGAGGGAAGATAAATTTGGAGTTCGAAGAGCAAAAGCGAATATTTCAACAGCAGCAAGCAGGTTTCGCCATCTTGCATAAGCTGGAAATCGAAAAGATGCGCGAGGCGACTTTTGCAGATCGCCTAGCGGCGTTTCGTCGTGTGCTGAGCCTGAGTGAATGCCTTCCGAAGAGTGGATCTCGTACTGATGATAATGCACTGCTGCAGACGTGGATCAAAATTCGGTTAAAGTATGCTGAAAAAAACAGATAGATTACTATTGCTTGCTGCCCGTGACCTTGTAGAGGTTCTCGAAAATATGGGACTTACGCCAACTATCATCGGTGGTGTTGCGATATCACTCCTTACTCGTTCCCGCCACACCGACGACGTTGATGTTGTGATCGATTTCGATATTGAAAATGCATCTATCCTCATTGAAAATCTTGCAAAGAACGGCTTCAAACCTAGGTTCAGCGGTATGGAGGATCTTGCTCGTCAGGCTAGAATGATAACTTTACTGCATGAAGCTACCGGCACAGTTATCGATATTGCTCTGGGGTGTATGCCATTCGAAACTGAAGTTCAAGATCGTGCACAGCTTCACAAAGCTGGCGGTGTCGAACTTCGCCTGCCGACGCCCGAGGATATGGTGATCCTCAAAGCCCTCGCGAGCCGCCCGAAAGATCTGGAAGATATCAGAAATCTTGGACTTACATACCCTAACATGGATCGAGCGCGAATTGAGTACTGGCTAATATCCTATGGAGAACTTATGGAAACTCCGGATTTATGGGAAGCCACGAGGTCATTACTAGATGGCAGTGCATAGACTATGCACACTTGACAATTCGTGAATGCAGTAGTGGTATACTTAACCCGCTTGAAGCATCGTCTACGCGACCTTCACATGAGCGATGTTGGAATGTATACGGTGACGCCGATACGGATGGGCCAATATGCAAATTGGTGATTACAGGCGGAAAGACGTTTATTAGCCACTGTCCAATGTGTCGATCATTGTCCTGATTGGGCCTATTCAGTCGCGTTAAAGCAGTATTTTTTTTGCAAAGAGGCCGCTCAGTTGCTAAGCTTGAACGGACGAACGGCATGTTTGTGGTGCTATGGATGGCACATAGCTTGTGCTATAATTCATGGCAGGAGATGTGCCATGCGAATGCGAACAAACCGTAATCTACACGTGCCTTTACCATATCCAATATATCAGCGGCTTCGAATCGAGGCACAGCGATCTAAGCATCCTGCGACCGAAATTGCAAGAGATGCTATCGATATGTGGCTGGCGGAGCAGGAGAGAATATTCTTACATGAGTCTGTCGCAGAGTATGCGAGGAACACTGCCGGAACGCCATCGGATTTAGACGAAAATATGGAATCTGCAGGGATAGCCAGCCTGCTTGCTATCGATTGTACCGATACTAAGGAGCCAAACAAGTGAAGTGCGGCGAGGTATATTGGGCGTCACTGGCTCCTCGGTCAGGCTCAGAACAACAAGGTATCAGACCCGTCATTATTGTATCTCACGATGGGTTCAATGAGACACCTGGATGGAGGTCGGTGATCGTTGTTCCAGTATCCACATCGATCTCGCAAGCGAAACGTGGACCAACTGTCGTGATATTGCCAGCAGGTACAGGAGGCTTATCATAGGACAGTTCAGCCCTCTGCCATCAGGTAACAACACTGGACAGGAGTAAGCTAACATCGCTGCTGGGGGAATTATCACAATCTGTTCTGAACTCCATCGGTAAAGCGCTCATGATTGCTCAGGGAATAGCATAAGATTAACTATCTATGGTCTCTCAATTGAAGCATTTGCCCTTCTATCTACCACGATCCAGAAACGCTGACCAAACTTGCTCGTCTGTTTTCCATGACTATTCCGACCGTGATGAAGCATATAGCCATCGTTCAGAGGAGTGGAATTTTGTGTATTGAGGAGCGAGAACGTACTCGCCGACTGCGACTGCCCCATGTTCAAATCAATAGTCACAGGCGGAAAAGACGTTTATAACATTCTGCCCCAACCGTTGATCATCGTGCTGCGAGGACGAATCGCAGCTAGATAGCCAAATTAACGCTCGCCAGAAAAGTTTATGGACAGAATTAGACTAAACCGGGTCGCCTCATGGTAGAGTGCTGCCATTTAGTTAGGCGTGGGGCAGCTCCCACCCTTCCCGCCGCTCGCGGTCACGCCATCTATCGGCCTCATGGTCTTTTACAAAATGCCATTTTTCTGGATCCCACTTCAGTGTGCGCCCATGCAAGTAGGCAAGATTGCCAAGATGGCAGACTGTCACAGATCGAGCGCCGATCTCGACATCGCAGATCGGGCGGTTGCGGGATTTGATGCAGTCCAGCCAATCCTGATGGTGCCCAGGTGATTTATAAAGTGATATCTCGGAGGAACCTAGCGGATCAGTCACAACGTTATCTGGCCAGCTCTTGAGCTGGCCTCGATCCACGTATACACTGCCTTTATCGCCGACGAAAGAGATACCGCCGCGATCTTTACCGTCCGGATCCTTATAACTTCCGTGGATTACCTCTGCGCCGCTCGCGTAGAGGAACCTCACTCCAATACCTTTACTCGGATCGGCCGGCGGGATGATCTCAATCGGGCCGCTCCCATCCATTCCCAGCCCCCACTGTGCGATATCGAAGTGATGCGCACCAAAGTCGGTCATACCGCCGCCAGAGTATTCCCTAAAGCTGCGCCAGTTCGGGAAGAAATCATGGACGCCTCGCGGACTTAATACTGAATTATATGGGCGCTCCGGCGCCTGCCCCAGCCACATCTCCCAGTCCAGACCCGGCTCAATACTCTCCTCCGGCAGATCGCATGGCCGGCTTGGGGGACCGACGGAAACAAAGACTTTCTGCACCTTACCTATACGGCCATTGCGCACTGCTTCGCAGGCAATACGGAACTCCTTCGAGGAGCGCTGCTGGCTACCAACCTGCAGCACTCTTTTGTGCTTACGCACCGAGTCCATTAAAACTTTCGCCTCGGCAATGGTCAGCGTTAAAGGTTTCTCGCAGTAGACATCCTTGCCTGATTTCACCGCCGCAACAGCTGTCGCGCAGTGCCAGTGGTCTGGTGTAGCGATCAGCACTGCGTCGATATCTTTCCGGGCTATCAGCTCACGGAAGTCATTGTACATATCGCAGCCTTTGTACGCTTTATCGTTGGAGTACCAGTCGTCCACTATCTTTTTGGCGTCCACACGCCGAGTGGTATCTACATCACAAACCGCCAGAACCTTTACATCTGTATTGCGTACGAAAGCATTCAAGTGGCCTCGTGCCTGATACCCCACGCCGATGAAACCCATTGTAAGACGTTCGCTGGGTGGCGAAGCCCCCTGCCTGCCCAATGCGGAAGCCGGCACAATCATTGGGGCAGCCACCATCGCGGCAGTTCCGGTAATCAATTCGCGACGAGTAAAAGTTGTTGACAAGAGAACCTCCTGGATAATCACTCTGTTCAGATAACGGCAAGATATCTGTTCAACATTATTGACGTTGTATCCTGCGTGATATAATTTACGTTGAGTTTTTTGGAGCTTACCTCTGCCGGAGACAAAGCATGGAGGTGGCTCAAACTGCAACACATAATGGGTAACTACAGCCGCGAATAGAGTACCGCCTGTGGAGTGAAAGTGACATTCTCATCAAGCGGAAAGATGGGGCGGGCGCAATGCGTATGGCCCAGCGTTGGCAAGTTCGCGGATGTTGCTCCGGGAATATCGATGTTGAAGTTATTCTCCACCCAGGCGTCGTACATGTGAAATTCGGTGTGGGGCGACTTCACTACGATGAGGTCGAAATCGCGCGGATCGAGCCCGTTCGCATAGTACATCGCCCTATCGAAAAGACTCAGTGTTCTGCTGAAGACCACCACCGTATAATTGTCGAATGTCAGTACCGCCGTCGGTCCGGCATCTAGCCCAATCTTCATTGTTTCGAGACTAGCACGCCCGTCCGACAGCAAGCGTACTCGAGCAATGACAGGCATCGGAGAGTAGCGAGTGGTGTCCAGTGCGCCGCCGAGTGTGACGGCTATCTCAGCCCCAACGCCCGCCTTATGGGCAGCCGCCGCCGCAGCAGGATCGACGATCTGCGCCAGCACCCGTCCCGAGTAATGGCTCTGCCGAAGTCCCTTAAGAATGCCGTTAGAGTCACCGGGAGCGCCGGAGGAAGTCGCATCGGCGGCATCGGTAAACACCACGGGACCTTTTATAGTAGATGCCTGAGCGATGGCACGCTCCAGAGAGATAAATTTGCCCTGCATCCGATGCCGCAGCGCCCAGAACTCCTCGGCGAGGCTTACCGCTTCTCTAGTCGCAGCAGCTTCATCCCCGTCCGTCGCCACAATGACTTGGGAGCAAAGCTCCGGCACATCGGTAAAAGGGTTGCCGATTATGATCCCAGCGGCGAGAGCCGTCCCGTCCCGTTCGATCCGCTGCGCCTCGCGGATAAGGTCGCCATAACAGCCAGACTTGGTGATAAGTTCGTCCCCCCGTACGAGAGCCGGGATGACGACACGGGCAAAGACAGGCCGAAGCAGTTCTCGGACGAGACGCACCAGGAACTCCGCGGCGCGGCGGCCAGTGTCCGCGAAATCCACATGGGGATAGGTATGGTAGAGCGCAAGCCCGTTCACCTGCCGGAGCATACGGTTGGTGAGGATGCCGTGCAGATCGAGTGAGATCACCATGGGCAGATGTTCCCCGATAATACGGCGTGTCTCCGTAAGCAGATATCCCTCGGGATCGAGTTCTCCCTCGGCTCCCATGGCGCCATGCATCGAAAAATAGACGCCGTCAATCCCAGATTCTACACATATCGACACCGCCGCAAGAATTTCCGATGAGAGGCGTTGCCAGCCTTCAGCAGATTGAAGCCCCGCAGAACCCGCGCGGGCAGAGATCGCAAATACCGGCTCCATGTCTGCGTTATGTAATACCTTCAGAGCGCCGCCGAGTGCGGTGTTCAAGCCCTCCTGTGCCCGCATTTCCTCGCCACGTTCGATGTGGAAATTTTCGTAATGCGACAAAACAGGGTTAAAGGAGGATATCTCCTGCATACATTCAACTATAAGGATGCGAGGGTGGCTTGACATGGTGAGTTCCTCAAATATTAGTGTAGCAAAAGGAGATGCGTGTTATGGCTTTCAAAGTAAAGAAACGAGGCAAGGTAACCTACTACTACTCGGGTGACCGCCCTGTGTTATCCAGCCTTGTCACAGAGCAGCAGTCGGATGGCGACCTCAAGATATATTTCGCAGGGCTAACCGGAGGACACTCCGCAACAGGCGTACTGGGACTGGATACGGTCACGCGGATGGACCCGGATAAGGAGATACCACTGGTCTTTCAGTGCTGGGAGAAGTGGCTGCAGGAAGCAGGCATCTGCCAATCGCTCCGCGACATAGATTTCCTTGAAATTCATGCGTTTGGATGCCAGCCCAAAGAGCCGAATCCGCAGTTAGATCCAGTCGGATATGCCAATGAGATCAAACGCCTACGAGAAGCATATTCCCGTGCCTACAGCTCCTTCTTTGCCGATCAGCTGCCGGAAAACGGCACACCTGCCCGGTTTACGGTGCATGTCGTGGACGTACCCGATCAGGCCGCCTCCTACGAGTTTTACAGCGTGGGCCTGCTGCAGCGCGGCTCACGGGATTAGACTCGGAGTGAAGGGGTTGTGGAGTAAATCATCAATTAGTGATTTTCACGAGCTGCACCTCACCCCAACCCCTCTCCCGTCCACTCGTTCCTCGTTGAGAGAGGGGTAAATTCCCGATTGAGTCACCCTCTCTCCCTTGCGAGCTATCGAGCAATCTGGGAGAGGGTACGGGGGGTGAGGTTAAACGATATTACTTTCACGACCCATTTAACCCTTTGCAAGTACGTTGCAGAAATTAAACCGAACCTCACTACGGAAGGCAATTTTCGAACTCCATGTCTGAAATTCATGTTAACAGTGAGTGATCATAAGAATCTCAGTCAGGCGTTGTAAAACTATATGTTCTTCGCCCGGTTCTAGCGTCATGGGGTTCAGGTAGAATGCGTCTGTGCCGCATGAAGCAACATCGATGGCCGGGTCGCCGGACAATAGTTTTGCCACGACAACATCGCGGGATATTCCTGCAGCTTCGGCTTCGACACTAACCACAGAACGCGGCAGAGGCTGCCCAGCTTCATTAGGAAAATCGCGGCGCGCTCTTATACCGGGCAGGCGGTTCAGCGCTTCGTTCCAATCGGCAACCATCTGCTCGCATCGCCGTTCCCGTGCCGCATGATCCAGTTTCAGATACCGCTCAACCGCTGCCAGGAAGCCCAGGATCTCCTCTTTACCGACCTTCATGGGACGGCCGATGCTGTGACGAGGGCAGGAGTTGAGAGCGCAGGCTTCGATCAAGTCGCGACGGCCCAGGATCAGCCCGCTAGACTGTGGGCCGCGCAGATCCTTGCCCCCGCTGAAAACAACCAGAGAAGCCCCCATCTCCGTATAGTGCCATAGATTGCTCACGGGAGGCAGCTGCGCCGCCGCATCCACGATTACCGGGATGCCATGAGATTGTGCCACTCGAATCATTTCTGGGAGTGGCAGATCTCCCGGTCGATTCATGGCTCCTTGAAACCAGAATATGGCTGCTGTCTGTGCCGAAATGGCCAGCTCCAGGTCCTGCGATGTGGTCTCCGTTTCCAAACCGATCTCCACCACCTTTACACCGACCTGTCGAACGGCGTGGTCGTAACCATTACGATGGGTATGGTGGATGATGACCTCGTTCTTAAGGCCGTCCAGGTCAGGCAGTTTCGCAATCGCTACGGGGTCTAAGCCCGTAATACAGGCAGCTGTCGCCAATGTAAGCCCTGCTGCCGCGCCGGAACTCACGAAGGCAGCCTCGTTATGTGTGAGAAGGGCAATCCTCTCTCCGACACGCAATTGGAGTTCGTTTAGATCGACAAAACAGCGGCTGCCCTCAATCATGGCTTCCATCACCTCGGGCGGCATCAAGGAGCCACCTAGCTTGGTGAGGGTTGCGTTTGCGTTAATGAGAGGGCGTATTCCCAACCGGGCGTAGATGCTCATAGGTTTCTCACAACTTTCATCGCAGCATCCAGTATTCTAGCTGCGATAGTCATTCACTACAACCAAGAGTAGAGGCAGCTCCGGAATTAATCGAGCGGCTTGACCTTGATGGAACGGTAGAGAATTTTAGAACCGGGATCGTGGCCCTGGATAGCGAAGGTACCGCTGCTTAACATTCGTCCTGGATGGCCTTCTGGCGCTTTCCAGTCATCGGGCTGGATCCACTCGGTGGTAGTTTTGCCGTTGATCTTAAGAGTCACCTTCTTGTTTTTGACGATGATATCGTAGGTGTACCACTCATTGTTTTTGACCGGAGACTGGTTCATCACGTCCTTCACATCGTACAGGCCGCCTGTCTTCTTGGTGTCACCGTGGGTCTCGTTGACCTGGCATTCGAAGCCTTTGTCTGGCCATCCGCCTTCCTGATACTCGGTGTGGAAGTAGATGCCGCTGTTCGATTTCGGGAAGGTCATCAACTCCGCTTTCAAATGAAAGTTTTTGAAGATGTGACCGTGAACCGGGCCCACGTAGTACAGATGCGAGCGCTCGCCGTTGACCACCATATTGCCGTCTTCCACTTTGAATGTATCGGGATGCTCGGACACTTTCCAGTCGTTCAGATCCTTGCCATTGAACAGCTTGTAGTATCCTTGCTTATCGGGTTTTGGGGCTGCCGCGTTGTCATCCGCCTGAACACTCGCCCCAATCAGAACTGCAGCCATTCCGAACAGTACAAATTTGAGAATCAATATCGTTCCTCTTTTCCTCTTGCAAATACATCAATCTATCGCACATTTAGATAATTTCGTATAGTTTACCCTACACATCGATTTGAGATCGGAAATAGCTCCAACATCGTAAATAGATTGACTATTCAAATAGATATCGTAAAGTCACTTCGAAATGAAGTAGCAAAAATAATTGAAAATAGTGGTGTGGCATTTATCCTGCAAATCCTGCTTATCCATGTTAATAACAATGTAACACTCGATATGGAATTCACATTCCTTAGTAATGAGACTTTGAGAATGTCAGCTAACTTCTGGAACTTTTATTTAACATGGATAAGCAGGATAAATGCCAATTTTCTTACAAATTCCAACGATGTAGACACTGATCATCCGGTCAATTTACTGGAGGGCGCGCCAGCAGCGCTCGACCGGAATTGTACCTAGTTCTGGAATGCGCCAATAGTGCTCTGGTGCGTCGCGCCAGTGTGGGAGCGCGTGCCCGTCCCGTTCGTAGACGATCTTTCCTGCCCGTAACGTCATTACACAATCCAATTTTCGGTCAGTGTCTATCCGCGTGTAGCCGCAGTCCCGGTAAGAGAATGAACCGCGCTGAAGTTCCAGCACGGCGACATCAGCCTCCTCTCCAGGCGACAGTGTTCCCAGCTCTGGACGCCGAATGGCCTGCGCAGGCGTGACGGTTGAGCGGTAGATCACCTCGGAGAGCGGCATTCCCATCGCCATGCACTTGGACATAGCATCGAGCATACTATGGACTGTTGTACGTACACTTGCCTGGTGGAGGTCGGTGCTGATGCTGTCCGGCGAGAACCCATCGTCGATGGCCCGCTTGGCATTGCGGAACCAGAAGCTTGCTGCGCCGTGACCGACATCGAACCAGATCCCGCGTTCCCGTGCCTCGCGCATGAAGGGGTAGACTCGTCCGTCCGCATCGATTACGGGAAACTGGCGCGCGAAGACGTGGGTGTGGATGTCACCCGGTCGGAGCTTCTCCAGAAGGAGATCGGGGTAGGGGCGCTCCGGCGGACGGGGCCAGAAATCCACCATCACCGGCATGTCGCACAGCCGGCCTGCCTCGACCGCATTCTCCACCGATGCCCACGGAGGGTGATCGGCATCGAACGGAAGACCTGTCCAGTAGTGCGCAGTCTTGATCCCCACGACCACATCCCGATGTTCCAGCGCTGCCTGCGCGGCAGCTTCAGGGTCGAGGTTCGCAACGATTTGCTCGGCGGCTCCCATACCCGGCTTGGAAATGTTCACCAGAGCGAGGAGACGAGTGATGGATTTGTCTATCACCGTTTTTCGA
>JANXSG010000231.1 GCA_025352825.1 Chthonomonadaceae bacterium | reverse complement strand
AAGCAATTCAAAGACAAGTGCAACGATTGAGTTCATACTTCATAGGAAAGCTGCTCATGCCGGTATCAACAAAGGGCATATTATTCTGATCGATTCGGCTGGGGAAACAGCTCTTACTATTCCATACCGATTTATTTGGTTAAATTGATAGTTTCATTATGACCAAGAGAGAATTCGCTAACGCGACAAATATATTGCTATTGATAATTTTATTAGCAAGTATATATATTATTCTGTTTGCACCTCATTTGAGTCCAACTGTACGCATGCATACCGATGCCTGGCTCTATCGAATAAAACATCTCTATAAACCCGAATATTAGATAATTACTGAGTGGAATTGGCAGGACAAAGTACTCAACGCTATGAGCAACCTTGAAGCTGTTCTAGCAGATCCGCAAGGCGGGCAGAATGTGCTGAAGTCTCCCGGTTATCGCATCCGGGTCTTTCGGTCAGAGATTGACGGGCAGCCACAGTACTATAGTCTCATCGTGCCAGGCCGTATTAAGCTGGGAAATAAGCTGCCCCTCATGCTTATGGTTCCCGGGTCATTCATTCCCGCCCGACCATTTTTGGAAGGCAGGATTGTCGCCAGTGTGAAAGATGTATACAAGTACCGCGCTCTCGCGGAAGAGTATGGTTACATGGTGGCTGTGCCATGCGCGAGAGGTAATGCCGCCGGATACGATATGCGCGAAAATGAACTTTTATCAGTCATTGCAGATATCGAGCGGTACTATAAGATTGACAGAGATAAAATCTGTGGAGTTGGCGCTTGTGATGGAGGCCGACAGTTACTGCTATTTGCTGCTCATCATCCCTCCTTGTTTGCAGCCTTGGCAACACTTAGGCCTCTATTAGATCCTTCAGGTATTGAGAGTGGCGCATTCAACCCGCCTGATCCAGTTGAACTAATAGATAACTTGAGTCATGTTCCGCAATTTATTATGCATTCTATCGGAGATGCGGTACATCCGGCTTCGAATTCTATCGAATTTGCCCGCTTGTGCAAGTCCAAGGGTTTAGATGTTACACTCCAGCTCACAAAAGGCGGAACACGTAGCGTCCAAACCGAAGATATGGAAGAGGCATGGTGGACGTTTGTTACTGGTAAAAAGAGGATTGCACTGCCACAAGAGATGACGATCTCGGCTCGGCAGATTCGATACGGGCAGGCGTATTGGGCCAAGATTACAGGGATAGCTGACATGACGCGCCTTGCAACATTACAAGCTACTGTGGACGGGACTTCACATATCTCAATACATACAGAAAATATACGAAGCTACGAACTATTGCTTGATCGGATGCCAAAAGATTTGAAACGTAATATTACGATATCTACTAATGGCACAGGGCATAAGCCCGCAAACTATTCGGCATCAGAAAATTTGTTTCCAGGTTTAACTGCCCGGCATTTCACCCAAGAATCTAATCAGATTTGCCGATATTGAAGGTCCGGTTGCAAATGCGTTTGCTAATTCATTTGTAATTATTAGTGGAACCGCAGGGAACAGAACAGAACGAGATAATTCGATGAGTATTGGCAGATCAATTCGAGATGCTTGGCGTGAGGATTTTTATGTAGATTGTCGATACATGACAGATACCGCAGCATCAGCAGTGGAGCTGCAGCAACACAATCTTATCCTCATAGGAAATACGGATAATAGTGCAGTTCTTAACCGGATCAAGAAATCATTGCCTCTTCAGTTTTTCTCCAATCCCATCGATCTGGCAGGGCACGTTTATAAAGGCAGCAATATCGTAGTGGAAACAGTCTTTCCGAATCCTCTGAGTCCAGACAGACTAATGGTCGTCGTTGACAGCAATTCGCAAGGCAAGTGGAAAATACCTGACAGTCGCTAGTGGGCTAATGGTTTATATGATTTTGCTGTTTTTGATTCCAATGGTATCAGCCGTGACGTTGGCAAATACAATTTCATGCGATTATATCAGCATACATTGCAATAAGTCTGGCTAGCCCTTGCTGTTCCAGTCCGGGATTAAATTTAGGGTAGAATAAAACAAAACAGATTGAAAGGCATTATGGCTAATTCGAATTCAAATAACGCGCAGCTTCCGGACTGGTGGCAGCGAGAAAAACAGACGCGTCAGAAACGAGTTCTGCTCTTCCTGATGGTTGTTCTCGCTCTTATCATCTATTTCTACTATATATCTATTAACGGCCGAATCGGGGTGGCATCTGGAATTAATTTTGATTCAAGTAACTACATCACTTTCATTCGAGAGACTTCTGAAAAACATGAAGGCAGGACAGATGTCAAACTCGGACTGTATGCGGTTCGAAACGATGGAACTGGCCTCAAACGCCTTACCGAAGCGACCGACGCATCCGATAAAGCTTCTCCATCCTGGACTGCCGACGGCAAGAATATACTCTATGTATCTAACCTGAAAGATGTGAAGCTTCGTCAGATATATGTTCTGGGTGATGGCACGCCAAAGCAGCTCACTTACGGTGCGGGCGCAAAAGACTTTCCTGTGGCCAGCCCTGATAAGAAACGTATCGCTTTTGTGGCGCAGGGTGCGATAAAAACCGTAAATTTGAACGGTACCGAAGTGCTGCAGGAGATTCCCCGGCCGCGTGCTGGCGGTCAGGAGAACGAATCCCCCGGTCAGCAAACAGCGGATCCTGAAGGCGGATTTCTAGGGGTGGGCATAGCTTCGGATGGCATTGGAATTGCAGGAGTACTGGCTCTCAACTCTGAAAGTATCTCCAGCTTATCGCTTGGGCTTCCAATCGGTGATCAGTTGGCTGAGGTCGTCCCCAATGGCGCAAGCAAAGCACTATTGCTGGATTCTGGCCATGAAGTCAGTCTCTGTTGGGAATCGAAAGGCGGCCGACTTGCTACTTCCTTCACCGAGTTATACCGCAAAGATCCCCAAGGCAAGCCACATTTTCTGCACGGAATCAATCTCTGGAAGTTTGACAATATTCAAAAACCGACGGCTCAGTCGATATTTACCGCAGTCGACTTTACAATCGAGCCTAAGAATATTGCATGGTCACCAGATGGAACGAAAATGGCATTTGAAGGCTGGAAATTTCTGAGTGAAGGGCATCGCGAACTCGCAGGGATTATCGTGATAGCCATCACTGAACAGGGGCTGGTGGTGACTAAGGTGAATGTGGATGCAGTCAAATATATGATCGATGCTTCGGCAAATGGTAAGCCCTCGCATCCCAAATGGTCACCGGACGGATCTAAACTCCTTTACGAAATGTCTCGCCCAGACGGTAGAAGTGATCTTTGGGTGATAAACTCTGACGGTACGAATGCACTTAACCTGACAAAAGGTGAAGGAACTAATACTCAGGCAGCATGGTCAACTGGCACTGGCAAATAGTTTCCCCTCACCCCCCAGCCCCCTCTCCCAAAGACAGGAGGGGGGGGAGGAAAATATCGTTGTTCTCCTTACTACCGGTAATCAGCAGATGGCTGCAATTCGATCAATACAAATATAATACAATTAAGACCATGCTATAGTCACCTGCTCTCCTGTTTTTGGGAGAGGGGACTTGGGGGGTGAGGGCATATAAGGTATTTATGATTTCTTGCACTGTCCAGGTGCTGACTTCGCCAGATTCGAGTATGAAAGATGTGAGGTAAAAAAGCTAGAGGATTGTTGGCATACTATATTGAACATTATACAAGTATAATCATACGAAAAATATGAAGGAATAAAACCGCCTGGTGAACACTGATGATCAATCCCAGGAAACCTCTCCACTCATTGCAAGCTCAGGATTGCGATTGCGAACCTATGTTTTCGGTATACTTGCTATCGTACTCAATGCGATCTGGCTCGTACAAAATGAACTGGTAAGATGGTCGCTTTTCACGAACGCGGTTCCTTTTGCAAACGTTATATTTACCCTTAGCGTTATCCTTCTTCTCAACAGCGCCCATCGACGCTGGTTTCCTACCAGACCTATCTTTCTTTCCCGCCCAGAACTATTAACCATTTTCGCAATGACCTGCGTGGGTTCTGCACTGGGTTCAGCGCAGTTTCTGCAGCTTCTTGTATCCTACTTGCCCTATCCATTTAAATTCGCCGGAAATGGAAACCACTGGGATTCGTGGCTAAATCCCCATATTCCCACATGGGCGATGGTGACCGACCCCGAAAGCGCTTCCCATTTCTATACCGGGCACAGCTCACTATATAATAAGGGCAACTACATTCCCTGGTTAAAACCATTATCGTTCTGGCTGATCTTTTTGATGGTTCTGCTTAGTACGTTGCTTTGTGTCAATACTCTTCTCCGACGTCAGTGGACAGCCAACGAGCGGCTGTCCTATCCCGCAGTATATCTCCCGTTGGAGATGATATCCGGACCCAGTTTCTGGCACAACCGAGGACTCTGGATGGGCTTTGCGATTGCCGGACTTTTGACTCTGTGGAACGGAATCGCCTATCTCAAACCCTCCTTCCCAATGATCCCGGTGAAACGCCAGGATATCTCGCCTTTCTTCTCTACGCCGCCATGGAACAGCATCGGCACCCTTCAGAGTTCATTCTACTTCTTTGCCATTGGGATTGCCTTTTTGATGCCGCTGGATCTGTCGCTCTCGCTCTGGATATTTTATCTGTTGTTCAAACTCGAACTTGTGGTAGTGGCTGCCCAGGGGTTCGAAACAGCTGGAAATAGCATTGGGGGATTTGATAACGGTGCGCCGTATGAAAACAGCCAGGCTTTTGGTGCGTATATGGCTGTTTTTGCGATCACCATTTCGGCGGCCCGGCCGTATTTGAAGGATGTTTGGCGCACAGCATTTACAAAAGGAGCCGGTCCACTCGACGATTCGGCAGAGCCAATGAGATATCGCACCGCCATTCTCGGCTGTGCCACAGGAGTTGGCATTCTATCCACTCTCACTTGTCTGCTGGGAATGTCCCCTATCATTGCGCCATTTTTCTTTGCGATTTATCTGATACTATCTATTATGATCACACGCATAAGGGCGGAGTTTGGATTTCCTGTCCACGATATGAGTAACATGAGCCCGATGTTTCTTCTGAGTACAGCACTGGGGACTCGCGCACTCGGGCCGGGGAATATCTCGGCATTTTCGATGACATACTGGTTCAACCGTACCTATTTTGCGCACCCCATGCCGCATCAGATGGAAGCAATGAAGCTGACCGATTCCTGCCGATCATCTCAACGTGAAATGCTGCGTGCTTTAGTTTTGGCAGGGTTTGTCGGAGCGATTGCAATCTTCTGGGCCTATCTGCACACCGCCTACATCAGAGGTGCAGGCACTGCGCGCGTGGAGCAGTGGCCCAGATCGTTCCCGAATGAGAATTTTGAACAGGCTTATAAATGGATTAAGAATCCTTCGGGCACAAACTTTCCAAGTCTCAATGCGGTAGGTGGAGGATTCCTATTCGCTGTCCTATTGGGTGTTCTGCGATTAAGGCTCCCATGGTTTCCATTCCATCCTTTAGCATACGCCGTGGCAAACTCGTGGGGGATGCAGCAGATATGGATGCCAGTGATGATAGGCAGTATTGCAAAAATGGTTCTACTTCGATACGGAGGTTTGAAGACCTACAGGAGCGCAATTCCCTTCTTTTTAGGGCTTATCCTTGGCGAGATGATTATGGGCTGCTTGTGGACTCTGTACGGATTTGCCATCGACGCTAGAACCTACGATTTTTGGCCCTGATACACACCATAAAGCTTTCAATTTTTATATGCGGAATAACTAGTGCCAAACAACGAATATGAATTTCACCATCTTAATAATGATGTTCTTCAAATGTCCACAGCAGTTAGAATCCTTTTCGTGTTATTCAGTGATTTTCGTGGACAAATGCATTTTTTAGCTATATTCGATACTATGCCGAACTCCAGGGGAAACTAACAATAATTTCATGGTGGCAGCCGCATCGCAGTAAAGTATGTTGTCGCCGCCTAGCTTTTTTCATATTTTGTCCAGGAAACACACAAAATTACACGAAATAAAATAAAGTGCAAAAATTGAACCTCGTAGAAACGTAGATCGCAGAGAAATGCAGAGGGGAAACACTTACCAATGGAGTGAAGGTGGGATAATTGGAATTCGTCAAGTTTGGTGACCATTTGCAAACTGAAGATATTGGAGTTATAATAAAATATGAACTACCGCGATATTATCACATTGGAACCCGGCAAACGCAGCGACAAGCCATGTATACGAGGAATGCGTATCACTGTTTACGACGTACTCTCATACCTGGCGTCTAGGATGACCTCTGAGGAGGTTCTAGCGGACTACCCGTACCCTTACTGAGTAAGACATACTTGCATGTCTAAGTTTTGCCGCTGATCGTTAGCGTCAGACGCTAATCATCCAATGAAGTTACTTTTCGACCACAATCTCTCCTCTAAAATATCAGTTGAATATTAAATCTTTACAAACCCCCTGTGCTTCCTCAAAAGATATTTACCCCGATTCAATAATTTGAGCAAAACAATGTTGAAGAGCTATAGAAGATGTGTAGTACAAAAAAGCATATCGTTTTTGGCCGAAACTTGCAATCTCAAAGTTATGGTATTGTTGATATGCTACGGTATATGGAGATCAGATGAAGTTTTTTACTATTGAAGACAGATGGTTTGATTCTGGTGAAGAGTACATGGCCTGGGAAACAGCTCACGACGATGAAAAATCGGCGAAAATTGCTTATGAGCAATACCAGCAGCATCTTGCAAATTTACATGGCATACTCCCTGACCATGTGTTGGCACTGGATAGGTTACAGGGAATAGAGGATGGATTATTAGTAGCGGTTAAGCACGACCGCGATCAGAAAAAAATCGCACTGATTCTACGCTGTGGTGACCTGCCTATGGGATATTACGACCTGATTTTGAGATATGAAGGTGCAGACATCTCACCCGAACATGAACGCGCGCTAGCCCGAATTGCTCGTACTACCATCAACGCCGGTTATCATGAATCAGATTTAGCTAGTACTGAAATTGATAAAACAGAAGATGGAAGAATCGCTCATCGCTTTGCCTTCCACCCCGGATGCTGGTTTGAGATACGCTGCAGCGAATTAACATGGCGAACAGTTCCTCAGCCAAATCGTAATCTTCCCGATATAAAAGATCGATTTCCTGGATATCCCACATTCAATCTGAGTGGCATTTCCGAAATTTCGAAACAACCGTACATTTACCATCATGGAATGTGCAAAGGAGATAAGTGTGCTTTTTTATGGTTCGGAAACATTATTATCAAAGAAGAAGAGAAACCGCTATATCTTCGTGCTTTATCCTGGCTGAAGGAATATTCATGGTCTGTGATAGAATACACGCAAGATTCAGACGGTGATCACGATCACTGTATGTTCTGCTGGCAGAAAATTGCTGAGGTAGATTATAGTGATGCAGATGCGATCCAAACTGCCTACTTGAATCGAACCATTGACGAAGATGAGAGAATAACTATCGATTGGATTTGCCCTTCATGCTTTGAGCAGCTACGCAAAACTTTCCGCTGGAGAGTTGCTGATAAACACGCTCTTAAATAACGAAATACTATCTTTTCGTCCACCTCAGCCCTAAGCTGTCGAAGACTGAACCAAAGATACGTGCGACGGGATAAATGCCGATTTGAGAGTATTCCCCGAACTTTTGGTTCGCCGGGGTTTAAAACCTCCACGCGGAATTGCGAAACTCATGTCCGTTCGCTTAGGCTCTCTGCATGGGCTAGAATTCATGCTTAAGTCACCCCCTCTCCCTTGCGAGGAACGAGCAGTCTGATAGAGGGGGACGGGGGGGGCAAAAGTCTCTTTCGGACTGTAAATGGGCTAAAAGTCGTTATTTTTCAATGGCAGATCAGCGTCAAAAAAATCTTCGTCGCTTGTATGCACATTGTAGAGCATTTTTTTTCAATCGAAAATTTCAGAAAGACTTTTGCCCCGCCCTCACGGGGGGTGAGGTTATAAATACCATTTAAGCATAGGCAGGAGATGATGTTCCCCGCGCCGAAAAAGCATACGACTAGGTAATTATTCCATCCGACGGAGGACGATATGTCTTATAGAAATATATTCACTATGGCTTGTATTGCTGCAAGTTCTTTGATCGCGGCTGCGGTTATGCCTGCAAATGCAGACGGAGTTAAGATCGAACAGAAGGTAGCTTATCTCGGCTCGCCAAACAACATAAAGCTGAGCAATGGCAATGTGGAACTGCTCATCGCGACGGATTACGGCCCACGCATTATGCGCTACGCCATCGCCGACAGCAAGGATGACGATAACATATTCGCCACGATGCCTCCCGATAAACCCACACTCCATACCGAGTATGGCGACTGGTTTATCCGCGGAGGGCATCGGCTCTGGCACTCACCGGAGGCCGTTCCCCGCACCTATGAAATAGATAACGATCCTATTCAGGCCGTGATCGAAGGCAATACCATTAAGCTCATACAGCCGCTTGAGAAGCATACCCAGATACTCAAAGAGATCTGGGTCACACTCGATCCAACAGGTTCCAGGGTCACGCTGATGCATCGGCTCACGAACAAAGGATCGTTTGCAGTGGAGATGTCCGGCTGGGCTATGTCTGCGATGAATAAGGGCGGTAAGGCAATTCTTCCACAGGAGCCGTTCGTCTCTCACGATAAAGTTAAGCTGCCTGCGAGGCCAGTCGTGCTATGGCCATATACCAATATGAAAGACCCTCGCTGGATGTTTGGCACGAACTTTATCACGCTGCAGCAGGATGTGAATAACAACGATTCCCAGAAACTTGGGGTCTTCGATACGCTGGGCTGGGCAGGTTACTCGCACTCTGGAGCACTCTTCCTCAAGAGATATAGTGTCGATAAGAGCAAGGCCTACCCCGACTACAACTCCAACACGGAGATATACACCGATGGCGGATTCCTCGAACTGGAAACCTTGAGCCCCCTTCAGCAGGTCGCGCCGGGCGAGACACTCACCCACACAGAGCGATGGTGGCTCTTTAACAAAGTCGATTTGGGATCAGGGGAAACGGGTATCGCGGCGGCTCTGCAGCCAATTCTATCCCAGACAGAGAAAGAGCTGAATTGACCGCTTGACTTGCCGCTTCAGAAAAGCTACAATGCAGAATAATCTTTGTGAGGGCGTGGTAAAATCGGAGGAGTCATGAAACGTGTCGTGAGTATCAGCCTTGGCTCCTCAAAACGTGATAAAAAAGTAACTGCCAGCTTCTTCGGAACCGATTTCGAAATCGAACGCATCGGAACCGATGGCGATATGAAGAACTTCAAGCAGATGATCTCGGATCTAGATGGCAAAGTCGATGCGTTCGGGGTCGGCGGCACCGATATCACAGTCTATGCAGGAGATACGCGTTACTGTTTCAAAGAGATTCTGGGGCTGCTGGAAGGCGCCAAAATAACTCCTTACGTAGACGGCAGCGGCCTGAAACACACTTTGGAGCGCGCCACCGTAGCCAAGCTTCAGGATGAAGGCATTGTAGATTTTACTAAAATGAACGTGCTGATGGTATGCGCAGTGGATCGATTTGGCATGGCAGAAGCGCTTGCATCCCGGGCGAAGTCCATCGTGTTCGGTGATTTGATGTTCGGTCTTGGAATTCCCATCGCAATCCGAAGCTGGAGTGGCGTCAAGAGCATTGCACGTGCCGCGCTGCCGATCATAACACGGCTACCCTTCAAGTGGCTCTACCCTACCGGTGATAAACAAAACGAAAACACACCGAAATTCAGCTCCTACTTCGCTGAAGCCGACGTTATCTCCGGCGATTTTCTAATGATCAAGCGTTACATGCCGGAAGATATGCGCGGCAAAATCGTCCTTACCAATACAACCACCGAATCGGATGTCGCGGAGCTCAAAAGGCGGGGAGTTCACCTTCTCATCACCACGACCCCAACCATTGACGGGCGCTCATTTGGCACCAACGTGATGGAGGCGGTCTTGGTGGCGCTGTTAGGAAAACGCCCGGAAGAGATAACCCCGGAAGACTACTTTGCCAAGCTGCAGGAGCTGGGATGGGAACCAGCCGTTCAGGAGCTCGACAGTAAGTCGCAAGAGCAGCATTCCAATCTGCTTGAGGGAAGCGCCGTTTAATCAGTGTTTGACGAGATGGGTGATAAGTTTTTTTATTTTACGCAATAGTTTGTTCGATCCGCATGAGCAAAATTGGTAGAATACGTTAGTTTCAACCCTCACCCCCCTGCCCCCTCTCCCGAAGCTTCGGGAGAGGGGGAGCAAAGATATTTGGCTTCAATTTCCCACTGCGTGGGAAAGGTGTAGAATTTAAAGAGATATTTATGTGGAATTGTAAATCCCATGCCAAAGTCACCCCTCTCCCGAAGCTTCGGGAGGGGGGGGCCGGGAGGGTGGGTCAAAAGTCTCTTTCGGACTGTAAATGGGCTAAAAGTCGCTATTTTTCAATGGCAGATCAGCGTCAAAAAAATCTTCGTCGCTTGTATGGGCATTGTAGAGCGTTTTTTTTCAATCGAAAATTTCAGAAAGACTTTT
>JANXSG010000226.1 GCA_025352825.1 Chthonomonadaceae bacterium | reverse complement strand
GTGGTGATGGTCACCCGATGCTCGTGGCTGTTTGTGCAGGCTCCGCAGGCAATGCAGTTGGTCGCTTGGATAGGGCTGGCAACAGCAGTAATGGGCGCAACTATCGGGCTCGTTCAGAACGATATCAAGCGTGTACTGGCGTTTTCCACGGTCTCGCAGCTTGGATATATGTTCCTTGCATGCGGAGTTGGAAATTTCACTGCTGGAATGTTCCATGTTACAACGCACGCCTTTTTCAAAGCACTACTATTCCTTGGTTCCGGCGCAGTGATCCACTCGATGCATGGTGAGCAGGATATGCGAAAGATGGGTGGGCTAAAAAAACTCATTCCGAAAACGTACTGGCTGATGTTTATAGGAACTTACGCCATTGCTGGAATTCTTCCTCTCTCAGGTTTCTGGAGTAAGGACGAAATTCTGGACAGCGCCTCAAAGTCACCTTGGGGCAGCGGTATGATTCTCTACGTTATCGGCCTGATCACCGCTCTGATGACCGCTTTCTACATGAACAGGATGATGTGGAAAACATTCCACACCGAAGCTCGTTTCGTAGATGGTGAACTCGAAGCGCATCACCATAGCAACTTTGATGAGTACGAAGATACCCACGGTCACGAAAACGGTGATGAACATGCCCATGCTTCAGATCACGGACATGGCCATGGTACAGGAAGTGTTCATGAATCGCCGCCATCCATGCTCAGACCGCTCTATATTCTAGCAGTACTGGCGATTGCTTTTGGCGCGGTGGTTGGGCCGCTAACGAAATGGTTTGAGATTTTCCTGGAGCCGTCCGTCGCGCCATTGAGTATCGGGCCATTAAAGCCTGGAGAAAGCTTCCTCGATCATTCGCCGTATGCTGGCTACATTATCTCTACAATCATAGCCGTTGCAGGTCTGTCCTACGCCAAAATGCGGTATTCGTCGCATATGGCAACTGGCGAACTGAGCACTCAGGCAAATAAAGACAAGAATTTCCTGTACACCATCTTTATTAACAAATGGTATTTCGATAAGATTTACAATGCGTTTTTCCTGACATTTGGGGGCTGGTTTGCCACTAGAATTCTCTGGAAAGGTGTGGACGCTGGTCTTATTGATGGAACTGTAAACAATATCGCGAAGTCGGTTGGCGGCCTCAGCTCCGTCACACGCAAACTGCAGACAGGATATGTTCGGAACTATGCACTGGCGATGCTAATAGGCGTAGTATCGCTGCTGGTCGGCCTGCTTTTCACTTTTAATAAATTGACACCCTAGAGGTTACGATGCCGCAATCCCCAATACCTTGTATCCTGAGCGTCCTGACATTCCTTCCTTTAATAGGAGCGTTTGTCTTGATGTTTCTGCCCAAACCAAAAGATTTAGTAGAAAGCCATGGAGATCACGATGCGCATCACGAGCAGCCTACGGCTCAAACAGATGATCCCGCTCGTAGCCTCGTTAATGGGACAGCACTATTTTTTGTGATCGTGAATTTTGTGATCTCAATCATTCTGTTCGCCGCATTCCAAAGCAGCTATCTAAACTTGAACTCGAGAAACATGCAGTTTCTCGAAGATGTGAAGTGGATCAATTTTGGCTCGCTCTCTATTCACTACCGTATGGGAGTGGATGGCATCAGTATGCTGCTCATAGTACTTACTACCTTCCTGATGGTACTGAGTGTCCTTTTCTCCACCACGATAAAGACTCGCCTCAAGGAGTTCATGATATTCCTGCTGCTGCTTGAAACGGGTATGATCGGTGTTTTCTGCGCCCTCGACCTTGTACTCTTCTATGTGTTCTGGGAAGCAATGCTTATCCCGATGTACTTCCTAATTGGGATATTCGGACACGAGAATAGAATCTACGCTGCCATCAAGTTTTTCCTGTACACCTTTGCTGGCAGTGTGTTCATGCTGGTGGCTATTATCGGTGTCTATCAGGTCACAGGTTCCTTCAATGTCATCGACCTCTCTAATAAGAACAGCCATGCAGGCGGTCTGCTCTTTAATTTTAACCCACAGATGCTTATGTGGATGTTTGCTGCGTTTTCTCTGGCATTTATGATCAAGGTGCCGATGTTTCCTTTCCACACATGGCTGCCGGATGCCCACGTAGAAGCGCCCACTGCCGGCAGCGCTATCCTGGCCGGCGTCATGCTGAAGATGGGTACTTACGGATTCCTTCGATTCTGCCTGCCAATGTTTCCCAGACAGGCACAATCATCAGCAACTATATTTATAATCCTCGCTGTTATTGGAATAGTCTATGGTTCGATAGTAGCGGCAGTGCAGACCGATGCAAAAAAACTCGTCGCTTACTCATCAGTCGCCCATCTTGGATTTGTTATTCTGGGAATTTTCACTTTCACACGAGTTGGGATGATGGGAGCGCTGATACAGAATATCAACCACGGCATCTCAACCCCTATGCTCTTCTTCATCGTTGGAATGCTATACGACCGACGCCACACTCGTGAGATAAAACAATTTGGCGGCTTAAAGAAGATTGTGCCGCTTTTATCAACCATGCTGCTTATCGCTACGTTAGCAAGCATCGCCGTTCCATTTTTCAACGGATTTGTAGGCGAGTTCCCTATTCTGCTCGGAAGCTGGGTATCCGAAACGACTGGATATATACCTACCGCGATTGCGGCAACGGGAATGGTGCTCTCTGCGGTCTACATGCTCTGGTGGTTCCAGCGATTGATGCTCGGCCCCGTTAATAACGAAAAGAACAGACATCTTCCCGATCTTACCAGAGTAGAATGGTGGGTGCTTGCGCCACTGGCAGCGGTTGTATTCTGGATTGGCCTGGGCAGTACTTTCTTCACCAATAGGATGACAACCTCCGTGAATATGTTGCTCCCACCCACCAGTGAAAATGTGGATAGCCTATTGCCTGTTAGTCAGAAACTCTTTGCAGCTCAGTTCATTGAAGCACGAGAAAGTGGCATGGGACTGAGACGGCTGCTCAATCCTAATGTCGTCCCGAAGCAGATTGATAAACCTGAGTCGATTGTAAATCCGAAGCAAATTCCGAATGAAGCACCTCAAATAACTATACCTGCGCCGTTGGCAACTCCAGATGTTCCTAAGGCAAAAAGTTCTTCGCCAATTGTAAAACCACAGGCTGCGGTACCAGCTAATCAAGAGTTACAAAGACCACCAGTGGCAACACCTGTAAAACCGAAAGTTACCGATCAATCAAAGGCTCCCTTAACAAAGGCTACTTCGGGACATTCGCCCGCTGTTGTGGGAGGCTCACCTAAATGATGAATACGGAACACAGTCTTTCAGCCATACTGCCGATGCAGATTGTCATGATCACAGGAATGCTTGTCCTGCTGCTCGACTCATGTATTCCAGCATGGCGAAATGCAAAAATTCTCAGCCCCGGGTTGAGCTTGATCGGCGTAGGAATAGCTTTTCTCTCTTCCCTGCATATCCTGAATAATCCGCCTGTTGGAAAACTATTTGGGGGCGCCATCACAGCGGATCCCTTCTCACAGGCATGCAGTATCATACTCCTTATCACGGCAGCATTGGCTATTCTGATTGCAATGACATATCTTGAGAATATGGATCTCAACCATGGAGAGTACTACTGCCTCGTTCTTTTTTCCACATCCGGCGCTATGATCATGGCTTCTGCACTCGATTTGATTGTGCTGTTTATCGCTGTCGAAATATTATCTGTGGCGCTCTATGTACTTGCAGGATTTGCACGTACGAAAGTTCGTAGTGAAGAAGCAGCCCTCAAATATTTTCTGCTAGGTGCATTTGCTGCGGGCTTTCTACTTTATGGCATCGCGCTAATCTATGGTGGATCTGGTTTTATCGGTCTCAATCCTACTACTAATCTCGCGGTCATCGGTAAATCACTAAGTATGATTTCTCAGCCTCCCGCCATGATGATCATGGGATTAGGGCTTTTGCTGGTAGGCCTAGGATTCAAAGCAGGTCTTGTTCCCTTCCATATGTGGACTCCTGATGTCTATGAAGGCGCTCCTACTTCAGTAACCGCGTATATGGCAGCAGCGGCCAAAATTGGAGCATTTGCAGCCATACTTCGTGTTCTGAATGCATTTATTCCTATCTCCGGGTACTGGCTTATCGTAATAGAAGTTATCGCGGTTCTCACTATGTTTGGCGGAAATATCCTGGCACTTACGCAGGATAATGTGAAGAGAATGCTTGCGTACTCTTCTATCGCACATGCTGGCTATCTCCTGGTGGCAGTAGCTGCTGCTTGCAACTCCGGAAGTAAGCAGTCGATTCTTCAGCAAGCCACTGCGCATAGTTCGGCATTCGGTGCGGCTGCGTTCTATCTGCTATCCTATTCTCTGACGACTATCGGCGCATTCGGTGTGCTCATTTGGCTTTCCAAACGCGGCAGAGATATCCAGACACTTAATGATCTTAAAGGCTTGGCCAGAACCGATCCAGCCGCAGCCTACACTATGCTGATTTTCATGCTTTCGCTTGGCGGTATTCCCCCGACTATGGGCTTCATGGGAAAATGGTTCATATTCAATGCCACCATGCAGTCTGGCCAAACATGGCTTGCACTTCTACTGGGAGTAGCCAGTATAATTTCCATATACTACTATCTGCACGTCGTATGGGTAATGTGTTTTCAGGAACCAGAAGAAGGCACACATTCTGTTCGAGCGGAATCAGCAAATGGAGTTCAGACTTCCATTTATGTTGCAGTAGGGTCAACACTCCTGTTCGGAATTCTTCCAAACTTAGTTCAGCCGTTAATGGATGCTGCCTCCAGCCTTCTACGTCCCTAGTCACATTATGAGGGCTACAATATGAACTTATGTCGATAATCCTGCGTCTCCATTAATAGAATTGGAGACGCAGATATTGTATAATATAGCCAGAAATGCAACGAATTTAGAGTTCGAAGGAGCTAGATCTATGCCCACAGCTAATCGCGGAGATATTGTCGGGCGCATCGTCGGGATGTTCGTCTTTCTTATTGGAGTAGCGCTTCTGTTAATAGTTTTCCATATCGCCTACACCCTATTCACTACTCCACCAGCCGCTGCTTTGGGATTGAAATTTACAGGGGATCCTAAAAAAGATCCTGCAGTCGCAACTATAGGAGCCCAATTTGCGTGGCTGCTTTTTCGTATTGCCTATCTCGTTATCATGAGTGTAGCCAGCTCGATGATCTCTAATAAAGGAATTAATCTCTATTTCAGTGCACTGCACGGAAGCCCGATCACTGTTGTTGCAAAATCAAATATATCTCCTTCGGTTTGAGCTTGACAATAGGGTTCAGATCCGTCATAATGCATTTATAATATCATAGAGTTCATTTGCAGTGGCCGCCTGAGAGCGGCTGAAACACGGGGAAAGTCCGGTGAGATTCCGGCGCAGTTCCGCTGCGGTAATACTCAAGTAGCTGTTTTGAGTGAGTCCGAATGCCTGCCTGCAAAGTGTCACATGTACCTCTTCGAGAAAAGGGGGTGATGGAACAGTCGTCCACATAGTATTTCTTGCTATGTGCACTTAGTTTTCAGCGCCGCCATCCTATGGATTCACAAAGGATGGTTTTTTTGCGCCTGAAATCTTGGATTCGACGATTCACTTCAGCTGCAGGAAATTAACCCTGCTCAATCACCACTCTCCTGATCCATTCCTGCCTATTTATGGCAGAGAAGAGATGCAGGAGTTTTTTTATGTGTTTTTATACAGCGTCCCCAGGTAAAGGAAACCAATATGGAGATTATAAATGTTAAGCCGAACTTGAAAACTCGCAGATCAGGTGCTTTCACACTGATCGAACTGCTCGTAGTGATCGCGATTATAGCAATTCTGGCAGCGATCTTGTTCCCTGTTTTTGCTTCGGCAAGAGAGAGAGCCCGCCAGGCAAGCTGCCAATCCAATGTGAGGCAGCTTGGTATTGCCACTATCATGTATGTTCAGGATTATGATGAGACATATCCATTGGCGCAGTATGTGGATGGTGATCAGATCGAATACTGGTTCGGCCGATGCGTCGCCAACTGCAATGTGTACTCACCATCGAGAGTATTCGATAAATCGAAAGGACTGCTTTATAACTATATTAAAAGTAGACAGCTTCAGCGATGCCCAAGTTGGACAGGGATAGCAAAGTTCGGAGATGGAAATGGGTATGGGTATAACTGGGGTTATATAGGTTCCGACTGCAATATCAACAACTGCTACGATTCGAATTATAACTATCTTCCAGGTGCCCCTGGAAATCCGGCGACGCTGGCCTCTCTCTCTCGCCCTGCCGAGAAACTACTCTATGCAGATGCAGGTTACTACGATTTTTATGGATCGCATACCATGGTCGAAACCGTCTACATCGATCCTCCCAGCCAATGGAGTTATCCCGCAGGCGGATGCCCGACTGTGGGCTGTAACCCGACCATCGATTTCAGGCATGTGGATAACTCGCAGAAACTAGATAACAGTACAAATAACCGGATCGATAACGGAATTGCAAACATCGCCTGGGCAGATGGCCATGTAAAGCCGCTTAAAGAGGGCGCATTCAAGGACGATTCCAATTTTACCAGAGATTGAGCCCTCACCCCCGGCCCCTCTCCCAAAAACAGGAGAGGGGAGCGAAATTGGCAGCTTCATCACTCCGCACATTACTATTCTAATGCGAAGAGACGATTAGTATACTTGCTCCCTTCTCCCTAACGAGGAATGAGTGTCCAGGGAGAAGGGCCGGGGATGAGGGTACAAACTATTAATTTTTTTACTATCAGTTACGAAGAGACGGTGTATATACTCGCTCCCTTCTCCCTAAAGAGGAACGAGTGTCCAGGGAGAAGGCCGGGGATGAAGGTGAAATCCATTGAATGTATATACACCTATGGAATTGTGGGGATGCTCGCAGAATCACGATATTTGTTTACAAGAGCATTTTTTTTAAAAAAAGTGCAACAATCCTCTTGACAATATGTTAAGCCTATGTTATGATTAATCATACAATCGTGTTACAGCAACCGTGTGCATGAGGGAAACCTGTGCGAGTAACTATCAAACAGATTGCACAGGAGTTGGGGATATCTCATTCCACTGTTTCCCGTGTATTAAACGACAAACAAGCCGCGATGGTATCCGAGACTACGCGAGTAAGGATTATGCAGACGGCCAAGAGTATGGGATACCGGCCCAGCAGAATCGCTCAGGCGCTGCAGGGCAAGAGTACACAGCTCATCGGTGTGCTGGTTCCGGATAGGGAAGACTATTTCTTTCAGACAGTCATAAAGAATCTACGCGAGACCTTAGAAGAGAGCGAATACGAGCTCATGGTCTTCGCAAGTACACAAAACAATATTCCATACACCTGGCAGAGGCTCCTTCAGTGGGACATGGATGGAATATTTGTTTTTGACTATATGTTTTATGTGGATGGGCTGTGGCAGGCGCTGACCAAGCACACCGGATCTATCCCACCTATTGTAGGGCTGTTTAGTAACCTCACTCAACTTAAAGACTATGTGACAGTGGATTTTCGTTCGGCGTTGGTGGAGCTTCTAGAGCATTTTTTTTCTATTGGATGCCGCCACTTCGGATATGTTGGCTTTGCGGATAATTTTCATCCGCGTGAACAGAGATACGATGTCTTTGCTGATTTCGTAAACAAACACGGCCTTGAACAATCGAATATTGCCATGAAAGAGGGTCTGGGATTGATGGAAGCGGCCCGCCAGGCGATCACCCATTGGATTGGTGATGGCCGAGCAGTGCCTGACGCCATTTTTTGCCAGAATGATGAGATTGCCCTGGGAGTATATAGGGCACTCCACGAGGCAGGTATAAAAGTTCCAGAAGATGTTGCACTGGCGGGTTGTGATGATCTGCCGTACATATCCTATCTGGAGACACCGCTCACATCGATTTCACTCCCAGTGCAGGCAGTTTGCCGCCAGGGATGGAGCGTCCTGCAGAAAAGAATAGAAGATCCGCACTGTGCTCCCATTCGGATAGTACTGGATGTGAAGCTTAAACTTAGAGAATCGTGCGATTCGAAGGTTCTCGCATCTGAGGGTCATGCGGTTGTCCTTGAAAAATTAATATAGATTTCTCTGATCGTCGTTTTACAACATAGATGGCGATTATTGAAAAATGTGGTGTGAAAGAATTGCATACCCTTTAATTTCGACATAGTCTCGAATTTGATCGATGCGCAATAAGTATGAGACTAAACATATTTCGAACACTAATCGCAAATATCGTTAAGCCTAATGCACCACAAATAAATGGCCTGAGGCAACATTCAAGGTCATTTAGTAAGGCAAATGTTTCCAAGTACTGCGCTTTGAAACATGCATTCTTCCATCACCGGGCTTTTTAGCCCAAGTCTAATCCAACAAAAGGTATGTTAGGGAGTGAACTTATGAAGAAATCAACCGGTTTTACACTCATCGAACTGCTCGTCGTTATCGCAATCATCGCGATCCTGGCTGCAATTCTCTTCCCTGTATTCGCACAGGCACGTGGTAAAGCACGACAGGCTGTCTGCCAGAGCAACATGAAACAGATAGGCGTAGCCTATATGATGTATGCCCAGGACTACGATGAGATCGGCGCCGCTATGTGGCAGAAGAACAACCTCAATGGTTCGACTGGTGGAACTATTGATGCGAATTACCATGCACCTTTCACTGGCATCACCTGGGGCGGTTACTGGCCAGACTTGATCTTCCCTTACGTCAAAGCGGGTCAATCCCGTGTTGGTGGCATGGCAAATGGAGCAAAAGGTAATCGTGCAGTCTTTTCATGCCCTTCTACCGAAGCGGTACTCACTGATGTGGGTGGCGGTTGGGGCAGTGTAAGCTACGGTATTACACAGTCCTATATGCACAACGACCCGGTAGCACGTGAAGGCCAGGGCGGTTCGTTCCTCTGTGGACAGGATCCAAGCGTACAGGGCGATGGAT
>JANXSG010000219.1 GCA_025352825.1 Chthonomonadaceae bacterium | reverse complement strand
AAAGTATACCCTGCTTTAATACACATGTTAACATCTGTAATGTATGTGGAACGTTGTATGAAGGATGGGCTAAGATGATTTTCGATCACCTCAGTTTAAAGGGAGTGCATGTTTAATAGGAATATTAATAGCGCGAAAGAGCGAGTGCATTTGAAGCATCTGGACGGCCTGCGTGGTCTTACAGCGCTTTATGTAGTGTTTCACCATGCATTTGAAGATTTTCGGCCCCCATATCATGGAAACGGACTGCCATCGTGGCTCAGACATCTCATTAAGCTAACCGAATTCGGTCAGGCTGCTGTCGCCATATTCATTGTTCTATCAGGTTACTGCCTGATGATGCCTTTGGTGCAGACAAACACCACTTATCTGCGCGATGGAGTATTCGAATATATAAAAAGGAGAGCGCGACGTATTCTGCCCCCGTACTATGCTGCAATTGGCGTATCCCTGCTGCTCATAGCAACCATTCCGGCAATGAACCAGAAGTCGAACACTCTGTGGGATGCTTCTCTGCCAGCCTTCCACGTGGATAATATACTGAGTCACTTGCTGCTGGTACACAATCTTAGCAAAAGCTGGGCGCACAAGATCGGATATCAACTGTGGAGCGTTGCCACGGAATGGCAAATCTATTTTGTTTTTGCGCTGATTCTGCTCCCCTTATGGCGGCGTTTGGGGCCAGTGTTCACTGTAATTTTTGCGATAATTATTGGTATTTCCCCTCACTGGCTCTTTCATAAAAAAGTCGATGTAGCAACTTTCGAGTACATCGGCCTCTTTGCATTTGGAATGGCTGGAGCAGCTTTAAGCTTCCCTGCAAGAAGTCCAGAATCAGAAAACAGCAGTCGAAATCCCTGGGGTATTCTAGCGTTATTGTTTCTATTCATCGCATATTTTGGTAAATTTAGAGCGAATGGGGACTGGAATCATCTACTGCTAAGCAATATCGTTATCGGCTTATCAACTACCTGCCTCCTAATTTACTGTGTCCTCTCACTTTCAAACACGGATAGGAAATACACACCTTTCATCGTGAAGCTACTTAATGCAAAATCATGTGTATATCTGGGATCTTTTTCGTATAGTCTCTATCTCATCCATGCACCTGTGCTTGCTTTGTTTAAAATTGTTACGCGATACAGCGATCTTTCCGAAATTGATTCTGCAGCGCTGTCTTTTTTTATTGCGATTCCACTTTGTGTAATCACTTCTTATCTATTCTTTCTCGCTTTCGAAAAACCATTCCTTGTTAAGAGCAAACGCAATCAGCCACCAGAGATAAGGCAGTAGCGAAGGCAAGCTAAGTGTCTGAAATTTATTGACTGTCAGCCGGCCAAATGTATCCAAACGGCTTGATTTGAGGGTACCATGTAAGAGTATGAACGGAGCGATTTAACGGATTTTCCCTGCCTGCACAGCTGTAGGGAGCCGAGGTTCTTCCAATATTGGGGGAATATGCTCTCGCTTCGACTAATCTAATCAGTGATTTGATCAGGAGGCTGTGAAATGGCGTATATAATTACCGAACCTTGCATCGGCGTCAAGGATAAATCTTGTGTGACTGTCTGCCCTGTAGACTGTATCCATGAAGGGATATATGAAAGTAATGGTACGACCTACGATATGCTTTTCATCCATCCAGATGAGTGCATCGATTGCGGCCTTTGTGAGCCAGAATGCCCAGTAACAGCAATTTTTGCCGACAGCGATGTACCAAAACAGTGGGAAATGTATATCTCTCTCAATCAGGATTTCTTCAACAAGTAAGTACCCACAAACCCGATGACTTTTAAAATATACACTCGCACCGGTGATGATGGCACAACTGGCCTTTTTGGCGGGCAGCGGGTGTTAAAAAACAGTATTCGTATTGAAACATTTGGCGCGGTGGACGAACTGAATGCTGCTCTTGGCACTGCAAGAACACTGAATGCTGATGCGCAATTAGATTCCTTGCTGGAAGATCTGCAGAATCAGCTATTTGACCTCGGCGCCGATCTGGCAACACCGGAAGCGATCGAAGGAAAAGCTGCCAGCAGCCATATATCTCGTGTTCCTAAAGATTCAATAGACGCACTCGAACTGTCCATAGATATTTACGAGGCTGAACTGCAGCCACTCAGAAATTTTATTTTACCGGGAGGCCATCCTCTGGCCGCAGCGCTCCACACTGCACGCGTAATATGCCGCCGAGCGGAAAGGTTCGTCGTCTCACTCGAAGAAGCAGAAATCGCAGAAGGCCACCCACCTATAAATCCAACGATACTTCGTTATATTAACCGGCTTTCAGATCTATTATTCGTTCTAGCGCGGGTTGCAAATAGTCGAAATCAGATACCTGATGTCCTTTGGTCTCCTCGCAAGGCGATACTAGATTGAAGGGGAAATGATAGTAATCGGAATAACTTCTCGTTCCAGGAGTTGAAAACTCCCGTCTTCAAAAAACTGTCGTCTTTCAGACGCGATACGTCACCGCCCGCAGGGCGGTTGGCCGCAGGCCTTCAAGACGGGTACTTCAGTGCCCGGCAATGTGCGGGAGATTATGTTGCATCACATTCACATCCCCTTGTACCCGTCGCGAAAAAGTATTTCTCTGGTTATCATACTGTTTGTGTTGTTATTCAACGGGACAGCCAAAGGTTCTTTGGCATTCGAACAGGGGGGTAATTACTCCACGCATGCAATTGAACTTCTTCAGCAGATGGCAGACAGCTATGCTGCTCTCACGACATTTGAACAAAAAACAGTGTTTCGCTCATCCATGGTTCCTATCAACGCTAAAAAAGTGGCTGCAAGTAGTAATCTAACCAATATTGCTGAGGAAGATTCTCTTCTCCCAAGAATTCAGAAAATCTCTTTCCAATCTCCGAACCAGTTTGCTTTGGAATTAAGAGAAAATGGAGAAAATGATAGCTCAAGAGTCGAAATGTGGATCAGTGATGGTAGTAATTTTTATACCTACCAGCAGGCGAAAAAAACGTATACGAAGGATAAAGCACCAGGCAGACTTCGCGATTTTATCAAACTGAACAGCATGACAAGCGGCAGTCTGGAAGTCTTAATGATGATGGGAGTGAACCCATTTAAAGACATAAAGAATCTTGTACAGTCTGTACAGATGGATGATACGAATACGAGAAGTAACTCTTCAACAGACTGTATTCTGCTCAAGATGACATCTCCGTACGAACTCACAGAACTTCGGCTAACTCTCGATTTGAACTCGCATCTGCTGCTGCGGCTGGCACTGGAAAGAACGGCAATATCTTCTGAAGTAGAAGCAAAGCATCCCCTCGGTGACGCACTTGACGAACTTGATACTGCTGCTCTGCCGCCTGCCTCCAGTTCCGCTCAGCCTGCTGGCGTTTCTCAGCCTCTGAAAATGAAAACCCTCTTTTCATACGACAATACGATCTCGTTGTCTCCGCATTTTAACCCGAGCACGTTCACCTTCATAGTTCCGAAAGACACTTCCAGGTTTATTCCTTTCGATCCCACCGGGAAACAGCAGAAAAAGAACAGCGAAGAGCAGATTGAAGACATGCTAAAGGGGCGAGGTATTAAAAAACGCGTGAAGATTTTCAAATAACCGCAGGTTCATTCAATTTCTCAGCATCTACGATCTCATATCGATATCCTTGCTCTGTAAGAAACAGCTGACGATGGGTAGCAAAGTCCTGATCCCTGGTCTCTCGCGTCACAATCGAGTAAAAATGCGCCAGGCTCCCATCTGTTTTAGGCCGTAGAATGCGCCCCAGCCTTTGCGCCTCTTCCTGTCGCGATCCAAAAGTTCCACTAACCTGAATGGCCACATTAGCATCCGGTAAGTCAATTGAAAAATTGGCGACCTTAGACACTATGAGCAGTTTTATTTCCCCGCTTTTGAAAGATGCATATATCTTTTCTCTGTCTCGCTGAAGCGTTTTACCCGTAATTACTGGAGCCTGGAATCGATCTACTATACTCGCGAGCTGCTCTAAATACTGCCCGATTATTAGCACATTATCACCGCGATGTTTCTCAATCAACTGGGCAATAATATCTTCCTTCACCGGATTTATCGAAGCAATTCGAAACTTATCTCGCTGCTCTGCAATAGCATATTCCAAGCGGCAATCCTCTGCTAGCGGCACTCGTATCTCGGTGCAGACAGCCGTGGCAATCCAGCCCTGTTTCTCCAAGACTTTCCAGGGAACGTCAGCCTTTTTCGGACCGATGAGCGAGAAGACATCGTCTTCTCTGCCATCTTCGCGCACCAGAGTAGCGGTCAACCCCAGCCGACGTTTTGCCTGAATTTCTGCGGTAATACGAAATACAGGTGCCGGAAGAAGATGCACTTCGTCATAAACTATTAAGCCCCAATCCTGTCTGCTGAAGAGATCCAAATTAAGATACCCCTCCGCTTGCTCAGGTGTATCGGGCTTAAATTGCGCCTCACCCCAGGCATCCATCTCTACTTCCAGCCCGACATGCCCATCTTTCTCCGCTGATTTTTTCTTGCCTTTGGCTTTGGATGGATCGCGCCGCGCCGTAAGTACTTGATAAGTAGCGATGGTGATAGGGCGGATATTTTTACACTCCCCGCTGTACTCGCCAATCATGTCCTCGCTGGCATTTGTTTTATCCAGTATCTCGTCTCGCCACTGCCGGGCTGCGGTGATTCCTGTGACGATAATGAGAGTCTGCATCTGCGCCTTCGCGATTGCCTGCATTCCTATAATAGTTTTTCCTGCCCCGCAAGGGAGAACCAATACCCCGCTGCCGCCTGCTGCAGAACCGCCGGCCCAGAAAGCGGAGGCTGCATCCTCCTGGTAGGGCCGTGGCAGAAATGGCAGGCCCTTCCGTGTCACCTCCCGCAGGCACAGTTCCAAATGAGCGCCATCCGTATATCCTGCCAGATCCTCCACAGGAAAACCGATCTTGAGAAGCGCCTGTTTCAGCCTGCCTCGCTCAAGAAGAGGTATCTCTACAGTTCGCATATCGATACTAGCCAGCAGGTATTTCTGGAGCAGCTTTGTGTGCCGTATCTCGGTCATTAGGAGGTTATCGTCTGCACGCAGCAGAAGCTGACCTCCCTCTTTCACTAATTTGAGGCGGCCATATCTGCCCACATAGTCATGAATATCGTGGAGGATATTTCCTGGCACATCGTACTTGCTGTACTCATTAAGGATAGCCACCATCTCCTCGGCGCTCATCCCAGCGGCACGGGCATTCCACATGGAAAGGGCGGTGACACGGTAGGTGTGGATGTGTTCGGGGCTCTTAATGAGTTCGCAGAATGCGGAGAGTTGATCTCGACACTCTTCGTAGCGCGGATTGTCCACCTCCAATAACGCTGTGCGATCGGACTGGACAATGAGCGGATTCTGCGGGTTGTACATACGTGAACTTACTCCTGAGGCTGGTTAAACGAACGCGAACATATATTATACTTGAATTGTAGCTCCTCTTGCAAAAGACTCTGTACACTTCACCGTTAACAAGGTGAGTCTCAGTAGATTCATTGAAATCTTTGCAGGGAAAAACGGCTTAATTCTCGTATGTGGCCTGTTCCAGTTGCCATTTCAGAAGCAATCTTGCCCAGCAGGGTGGTGAATTTGAATCCATGGCCAGAACATCCGCTGACCAGGCAGACTCCAGGCATATTAGGAACCTGGTCAATAATGAAGTGTTCGTCTGGTGTGCTGGTATAGAGGCAAGTAGTTGCGTATGTCACCTCATCGCTCAAGCCTGGAAGGCGCATTGCTTTGATTCTAAGTACCTCAGCTATATATTTCGAATCCACTGTTTTGTCCACATCATCAGGGTTCACAACAGCGCCATGATCATGGGAGGCAATCTTTATGCCATGAACAACTCCATCATTTGGGAATCCATAAAAATTATGGGTAGTATCTATCCATACAGGAAACCGATCGGGCTCAAAGATTTGACTATTCTGTGCTGCTCGGAGATAGATCACTTTTTGCCTGGTTACTGCCAGAGGAAGATTTAGTTCTGAGAGAAGTCTGCCCATCCAAGCGCCGGCTGTTACAATTACCCTATCAAACAGATATTCACCACCGGCTTCCGTCTTTACAAGAATGTCACAATCGTGTGATAGAAGATGTGTAACATCAGTATTTTCCAGTAGTTGGAAACCGTAATTTCTGGCAACCCGTACATTTGCCGCGACGCATTGCGAGGAGCGCAGAAATCCGCTCTCTTTCTGATAGATCGCGTGCTCACCAGGAAGCAGTCGGAAAGCTGGAAAGCGCGATTCCAGTTGCTGGATGTTCATGCGCACGTAAGGAATTCTAGTCTCATGCAACGCACTTTCTGTTAATTTCAGATGTTGATCCTCTGTGGGACCAAGATATAAACCTCCGCAGCGCACCACAAGCTCTTGACTCGATTCTTCTTCCAATTCAGCCCAAAGAGCATAAGCCTCTTTCATCATCTGAGTGTAGAGTAGATCTGGATAGGTATATCGGATAATGCGAGATTCTCCATGTGAACTTCCAAACTCATGCCCTATTTGGAATTTCTCAAATCCTGTTACTTTGTGCCCTGATTTTGCAAGGTATCGGCAGGCAGAGCTGCCTGTACCACCCACTCCTATTACTGCGATTTTTAACGGACGTACTGCCATCCCTATTCACCTCATATTTTTCTCAGATTGTTCCTTCTGAAGCCACCTTTTCCATTCTCTGGAATATTTGCTAATTAATCTAAGGTAATTGCAAAAGTCTCAAAATAGTTGAAAAACTCGTTCACGTCCTCACTCCCCATAGACGTTAAGATAAGGTTTTCTGCGACGGGCTAAAGGAGCTGTGAAAGTAATCCTAATTATCACTGCATTATGTGCCAGGCACTGAAGTACCTGTCATGGAGGCCTGCGGCCAGCCGTCCTCCGGACGGGAATCGCGTCTAAAAGACGCTGCTTTTTGATGCCGGGAGTTTTCAACTCCCGGAAATTAATCGAATATCGTATTACTTTAATAGCCCCTAAGCCCTTCGCGAAATAGCACTAATACTATCCTTAAAAATCCTTAACTTAACGCAAATGCCCTCACCCCCCGTCCCCCTCTCCTGTTTTTGGGAGAGGGGGACGGGGGGTGAGGGCTGATCTATGCGTGTATATCCGACTTTTGCAATTACCTCAAGGGGAGTGAGGTAAAAATGAGTTAAAAGAAATATTTCGTCTGGAGATTTAATCCACCCAGCTGGCTAATTGAGTATCCTTGAGCATTTCGGGATTAATCTGTAAAGGAGTGTTGTGAGCGGTAAAAAGATAGACTATTTTAATCCAGGGAAGTGCCGTAAACTTCTCATCGAAATGAAACAAGAAGAGTGGCTTGGGAGCGGCGAGTGTAGCTGCGGTTCGAAAGTCACCCATTTTCCTCAGTCCCGGCACGAACATGTCCTGGGTGAGCAGGGCATCATCTGATGTTAGATCGAAATTATCGCAGTCCGCAGCGGTACCATCAAATGCTGGGGCAGCCAGCAGACTCCAGAGTCCAGCTTTTCCACGCCCGATGAGTTTCACATGTTTTGCTTTTTTATCCTTACGTAAATAGGCTGCCGAGGTGATCAGATCCTGAACTCGTTCCTGCAGGTCGGTGCGGTTATAGGTGGAGAAAAACTCTCCAAATGGACGATTACGTGCTGCATCTGTCTCTGAATTCGCGCGTGAACCTGTAAGGAAGCAATCGAGAACAAGCACACGATGTCCCTTAGTTAAGAGGGAAGCTGCAAGAACCCCTGGTTCTGGAATGTGGCCAGTTGTAAAAGCGCTCATCCCTTCTGGAGACACCAGAACAACTGTAGTTTCGGATATAGGCTTGTCTGCAGGTTCAAACAAGAGTGCAGGAATACTGTCTCCTTTTCCTTTTCGGCTGAAATATAGATTTGTCGAAATGAAATTATGAGAGTGCACCTGCTCCCCACTTTTAACAGACAGATCTTTATTATGTGGCATTTCTACATTGAGGGTATGCTTCCAGATAGGAGTGTAGAACTCCTGAAAAGCAGCTAATGTACTTCTACGCTTTGGCTGCCTGCCGCTAAGATACTGCTCCGAATTCCATATTAGCATATTTGTTAGCTCATCTTCATTTAAGGCGCCTTTTGGAAGAGGCGAGTTCGGAGGAAAAACGCGAAGTTGATCGACCGGCTCCATCTTATACGGTGGTTCAGAGAAGTGTGCAGCATTTGCATCATCCAACAGCCATCTGCCAAAGAAAGCATTTACAATTTCCCGGCTGGTTTTATTGATATTGTGAGGGGCATCTACAATTTGGTATTGAACATGGTCAGGTTTGTTATAGAGTGCGTATACAGATGCTACTGATGGGCCTTCCACTGTCATCATAGTCTTAGTCCAGTCGCCGGTGGCAGCGGTCATGACCTGTGGTAGCGGGGCAGCCACCGCAGTGATTTCCATATTTGAGTAGTCTACTCTCAGGCCGGGAGCATTTTCGCAAAGACATCCACCCTGCATTGTGTGCGAGACCATGACACAAGGGCCAACCGCTGCCAATCGGCGGTCAATTGCGCCCAGCATCATGGTTTGAGTGCCACCGCCGGATTCACCCGTAATCGCCAGTTTAGATTGATCCACTTCGGGCAGCGACCACAGAAAGTCCAGAGCTCGGATGCTGTTCCATGTCTGCAAACCCATCAGGCTGATTCCCCATAACCAGTGGCGTGCGGAGTTTGCAAACTTATGGCTGATCTGCCTTGTATCATTGTAGCCCACCATATCATAGGTAAATGCAGTATATCCCTCTCTTGCAAAGGTAATAGCACGGGCAGAAATCGATCCGTTCACCTCGTTCGCCATGCGGCCATCCACCCAGTGGCCATGTGTCACAAGAACTCCGGGATGTTTGGCCGAGCTTGATTTTAGCGGCCGATAGAGATTACCTGCGAGAAAGAAGCCAGGATACGTCTGAAAATAGACTTTTTCTATAGTATATCCGTCCCGTTCCACAAGATCGAAAATTCTGGGAAAAAGCGCTAATTTTTTAGGCATCGGAGTAAGGCCGAGTGAGTTAAGAAGATGCTCCCGAATATCTTGCCGCCGTGATTCCCACTCGGCAATCGAATTGATTTTCGGGAACTCTCTTGCTGTATTCAGGGTATTTGGCTGCTCAAGCGATTGATGATCGATCGGCAGCTTCGGAATCTCAGCCATAGTATTTGCTCCAGATGGATGAATTGATATACTCAGCAGCAGTATAAGTGGGATAGACAACAGCATACTTCACCACCTCTATATGAATTTTACGTTCTAAATAGTGCCTTCGCGAGATGCCTGGCGATAAGCTTCGAGTACAGAGGCGGTATCCCCATCCATACGGATAGCGCCCTGGCTCAGCCAGATAATTCTGCTTGCGATGCGTTCTGCGGCGGTCAGCTCATGTGTAATAAACACGATAGTCTTTCCTGAATTCTGCATCTCTTTAATTTTCAAGCTGCACTTGTTTCTAAAAGATTCATCGCCTACCGCCAGCACTTCATCAACCAGAAGTATGTCGAGATCCGTGTGTACAGCGATTGAGAATCCCAGTCGTAATTTTGCTCCATCGTTCCAGTTTCTAAGGGGGGTGTCGACTTTATCCTTCAGCTCAGAAAACTCAATAATAGAATCGAGCTTCGATTCCAAACTTTGCTGGGTCATCCCGAGCAGCGCCCCATAAAACTGAATATTTTCCAAGCCAGTCAGATCTAAATGAAAACCTGCTCCAAGTTCGAGCAAAGGCGCAATCTGTGGCCGATCACCCTGATGATTCTGAAGAATGACTTCGCCAGAATTTGCACGATATATACGAGCAAGAAGCGCTAGAAGTGTAGATTTGCCAGAGCCATTCTTACCTATGACAGCTACCGTCTGGCCGTGGGGAATAGCAAAGCTGACATCCTGCAAAGCCGTGAACAGCTCTATTCGTTTAGGCTTAAACGCCCCAAGGATAGCCCGCTTCAACGAACCCTGGTGGCGTATACGAAACTGTTTGGTTACGTGGCGGAGTTCGATAGCATATTCATATTTTGCTGTGGGGGTAGTGTTGATTTCCAAGATTATGGCCGCTCCACAAATTGCCACTTTTTATAGTTGAAATAGCTATATCCTGCGATAGCAACCATTACAGATATCAGCGAAGTGGCTGCAAACATTCCCCAGTCCATTGGCAATGCGGGTTTACCTTGAAGCCTGACAACAAATGAACCTGGTGATTCCGGCTCAAGAATCGTCTTGCGAAATGCAGTAATAATTCCGGAGATTGGATTAAAAAGATATAGTTTATACAGCCATGGGTGGCGCTGTATCATTTCTGAGTAGTAGACAACATCTGCAGGATAGAGAATCGGCAGGCAGAAAAACATCAGACTGAATAGAGTAGAAAGTAGAAACTTCACATCTTCATAGAAAACATTGAGCGCAGACATCCATAGTGAAAGCCCGGTCACCAGCAGTGATTCCACCAAAATAATTACGGGCAGCCACAGCATACTCGGAAGCAGAGGAATTCCCAATCCAAAGAATCGCAGAATGACTGCAAACACTGCAAAATAGACCACCCAGCCCAATACAAAGTGAATCATGTTGCTGAGAACATAGGATAGTGGTATTATCTCTCTTGGGAGATATATTTTGCGAATAACGCCGTAGTTCGCAAGCAGTGATTGGCAGGAATCAAGAATTGCTGTTTGGAAAAATGTCCACGGAATAAGCCCGCACAGAGCATAGGCAGAATAGTTTTTTGCTGTCGCGCTGAAGACCCCGCGTACCAAAAAAGTGTAAACCACGACCTGCAGCAGCGGAGGTACTATGGACCAGAGAAATCCAAAGAACGAGTTTTTATACCTTATCTTAAGTTCGCGCGCCAGCATCTGTCGCAGCAGCTCACGAAATCTCCAGAGCTCTTTCAATTCACTCAGCATAGTTCAGGTTCGGGTTACTTTCTAAGAATTGTCACCGGATGGGGAAGATTTGGGTTCACCGTCTGCAGGGCGCGCTGGTTCAAGCAGAGCGAGAAGAGTAGTTTTAGCAATTAAGACACGACGTTTGCCAGAAATTCGAAACGCCTCGAGTTTACCCTGTCGAATGTAGGCTCGAATGCTGGACTGGCTTATCTGCAGGTAGTTCGCGGCTTGCTCCACAGTGAAAAAATCACTCGGCTCTAACTCCATACAGCTCCTCATTTCAGGTGAGATAATTTGTTTTGCAGCATTCGATCTGTTTAGACAATCTGACGGAAATCACGACCATAGAGGAAATTGGCGTCCGGCAGGGAATACGATAGAGTATACAGAACTTGAGTCATAACTGTCAATAGCTGCCTGGAGTGAAATAGTGGCCAACGCGAAATACAACCGGCATTCACCCCCCATTTTAAGATCATCATCGATATCAATTTTATTATCGGAGATTGCATCTGTATTATGCATCCTGTTCGGACTTATGCAACCTATAAAATCGGCCGAATTACTCGTGCCCCCCGAGTCGGCATATATCTTGAAAACAGGTCGTATTGCTCTGGTTAATCCTGTAGAGAAAACATTACAGACACCTGCCATGCAGCTAATTATCAGGCAGGAGAAGGCGCGGCTCGATTCGACATTTCGAAGCCGCAAAAAGAAATCGCGATCTCGTTCGCCCATTATATCTCCTGTAGCCCCCGTCAAAACACGTGGATCCTCCGAGGAACAATCAAATATACAGAAGCCGATGGCGAGTGAAGACGACATACCGCCCTCACAGTGGAGAACGGTTGCTTCTGCCCTTTTGCGAGATATATTGAGCAGGCGGCTGCAGGATCGCACCGGTGTTGTACTCACGGATGAATCTGTAGTTCGTAGTGCTCTTGCAGCCTCAGGAACGAATGAGTCCGACGAAAGCAGCGTGTCTGGCCTTACTGCCCTGAACACCACCCTTAAAATAGATGCTATTCTTACTCCAGAAATTACCCGAGTCGATTTCCGTGAAGCTGGAGAGAGGTCTGTTTTGATATGGGGTAAAATGAAAATAGTTGGGATTGTCGGCGCACTTAGTCGACTACAGCTCAATAGTTCATCGTCCGTGCTTCCTGCTGCAGAGTCTGCTGCATGGATGTTCCCCATATCCGGTGTGGCAACGAATGAAACTGCTGCGTTTAGGCCTGCCGCTCCGGTATCCCGACTGGGGCTTGTTCGCCGGGCAGTGAACAGTGCTGCTCTTGCCATCATGCATACACTCTATTCCGGAGAGATGGATCCATTTGCAACACTGGGTACACGATTGGCACTGCTGCCCTTAGTCTCTCCTATCATGGCAGATAAGTTAATCTTCAAAGATTCTGGGAGAGAAACTCAAATAGTCAGTCTGGGTTCGCTACCGGCGGATTTGTCGGTATGGTTCCGTCCCAATTTATTACCTATCACCACACGTTATATCGTCGATACTTCCACCACAGGAAGCCATCTGTCTTCGCGGGCGCTATCTTCCGCACACCTATGGACATCGGAATATGAACCGTCTTCAATCTTCTTCCAAGAACTTGGAAGAAGATTGAAGACGGACTATATTCTGGCTGCTCGGATCAATTATATCGAACTGGAACAGGGACAAAAGGAGAACTCTCTGGGTATTTCTGTGAGTTCGAACAGCCGGAAAGTTTCCGACCCTGTGGTACATGCTGCAAGAGCAGAGGCTGCAGGGACACTTATTCGTGTGGCTGATGGGGCGATTCTGTGGAAGGAGTTTGCTTCTGCTTCCATGACCACCCAAGATAACCCTGCCATCAAAAAAAACTCCAATGATATCGACAGAACTACCGCGCGGGATGCCGTGAAATTCGCCCTTATCGAGCTGCAGCGCAAGTTTCGCAAATATCGATCTAAATTTCAGCAGCCGGTTCAGGAATAGCAGAGGAATGCCAAATTACACCGCTACGGGATTAGTGCTGCATCGGACAAATCTGGGTGAGACAGACAGAGTTCTGACTCTATTCACCGGTGATCGTGGGAAAATTTCGGCTGTGGCAAAGGGGTGTCGAAAATCGACCAGCCGCCTATCCGGTGCGACCGAGCTTTTTACACTGTCGAGCTTTCTCCTGGGGCAGGGCAGATCATTAGAGATCGTGAGTCAGTGTGAGATACGCGAATCTTTCCCCAACATACGCGCCGATCTTCAGAAACTAGCCCGCGCGGCATATCTGTGTGAACTCCTGGATAGAACTACCCAGGAGCACGACGATCAAATGAGTTCGGAGCTGCTCGAACTAACACTGGTTGCTTTGAGACAGCTTGAAAACGAAGATTACTATCTCGATGGGTCGATTCACTCCTATGAGCTCCAGTTGATGGATATTCAAGGATACGCGCCCGTGCTCATGGAGTGCGCCGTCTGCGGTAACGCTGATCTTGGAAATTCACCAGGTTTTTCGCCGGTATTGGGGGGAGTACTATGTAAAGCAGATCGACAGCGGACAGAAGATTGTCAGCAGATATCTACAGCCGCAGTGATCCTGATGCGGCAGCTATTCTATTCTGAAAGCGCAGAATGGCCGAAAACTCCCCCTACACGAAGTGTTGCCATTGAGATTGATCGCGCCTTGCGGTGGTATATCCGATATCGTATTGATCGGGATATCAAAAGCAAGGAGTTTCTTGACCAGCTCCGGGCCGATAGTTAGAATATTTTCAGCATAAGAGAAAATCCATTTGTATCGATGTGTCCAATGTTTCCGTTAATATGATAAGCAACTCCCAAAGTCAGATAACGTGCAAACCTCCAATCCACCCCGATAGCTGCTGCAGGAACAAATTGAGTGGTATCGAGTGCCATCGCCGCAGAGCGAATGTGCCCTGAGAATAGGCCTGCCGTGATATATGGGTGAACAGATTTTTTGTCGTCCGCGGTGGTTATTCGAAAACTAGCTCCAAAAAGGCTGAAATCGTTTCCATTTGTAAACGGAAGATAGTGGTCGGAAGCGGAAATAATCTCTATGCCACCGGAAAATGCCGCATTCCAGCGATGTGCTTTCTTTGAATAGAAACGAGTGTCATCATAGAATTTTGTGGAACCCAGAGCAGATTTGGCGGAAGATGCGGAAAAAAAATACGCGCCTGGACTTAGAAATCCACCAATAATTTTTGCCGCGGGTGATTGTGCAGAGCATAGTGCAGGCATCGAAATGCTTGCAAGAACGGCGCATGCCAGACTCCATTTTTTC
>JANXSG010000174.1 GCA_025352825.1 Chthonomonadaceae bacterium | reverse complement strand
CTCCCAAAAACAGGAGAGGGGGAGCTTTAAATCGTTGGTTTCCTATCTCCCATTTCGCGAGATATGTGCTTATAGTAAGATCAAAACCCTATATAATATTGAAAACCCCATGTCATAGTCACCCCCTCTCCTGTTTTTGGGAGAGGGCGTCGGGGGGTGAGGGCGTAAAGAGTGTTTTAACCTTTATGAGACTTTTGCAAAAGTCTCATAAGTGTGCCCGATTTTTTTTAACATACCATGGAGGTATAAACGCTTCAACATTCGGGATACCTGAGCGCCACTACGACCCGGCAGTACTCGCCGAATCCAGGCATTGCGTAGTCCGCTTATTGCAAGTTCGTCACGTAACATAACTCGAAACAGAGCCAGGTCGTCCGTTGAAAACATATTGAAACCACGATATGTGCGATCATTAGCTATAACAGGTTGGGATATCTTTTCAATTTTCTTGATTCCTGTACTGGTTTCGGATAACTGAGAAAGGAAGTCCAGATAACGGCGATTGGCTGCATTTGTAACCTCCTGGAGATGTGACAGACTGTAGATAGTCTTCTTCAGAGGAGCCATTTTCTGCTCATTACTGAGAAAATAGACATAGTAATGGAGTCACTTGCCAGTACGTCCGATAAGTGAATTGCGGCCGGTTTCCTTGTCGTAGCGGTACTAAAACGTAGAACAGCCTTCGATGATAGAGAAGATATGGACGATACCCTCAGAAATGTTGGCTTCTTTTAGAACTTGCTGAACGCGTTCTGCTTTGCGCACGGCTTAGGTGGAGCGAAGGTACTCAATCTCTATGCCAGCTTCCTTTGCAATCTTGCAAATATTGGTGTGGATTATATCGCAATAGCGTTTGGCGAAACGTGGATAATCCACGAGACGAATGTTTTGGCGGCGGAGAAATGTTTCCATACCCTGAGCGTAACAGATGTTGGGAATTGTTCTTGTGATTACGATGCGATCATAACAGGAAATGGTTCCAGGGATAAGAGAAGCGTACCGATTGAGTAATGTGGTCGAAGTTCTAAAGCCTCCTGCATGAGGCAAGATTAACGAATGAATAGAACAAATCCTTTTGGTTCTGGCTACGCCAGCTTAGGTTAAGATACTTTGAATCGACGAAATGAATTTCTTCGCTATGCGGCGTTCCGCCGAGTGTGCATCGCACACGATTCGCACTGTTCGAGGTTGAGGACACCGCCGACCGGAGCCGTAATCTTCGGAACGAGATCAAAGTCTCTAGGACACTCCCAGGCTCGACCCGGTCAGTGGAACTTGGATGTATTTTCATCCAATATTTTAATATACAAGGACACACAGCCGAAGACTGCCGAGCGAAGAAATTCATTTCGTAGCTTAAGAATGATGGTGAATCGCTGATTAATTAGCTTAACTTAACGCCATTGGAAGTCGGGGGTGAGGGCTGAAAGCTTATTTCAACTACTTTGAGACTTTTGCAAGAGGATAGTGTATGTGAAACTTATCTAGAATGCAGGAATCATAACGTGTATAATATAACTGTTAGTTAATTCTAATTGGGGCACGATTGCACCCATACAACTATTTCCTGCTCTGTTCAATTTCTGTTTCGTCAGGAGTTAGCCCATGAAACGCAGCATTTTAGCTATTATAATTTTTACTCTATTTGGTATAGCATACTTTACGTTGACTCATCCCGAGAGTGCATCCAGCATGGAGTACGATTTCAAGGATTGGCCTCCTCTCGCAAATGATATTAAAACGAGGATCCTGGATGTTACTTCTGTACGCGGTGGGAAAACACCTGATCAACAACGGCAGGTTATATTTGCAGAACTCTTCAAACAAAGGTTTCGAAGCCACACGCCGATGAAAGCGATTGGCATGAAATTCTCGAACAATACAATTAAGCTGCTGTGCCCAGCGCGAATGGAGCCCTGGGAAATCGATGGAGTCGCTATGGCTGCCTGGAAAGAGAGCAGAGACGATCTTGGTAGGAACTTCGATATCGACATTTTTGAAACCTATATTGGTACTACGCCCATTAAAATAGGAGAGCTTCGATTAATTGATGGATCCCAGCCGGCCGCACATATCACCTACAACTATCCGGAATCAGGTAATCATAAAAGCTCCCAACAGACTGTGCATAGCCCTGCCAAAACGGCTGCTAAATAGCGCCAATATACTCTTTTTGTGTGTTTCAGCTCCTAAGAGTATGGTACACATGCTATATCGACCCATAATTAATTTAAGGCAGGAAAACACGTGGCAGCAGCCGGACTGGCATTAAACAGAATTCCAAAGTACGAGATGTGGCGTTCCAAAGTTTTTTTGGCAACATGGCTGGGTTATTTCGGACTCTACCTCACCCGCAAATCATTCTCGGTTGCAAAAGTTGAGCTTATGAAGCCGCACGTCATGGGCTGGTCGAAGGCTCAATTAGCCTCCGTTGATCTCGCATATCTTATTACCTACGCACTCGGAAACTTTGCGTGTGGCGCCATAAGCGACAGATTTGGTACTCGGAAAGTAATTCTGACTGGAGTTCTTCTCTCAGTAATTATTGCTGTTTTGATGGGCTCGGCCAGCATGCTCCTGGTATTTGGAATATTCTGGGGAATTCAAGGAATCTGTCAGTCCTCAGGCTGGGGACCGCTCACAAAAAATGTGGGGGAGTTCTTCTCTTTAAAAGAACGTGGTAGAGTATTGGGGTTCTGGTGTACTTCGTACGCTGTGGGAGGATACCTTGGTTCATTTTGGGCAGGTAAACTAGCGGC
>JANXSG010000172.1 GCA_025352825.1 Chthonomonadaceae bacterium | reverse complement strand
ATTGCCGCCCAATTCAGTGGCTTTTGCCAGCGAGGAGTCACAATCGGTCACCTGGAAGTAAGGCGACCAGTTTGGCGGTATTGGCCCCATATCGGTAGTGATGTTCATCATTCCTCCGAACATTTTACCATCTTTTGAGAGCTCTGTGTAACGCTCATCGCCTGTGTTTGCAGTCCACCCAAAGAGACCACTATAGAATGCCAATGCTTTAGTTTTATCGGTTGTCATGAGCTCAGTCCAGCATGTTGCCCCCGGCTCATCAATAATTCCAACTCCGACGAGAGTCTTAGGCTCCCAGATACAGAATACAGCGCCAGTGGGATCCTGAATAACCGCCATTCTCCCATGGGTCATTACGTCGAACGGTTCCATGATCACGTTCCCGCCAAGTGATTTGGCTTTGGATGCTGTGTTATCTGCGTTATCTGTGCTGATATAACAGTTCCAATGCGGCGGTGCAGGGCTTCGCGTATCCTTGTGAAGTGCGCTCACGTTTTTGCCGTTGAGCTTTAGCATGGTATAGAACTCATCCGGTCCGATAGGAGAATCCTCCCATGTCCATCCGAATAATCCTGTGTAGAAAGACTTCGCAGCATCGCTGTCGGATGTCTGAAGCTCGTACCAGGCGAATAGTCCGGGTGGTGTGTTAGTAACTTCCATAATCTTCTCCTACGTACAATTAATTTTAACTTGAACATCTACCTTACAATCAAATTATATCATTGACTGAGAAATTTGTCTAGTAGTATTTCAAAGTATTTTAGAAAATAGAGGATTATAATCTTGTTCAATTGAATTACTTCACCATATTAAGGTTTGTGCAGCAATGTAGGGGCAGGTAGTGATGCTTATAAAAGTGTTTTTTAATGCAGTATATGTTGCGACATTTCTTTATGGAAATACTCTATGCGTCGCCCAGGGACTTCAGGAAAAATCTGCGGATCAGAGTGATGCGATCAAAATTCTGGCGCAGTGCCAGACATGCCACAGCGGAGCAAAACCACAAGGCGGGTTGGATCTAACCAGCCGCGAGATGCTTTTCAAAGGAGGCACCTCAGGGATATCTATAGTCTCTGGCAGTTCAAACACGAGTCGCCTCTTCCAGCGCATTGCATCAAAACAGATGCCTCCCGGCGCACCGCTCCGCGACGATGAGATTGCCGCGATAAGAAAATGGATAGACACTGGAGCGAAGTGGGATAGATCACCTCCCACTCGCGCCGATAAAAACTGGTGGTCGCTTCAGCGTCTTTCACATCCTGTTCCTCCAACTCTGAGCAATAAGAAATGGGTGAATAACCCGATAGATGCCTTTGTTCTCGCCAGATTAGAAATAGAGGGGCTGCATCCTGCACCTCCGGCGGATCGGGGAACTCTTGTTCGACGTGTATTCTTCGACCTTATCGGGCTCCCGCCAACTCCTCAAGATATCGACAGATTTCTGAATGACCACTCCAAAAACGTCTATGAAAAACTGATTGATCGCCTTCTTGCCGATCCTCGTTATGGGGAACGATGGGCGCGGCACTGGCTCGATGTAGCCAGATTCGGAGAGAGCCATGGCTTCGAGCGAGATGCAATCCGTCCGAATGCCTGGCACTACCGCGATTATGTGATCGATTCTTTTAATAATGATAAACCGTACAGCCAGTTTATTCGGGAGCAGATCGCCGGTGATGTGCTGCAGCCGCATACGGAAGCTGGCGTGATTGCAACCGGGTTTCTGGTTGGAGCGCCGTGGGATGAGGTAGGTTATACACAGGTTAGCTCGGTGATGAAAGCTCGAGTGCACGAAGAAGCGATGGAAGAGCTTGTTGGGACGGTGGCGCAGACTTTTCTGGGACTGACTGTCAATTGCGCCCGATGCCACGATCACAAGTTCGATCCGATCACGCAGCGAGACTTCTATCGTCTGAGGTCTGCTTTGAGCGGCGTGCGCCATGGGGAACGCTCTATATATACGCCTCAGGAAGAAAAAGCTCGAGCTGCCAGGGCTGCTCAGCTTCGTAAAAGTCTGGATGGGCTTAGCGAGAAGATTGCAGCGCTGGAGTCCAAAGGCCGCAATCGAGTCGTCGCCCAAAAGCATCAGCCCGAGACTGATGATGCAAAGCTGCCTAGGCCTCTCGTATGCTGGACCTTTGAAGATGGAGTTCAGGATACTGCAGGTAGGCTCCATTCCGAACTTCACGGCGGCGCAAAAGTGTCGGGCGGTCGACTATTGCTCGGTACTGGCAACGGTTATCTCCAGTCGGATCCTCTGCCTGTCTCGCTAAAAGCCAAAACTTTAGAAGCATGGGTGATACTTCCGGATAGAGCGCAGAGGGGTGGAGGAGTTCTTTCTGTGCAGAGCGGACTGCAGTTCGACTCGATTGTCTACGC
>JANXSG010000091.1 GCA_025352825.1 Chthonomonadaceae bacterium | reverse complement strand
ACCTCCAATCCATCCAAACCAATTCAATTACTTGTTCTGCATATAGCATAGAACATCCTGCCATCAGTTAATCTTTGCCCTCATCCCCCCAGCCCCCTTCTCCCAAAAACAGGAGAAGGGGGAGCAAATGCACCTCACCCCCTGCCCCCTCTCCCATCTTGCTCGTTCCTCGCAAAGGAGAGGGGGTGACGAAATTGTGCATTTGCCCCTCTCCTAGTGAGGTACGAACGGGCGGGAGAGGGGTTGGGGTGAGGTGAGCGGTAGTTGGTTCTCTTTATTCCACGAAGTGGAATAGAGTTAAGTGAGAATAATTTAACAAACAAAAGATAATCCCGTAATTCAGTCACCCCCTCTCCTGTTTTTGGGAGAGGGGCCCGGGAGGGCGGGTCAAAAGTCTTTCTGAAATTTTCGATTGAAAAAAAACGCTCTACAATGCCCATACAAGCGACGAAGATTTTTTTGACGCTGATCTGCCATTGAAAAATAGCGACTTTTAGCCCATTTACAGCCCGAAAGAGACTTTTGACCCACCCTCCCGGGGGGTGAGGGTTTGAAAGAAAGAGGGGACTGGGAGGTGAGGGCTTTAAATCCCAGTGCAATATACTTCTTATCTTGACGGTTAGATGCTATACTACTTTCATAAAATGAAAAGACCACTGCCAGCCTATGCTGATATTATTGAACAACTTACGGCGTCTTTGTGGCTCGGATCCGTCATCAGTGTACTCATTGGAACTAGCCAGTCCAGCAGCGCCGCATGGATTTTGCCCTTTACTTCCGTAGCGGGGCGCATTGCAGAGATATGCGGGTTGCTGCTAGTTGGTCTGTACTTTCTGGGAAGAAGGCGATATGAGAGCGTTCGCAGCCTGTTTATACTAGACGGCGTGCGTCAGCTAATCGCATTCGGATCTCTATTTCTGAACGAACTAGTTCGTTACGGGGTTATGAGTTCTGGGGGAAATGCCTCGCTTGGAACGGTTAAATTTACTTTTGGCATTCAAGGAGCTCTTTTAATTGTAATGATCATACTCAATTCTCTGCTTCAGAGCAAAAAACGGATCGTTTCCGGTGGGAAATTGTAACGTAGATCAAATTTAATCAGCCGTAGTGCCTTTTTACAAAAGGCAAATAAAATCATATCAAAAGAGGCAATTGCAAAAGTCGGGTGTATCCGCACATTTCACCCCCCGACCCCCTCTCCCAAAAACAGGAGAAGGGAAGCTAGAGCGGTAGTAGGTTCTCTCTATTCCACGGAGTGGAATAGAGTCGGGGGAGAATAATTTAACAATCAACAGATAATCCCGTAATTCAGTCACCCCCTCTCCTGTTTTTGGGAGAGGGGGTCGGGGGATGAGGGCAGGGGCTAGGCAAAAATCATATCAGCTTTTGATTATATCGCCCATATCCATATCAATGACACCAACGCATAACAAACTACCGGATAATTTTCTTAAAGAATTAAACGCATTTCTAGGCGAAGCTGGTCTGCTAACTTCAGAAGCGGTTCTGCGGGCTTACGATTGTGATGCCTACGCTCCGGAGAAACATTTTCCGGACGCGGTGACTCTCCCGAAGAACACAGATGAAGTTTCTCGTATCATCAAACTCTGCTGCCAGTACGGTATTCCCTTTATTCCCAGAGGGGCAGGAACCGGGCTTTCTGGAGGAGCAACTGCGGTGAAAGGCGGCCTGGTGATCGCCACGACACGGCTCAACCAGATCCTAGAAACCGACGTTCCGAACAGGCGTATGACCGCTCAGGCTGGCTGTGTGAATATCTACCTCAGCAAGGCAGTTAAGGCGGACGGACTTCACTACGCGCCGGATCCATCCAGTCAGGGAGCGTGTACAGTCGGTGGGAACACGGCAGAGAATGCAGGCGGCCCGCACACACTCAAATATGGTGTCACTACGAACCATGTGACAGGTGTAACCATGGTTCTTCCAGATGGCGAGATCGTCCGCCTGGGCGGCAAGGCAGAAGATTCTCCGGGATACGATCTGGTGGGTTTGGTGGTCGGGTCCGAGGGTACACTCGGTCTGGTGACGGAAGTCACGGTGCGCCTGACTCCGCTTCCGCAGTCTGTTAGAACTCTGCTGGTAATCTTTGATACTGCTGATCAGGCTACGGCTACGGTTTCCGATATCATTGCTGCTGGGGTGCTGCCAGCAGCTCTTGAGATGGTAGATACCTTCATTATCAAAGCGTGTGAGGAGGCATTTCATCTTGGTTTTCCCATGGATGCAGAGGCGGTTCTCATCATCGAACTCGATGGACTCGAGGCTGGTTTGGATGAGGAGACAGACCGCGCCCGCTCGATTGCGGAGAAAAATGGCGCCAGAGAAGTGCGGCAGGCTAAAACAGAATTAGAAAGAGCGTTGCTATGGAAAGCCCGTAAGCAAGCGTTCGGGGCTCTTGGTCGTCTGGGTCTTTCCATGGTTACTCACGATGGTGTGATTCCACGTACAAAACTTCCCGAGGTATTGCGTGAAGTGAGCGCAATTGCAGCACGCCACGGCCTGAAAGTAGGAAACGTTTTTCATGCGGGCGATGGCAATCTCCATCCCAATCTGATGTACGATGAGCGTAATCCTCTGCAGGTGCAGAGTGTAATAGAAGCCGGGCACGAGATATTGAAACTGTGTGTGGACGTTGGCGGCTCTTTGACAGGGGAACACGGTATCGGGGTCGAAAAAATGGATGCAATGCCATGGCTATTCTCTGAAATTGATCTGGATCTCATGAAGAAGCTTAAGCTCGTTTTCAATCAAAATGATCTATGCAACCCGGGTAAGATATTCCCATCCGCTAAAGGGTGCTGGGAGACAGAACACGGACCGAACATGGTGCGAGCGGCCGGAAGAGGAGTCGCTACTTAAGCCATCACCCCCGGCACCCATAGGGGTGAGGTTAAGATACGCGGACTCGACGAAATGAATTTCTTCGCTATGTGGCGTTCCGCCGAATGTGCTTCGCACACGATTTACGCAACATCGCATCCAGTGTCCTAAGGACATTCAGCCGCAGGCTACCAAGCGAAGAAATTTATTTCTTCGCATAAAATTTACTGTAAATCCCTATTTTATAGCTTAACCTAACGCCATACTACCGTCCTCCCCTCTCCTGTTTTTGGGAGAGGGGCCGGGGGTGAGGGCAATTTTATCAGGAAGGAATAGTATGAAGACGAGACTAGAAATAATGAAGCTGTCAGCAGTGTTATTAATAACTGCAGCTATCTCAGGTGCGGCTCTCGCAAACTCCCCAGAACCTGCCGGGAACGTACCGGGCAGGAGTCTGAGATTTGTGATTTACGGGGATACACGTGATGGACATGACGCACACAGGGCAGTGGTAAAATTAATAATGGAGCAGAAACCAGATATGGTGCTTCAGACTGGGGATCTGGTTCGCCGTGGCAGCGAAAACGATCTATGGAAAATCTACGATGATATTACGGGAGATATGCGCAAGAAAATCCCAGTATATCCTTCACGAGGCAATCACGATTTCGGTGGGGCTGGCTACGACGAACGCCTCACGATCTCATTCACCAATGGAAACAAAAAGTACTACTCATTTGATAAGAAACAGTGCCATTTTATCGCTCTGGATATAGATGAGCATGAAGAGTACAAACCCGAATCAACACAGTATCAGTGGCTGATAAAAGATCTGGAGGCAAACAAGAAAGCGAAGTTCACGTTCGTATTCTTCCATGTACCGCCGTACTCCATTGGCGGGCACGGCAGCGATCTGAATGTGCGTGCCGCTCTCTGTCCGGTATTCCAGAAATATCATGTGCAGGGTGTATTCAATGGCCACGATCACAACTACTACCGCACTGTGCGAGATGGCATCACCTATCTGGTATCTGGCGGAGGAGGAGCGCCACTGTATCCATGTTTCCCAGAACAGAAAGGCGCTATCGCCGGAGATAAATGGGAAACAGTCAATCATATCGTGGTCTGTGATCTGGTTGGTGACACTCTAAAATGCAGCGCCATCCGAAAAGATGGCACTGAGATCGAACACTTTACGATAAATAAGTAGGTGAATTCCAGCCCTCACCAAGGTTCACCCTCATCCCCGGCCCTTCTCCCTTTATCACTCGTTCCTCGCTAGGGAGAAGGGAGCGAATATATACATCGTCTCTTCGCATTGGAAATATCAATTGCGAAGTACAAATAGTGGTGATACTGCTCCTCTCTCCCTAACGAGGAGCGAGTGATAAAGGGAGAAGGGCCGGGGATGAGGGTGAACTTGATAAATACAGAAAATACCGTGCAATCGTCTCCCCTCTCCTGTTTTTGGGAGAGGGGTCGGGGGGGAGAGCAAGTTATGGTAAAACCTTTCATTACAGTATTTATATTAATCGTTACAACCGGATTTAGCGCAAGCAAATCGATGGCAGTAGAAACGTGGAAGCAGGCTCCGTCGCCGCTTACTACACGGTGGTCGAAAGATGTCTCGCCGGAGACGGCACGCCCGGAATATCCCCGGCCAAATGCTGTGCGGAAAGAGTGGCAAAATCTCAACGGGATGTGGGAGTTTGCCTTCGACGACAACACTGAGGGAACTGCAGCTGGCTGGAGTAACGGACACGCATTTCCAGACAAGATATTGGTACCGTGGACGTTCGAAGCCTCTCTTTCAGGAATTGGCAAAGGAAAAGAGATACATGAGCATATCTGGTACCGTCGCCACTTCCGAATTCCATCACGCTGGAAGAGTAAACGAGTTCTGCTTCACTTCGGGGCGGTAGATTGGCAAAGCAGCGTCTTCGTGAACGGGAAACTCCAGGGGTCTCACCGCGGCGGATATACCCCATTTACTTACGATATCACCGACTCTCTCAGTAAATCTGAAGAGCAGGAGATAGTAGTTCAGGTTTTTGATCCTGCCGATCCCAAAAAGGGCGCCTATCAGCCTAAAGGCAAACAGCTTGGCAGTGAAGGAATCTGGTACACGCGAACTACAGGAATCTGGCAGACGGTATGGCTGGAACCGGTGAACGATACCCACATCTCAGATTTCAAACTGGAGCCCGATCTCAAGACAGGCAAGATAAATATTCGCGCCAAGATTGCGCAGGCGGAAGCTGGCCTCGAACTTCAGGCAGAAATATCTGGCCCTGGTCTGTATAATCCGATCAAGTTCATTACACAGGATGGCGCAGGAGAAGACTATCTGCTAACCTGCACAGTTCCGGGAGCATCTGCCTGGTCGCCTGAGCATCCCAGCTTATACGATATTATTCTAACAGTAAGAAATGCTGCTGGCGTACAGGATCAGGTTAAGGCCTACACTGCATTTCGATCTATCGGGCTGGAGAATAATCGAATAACCCTCAATGGTTCGCCTTACTTCCTTAAGGGAGTATTAGATCAGGGATTCTGGCCGGACGGTATCTATACTCCGCCAACCGATGAGGCAATTAGAAATGATGTGGCTGTAACGAAAGCTTTCGGTTTCAACCTCGCTCGTAAACATGTGAAGGTGGAGGACCCGCGCTGGTACTACTGGTGCGATAGACTCGGTTTACTGGTAGCTCAGGATATGCCCAGCAGCCATAATCTCCAGTCCGTGGAGGCAAAAGACAACTTTGTTCACGAGTGGAGTGAAGTGATGGATGCGGTTCGTGCGCATCCCTGTGTAGCGCTATGGGTCACTTTTAATGAAAACTGGGGTGATCCAAAAGAGTTTCAAGAAAGGGTGGTCGATCTCACACGCATCTCCGATTCCACCCGCCCTATTATCGATGCCTCCGGATGGGATCAGCGATCCCACACCGACATTACCGATATTCATGACTACAGCAACGAACTCTCCAAACATGCGAATGCTAATCCTGCGCGAACCACCTGGGTCGGGGAATATGGTGGTGTCGCTCTGCCTATTCCCGAACACACCTGGATTACAGGATGGGGATATCAGACGGTTCGTACTCCCGATGCACTGCTGGATAAATACAAGTTTCTGACCGATCAGCTTAATGGAGCTCTGGGAATTTCAGGGTTCGTCTATACGCAGCTAACAGATGTGGAGCAGGAACTGAATGGCTTGATGACTTACGACCGACTCCCCAAAGCGCCGCCTCAAAAATTCGCCGCTATTAACGCGGGGCCGGCAGCCAAAAAGCGTATCGCTAAGAGATGAGTCATCCCCCTGAGATCTCATTCAGGTGGAACTTACTGGAGACTACACATTCCCCTATTAACCTCGCATCTACTCTGCGCAGCGGGCAGAGTTTTCGCTGGAGAAAAGGGGAATTGGATATCTGGTGGGGAACGATTGAGAGTACGGGGGTTGTGCTCTGGCAGGAATCGGGTTCAGCCAAAAATCCTCTGTACTGGCAGACCTTCCCCGAGCAAGATAATAAGAGTATTATTATCGACTATCTTGCCCTCGACATCGATCTCGATAGGATGACGAACGAGTGGCTTGCAGCTGCACCCGATGTTTTAGGTGAGTGTTTAAGGATAAATCACGGACTGAGAATTCTGCGCCAACCGCCTCAGGAGTGTTTTTTTGCATTCCAATGTGCAAGCTGCAATACGGTCGTAAAGATTGAGCGCAGTGTTGCACAATTGGCTCAGAGATACGGCTGTGAAATTCCCGGGCTTCCGAAAGAATCTCCAGTTCCGCTCTATGCATTCCCCACACTAGAAGCTCTAGCCAATGCCGATGACGCAGTTCTTCGATCCCAGCTCTGGGGTTATCGTGCGCCGAGGGTCATTGCACTTGCTAAAGAACTGCTCGACCGTCCGGAAGGCTGGCTTGAGTCGTTAAGAAGTAAAAGCTACGATGAAGCGCACACTTTACTAAGCTCTTTGCACGGGATCGGGCCAAAAATAGCCGATTGCATCTGCCTGTTCTCCCTGGATAAACATGCTGCCGTTCCGGTGGACACACATGTTCGGCAGGTGGCGGAAAGACTTTTCCTCTTCGAAACCACCGGTAAATCTCTCACACCGACCGTATATCAAGCCATCCGATCCGCGTACATTTCACGTTTCGGAGAGTATGCGGGCTGGGCCCAGCAGTATTTCTTCTTTGTCGAGCTTGGAAGATAGCCGAGGTGTGGGTGTGAGGTGATTATGTCCAGTCATCGGATAAATCATGCGGTGTACTCTCAAAAAAATATCACATGGTGCTGAGTAATCTGGTATCCAATAACTTATCTTTACCACTTGGGTCGCACTCTGTTAAACCACTATCGCATTCTTTAGCATATTATTTGTAAATAATTACACTTAATCGTTTAAAATCACTTGACAAATCATTAACTCTATGATAATATCTTGTTGGATATACATCGTTTCATATGAAACGATATATATAGCGTTTATTCAAGCCAGATTGAGGTTCCATATGGCGGTTAAGCTGCGGGATGTCGCTGCACAATTAAATCTTTCCCCCAGTCTGGTTTCCGGCGTTCTTAATAAGCGAGATGGGGTGTGGGCCTCCGAAGACACACGCAAACGCATTCGTGAAGCAGCACTGCAGATGGGCTACCGTCCGAATGCAGCGGCGCGTGCGCTCAGAAGTGGTAAGACAGGAACAGTTGGGCTATTCTATCTGAACCGCATTGAGCCAGATGGCACCATAAACTATCTTCCTCCGGGATATGAAGGGGTAGTAGAGGTGCTTGCAGAGTACCTCGGGCAGAACGGGCTGAGCCTTGGAGTTAAAGTATTCACAGAACAGAAGGCGCTTCTCGCCACCCTTGAAGAATCTTGTCGATCCAATCTATACGATGCCTTTGTACTCTGGGGACTGAAAGACGATGTTCTCGAGCAGGGCAAAATTCCTGAAAAATACAAGATTCCTTTTGTGGTTAAGGGCCGGCTGGAAATGGACTGTCCGGTGTGGCCACAGATTGATTTTGATCATGAAGCTCTTGTGCGTACCTGTGTCATGAATCTTGCTGGGCGCGGACACCAGCGCATTGCTTATGTGGGATATTCTCACAACGAGATTTTTACGTATCGACTGCTTGATGGCTATAGCCACACCATGCAGGAACAATTTGGAATCCAGCCGCCGTCAGAGTATATTGGGCGGATTAACCATTCTGTAGAGCAGGCCCAGAGTCAGATGGAGGCATGGCTTTCTCTCCCGGAAGTTATCCGTCCAACCGCTGCCGTGATAGGATCCAGCCACACCACCTGGAACGGATTTGAACTGGCTCTGGCCACCCGCGGAAGGCGCATTGGTTTTGGTAAGAACGATTTTGCCGTCGTGGGAATCGAGGGCTTAAGAACACGGCTGCTGTTTGGAGAAGGCCAAGCTTTCACGAAAATTGAGTTAGCCAACTTAATGGTCGCCATGGCGGAGAGCCTGTTAATACCGCTGATCGAGGGAGTGCCGCTAAAAAATATCATGGTGCGAATTCTGCCAGAACTGGGTGAGATTCCTCGATGGGATCTCTTGAATAATACGAAGTTTGGCGATGCGATTTTCGAAGGAACCAGGCATCAAGAAAATGCAAAGGAGTAGTATTCGTGGCTACCCAAAATAAACAAAAAACGGCTTCGCAGCAGGTTACACCTGCCATGATCGCGGCAGCAGTCATTTTACTTGTAATCGTGATAAGCTTTTATGGTTACAAAACCCTCCGGGGATATCAGCCTGAAGCTGCTCCAGTATCTGCAGAGAAAAAGGCCGATAGCGATTGGCTGGTACAAAAGGCTAATGAATCCCAGGGGGTTATGAGCAAGCTAAGCAAGGATGATCAGGAAAAACTGCAGACCATCACAAAAGGTTATGGAGGCATGTCGCTGTCTCAGGTGTACGCCTCTCAGCAAAAGAAATAGATTTTATTCTGTCCGGTGCACTATCACCCATCGGATAATGGTATACGGATTTTTTATAACATCCATCTAAAAAGGAGAATTGTAACAAGCATCGAAGCAACAGAAGTACGGGTTTTACGCTCATTGAGCTGCTCGTCGTCATCGCCATTATTGCTATATTGGCTGCTATACTCTTCCCTGTCTTTGCGCAGGCACGTGAGCAGGCCAGAAAGATAGTTTGTCTTTCCAACATCAAGCAAATTGGCCTGGCAACGGTTATGTATGTTCAGGACTACGATGAGAATTTCCCATATGCCTGGGGTTTAGAAAAAACCTGGAATCAGACAATTGAACCCTATGTCAATAACGGGAAGCCTGTCAATGACAATTTCTCGGATTATACTGGCATGTGGCACTGTCCTTCAGACAGCGTTGGCAAACCGCTAAGCTACGCATTGAATGCACAGCTCGCTGGCGGCGGTGCATTCCCAGCTAAATCTTTATCCGCTATGGCGCGCCCTGCAGACACTGTCTGGGCGGGTGAAACCAATAAAGTCTGGGCTTCATGGAATAATGGTTCAGGGGGATTTGGCGATCCTGGTACAGACTTTACCCGTGTCCAGCCTGGCGGCGACTATGATGCAGATGAGTCCAGCCAGAAAGCTATCGACTTCTATAATAACTGGAGCAAATTCCAGGACTTTTCTGACGGTACGCCAGGTGTGAACCCAACTGACTGTGTATGGGCGACAGGCGGCCCTGGTGGAAATACAGGCGGCGCATGGCAGTGTAAATATCCCGCGTTCCGACATCAGCGAACTGGCAAGAAATCTGGAAATGCTAACTTCGTATTCGGCGACGGACATGCAAAGAACGTCCGATGGGGTCAGATGGGCGCTCAGAACTGGCTTCCTTTGATTCCTTAATCTAAATTCGCACCTTAGTTGGAAGCATCCAAGCCTTCAACTAAGGTGCGAAAGTTTATATGGCACTACAGGAAATTTTAAGCACATAAATACTTCTGGTATACTTTTCGATTTTTTTATGATACTGATCTGTATAGACAAATACTCAGCATACTTAAAACTAACCGAACTAAGAAATATTCCTAACCTTTGGTAAACTAACAGCTTCACCCTTTGCGTCTTTGCGGCTTTGCGTGAAACTGGCCTTAAAAAGAACTCATATAAATGGATAAGCTATACGCTGGTATAAACACTTACATTTTTTTTTCGAGTCACGCAAAGACGCAAAGCCGCAAAGGGTGAAGCTGTTAGTTTGATCTAGATATACTTAAATTATGGCACTACAGGATAGTCTGTATAAATATTCGGCATGGCTTCTGAAATCTAACTATCAATGCATATGCAGGCTCAACTTCCTTCTCAGAGGGGGCCAAATAGCTGTGTTTAACGAGAGTTGTATGCACAGACTTTCCTGTAGTGCAGTTTATATTTCATATCCTCAATATCTGAAATAAATTCTCAAGTGTATAATTGTACATGAAATCCGTTTTCCCTCAGAAAAATATTATTCTTGTTCTCTTCTCTATTTCTCTTATCTCAATTGCGATATGGTTATGGTCAGCCCCTTTTCGAGCCGAACGCTCGCTCCGATCAGCTTCTCTTGAAACTCTTCAAAGAGAGGCCGAAAAACATCCCTACAGCCCGCGTATCCACTACTATCTTGGGCTGCGTGCCCGTGATCTCGGTCAAACGGAGCTTGCCCATCAAGGATTTCGAAGAGCAGCAGAACTTGATGACAATGACGAGGCTAGCTGGCTGGCGGCAGCAAATGCCGCTGGAAGCGCAGCAGGTGATCAGGAGGCATTTGGTATCCTCACCACCTATCTTCAGAAACACCCCGATAGTCCACGCGCACATTTTGCCCTAGCAGAACTCTATTTTCAGCGAAATGCCTACAATCGAGCGTATGAAGAGGCGATGGAAGCCATAAAGGGCGATTCGGGAAATGCGGAGTACTGGCGTGTGGCAGGATCCGCCGCCCAAAAAACTGCCGACATGGTTCAGATGGCGGGGGCGTCACCCGAATGGCAGAAAAAGAGCAGTGATGCTCTTTCGAATGCGGTTCGCCTAGCTCCGGCAGATTGGCGAATCCGTATCAGTTACGGTAATATTCTTTTCGATATGGGAAAAGCTGCCAGTGCTGTAGGCGAATACCGTGAAGCTGCACGTGTAGCGCCGGAGGAGCCGAAGACTCATCTCGCTCTCGGGCGTGCGCTTCTGTCAGCCGCAAAATCGCCTGTTGCAATAGAGACTGCACGGCAGAGTTTAGAAAAAAGTTTGGAGCTTGGTACGCTGCTTCCGCAGGCTTATGAGTTGCTTGCACAATGTTATATCCGTGAGTTACGCTGGAAAGAGGCGCGAACTGCACTTGAAAATGCCCAGAATGTTTCCCCCAACAGTCCGGATATTGCTTTTAATTTAGCTCTTGTATATAAACATCTTGGTGAGATCCGACTGGCTTCAGAACAGACTGAAAGACGTCGTGTGCTGCAGGAGTATCTTGTTCGGAAATCGCAGCTTGTGGCTCAGATGCAGACTGCCACCTCGCCAGAACCGCCTTTAGCGTTGGCAAGATTTTGCCGAGATCACGACGAATTTGTAGAGGCGGCCTCTTTTTATCGGCGTGCATTGGCGCTAGGGTCGAATAGAGAGGATATTCGGCAGGAGCTGTCGGCATTTGAGCAGGAATATCCCGAAGCGGTGCTGCGACACTCGACAGTCTCACTTCCGGAAAATACAGGTTCGCCGACCCCGATTGTAACCCTGCTGCGTGATGCGGATAACCTTTTTAAAAATAAAAAATACATCGAGGCGAATGCTGCCTACCAGCACGTATTGGAACGCGAATCCAATAACGCATCTGCATTCCAGGGAGCGGGGCTAACTCTCATTGGAATGGGGAAGCAGGGGGAAGCATTTCCCTTCTTGAATGCCGCTGTACGGCTCAATCCCGGCCTGGCGTTGGCACAGTTTCATATAGCAAAATATCTCAATTCGTCCGGATTCTCATCACAGGCTATCCAGCATCTTCAGAAAGCAACAGAAGCGGAGCCAAAAAACTCTGCATTCTGGTATGCTCTCGGTCTTGCTTATCGCGACCGTCCGAATAGCAGCAGTCTGGCCGCAGAAGCGCTCGGAAAAGCTGTTAAATTGGATTCAACAAATCCTGTTCTTCTCGCGGACTACGCCGAAATGCTGCACGAAACCGAGCACTCTCCCGATGCCGAGAAGCTGTTTCGTGAGGCAGTTTCTTTGTCTCCGGACAACTCGGATATCAAGGCATAATTTGCAATGTTTCTGCTCAATTATCTGCCGACACCAGCACGTATTTTGGAAGCTGATGCCGTATTTAAACAGGCTCTTCAGAAGATGCCTGAGGATCCGTATGTCCTGTTTGGATTAGGCCGCGTTGCCTACATTCGAGGAAATTCCAAAGAAGCCGTTTTACTTTTCGAACGGTCTGTTGCAGTATCTCCTGGGACTGCAAGTGTCTGGTACTGGCTTGCCCGCGCATGTCAGCGAAATGGTAATGCAGTGAGGGCAAAACAAGCAATGGAGGAAAATAAGCGTCTTCAGGATTCGTTTATTGCGCGTTCTCTCGCCGAAGAGAAGGCTCGGGATAATCCAAAAGACATAAACAGGCAGTTAACTCTAGCCCGACTATGCGCCAAGGGCAAAGAGAATGCGAGAGCTATCAGCGTGTATCAACACGTCCTCACGTTAG